>JALYTV010000027.1 GCA_030854105.1 Verrucomicrobiota bacterium | reverse complement strand
CTGTGACCTGAAAATCCCGGTTTATCTCTACGACAAAGCGGCGAGCGATCCGGCGCGCGCCAATCTCGCGGTCATTCGCGCCGGCGAATACGAAGGCTTCGCGCAGAAAATAAAAACGTTCCGGCCCGATTTCGGCCCCGATGTTTTCAATGAAAAATCCGGCGCGACCGCGATCGGCGCGCGCGAGTTTCTCATCGCCTACAACGTGAACCTGAATACGAAGTCGGTGAAGCGCGCGAACTCGGTCGCCTTCGACGTACGCGAAAATGGACGCGTGAAAACGGACGACGGCACGCCAACCGGCAAACCAATTCTCGATGCCAACGGCGAACCGGAGCGCGTGCCGGGAATGCTGACGCAAGTGAAAGCGATCGGTTGGTTCGTCGAAGAATACGGCATCGCGCAGGTCTCGATGAATCTCACCAACATCGAAGTCACGCCGTTGCACGCGGCGTTTGACGCCTGCAACGAATCCGCGCATTGCCGTGGCTTGCGCGTGACCGGTTCCGAAATCGTCGGCATGCTGCCGAAGAAATGTCTCACTGATGCGGGTCGCTATTTTTTGCGCAAGCAGCAATGCTCCGAAGGTGCGTCAGACGACGCGCTCATAGACATCGCGATCAAATCGATGGGATTGAGCGAGTTGAAACCGTTCGTGCCGGAAGAGAAAATCATCGAACTCAAAATGAACGCGAACGCTCCGAAAAAGTCGCTGGTGAAAATGGACATGCGCCAGTTTTGCGATGAAACGCTGAGCGATTCGCCTGCGCCGGGGGGCGGCTCGGTCGCGGCGCTCATGGGCGCGCTCGGCGTTTCGCTGGGCGGCATGGTCGCAAATCTTTCCGCCGGCAAGCGCGGCTGGGAAGAGAAGCTCAGTTTTTTCAGCGAGTGGGCGGTGAAAGCGCAGCAGCTCAAAGACGAATTGCTTTTCCTCGTCGACGAAGACACCGCGGCGTTCAACCAGGTGATGGCTGCGTTCGCGCTGCCGAAATCCAGCGACGACGAAAAAGCGGCGCGCTCCGCCGCGATTCAAGCGGCGAACGCGTATGCGGCGGAAATTCCCTTGCGCGTGATGGAGACGGCGGCTTCGCGCGCGTATCCGCTGCTGGCCGAAATGGCGGAGCAGGGGAATCCGGCCTCGATCTCGGACGTCGGCGTTGGTTTACTCGCGGTGCGAGCGTGCGTTGACGGCGCCGCGCTTAACGTGCGGATTAATTTTCCGGGTTTGAAAGACGAAAACGTGAAAGCCGGCTTGCAATCGCGACTGCAAAAAGTTCGCGCGCAATCGACGGCGGAATTTCAGCGCATCGAGCAGATCGTCGAGAGCAAACTGAAGTGAAGGCGGTCCTGCACGCGGCGCAATTGGTCACGCTGCGCGGGCCAGCACGCGCGCGGTGCGGTCGCGAGTTGAGCGAGCTCGCGCTCATCGAAGACGGCGGCATGCTGATCACAGACGACACGATCACGCGCGTGGGGACGTCGGTGGAGATCGCAAAACTGTGCGACAAAAATGTGGAGGTGATCGACGCGCGCGGTTGCGTCGTGATGCCGGGATTCGTCGACGCGCACACGCATTTGGTTTTCGGCGGGAATCGTCTCGATGATTTCGAAGCGCGCGCGCGCGGCGAGAGTTACGAGCAGATCGCGCAACGCGGCGGCGGCATTCGCACTACCGTCGCGGCGACGCGTGCGGCGAGCGAAGACGAGCTTTTCGCACAGGCGAAAAAGCATGCGCACTGGCTGCTGCAAAACGGCACGACCACCGCGGAAGCGAAATCTGGCTACGGGCTGACGGTTGAGGATGAGCTGAAAATTCTGCGCGTGATCCAGCGTGTCGGTCGCGAGACGCCGCTGGAAACGGTGCCAACATTTCTTGGCGCGCACGCGATGCCGCCGGAATACAAAGATGATCGCGCTGGCTATGTGTCGCTCGTCGTCGAGGAAATGCTGCCGTGCGTCGCGAATGAGAAGCTCGCTGAGTATTGCGACATTTTTTGCGAGCGCGGTTACTTCGATGCCGATAATAGCCGACACGTTTTCGAAGCAGCGGCGAAGCTCGGCCTGCGCGCGCGGATGCACCTCGATCAATTGACGAACTCCGGCGGCGCACGGCTCGCCGCCGAGTTAAAAGCCGTGACCGCCGATCATCTCGAGCAGACGGATGCCGACGGAATCGCTGCATTGGCATCCGCCAACGTGCAGCCGGTGCTGTTGCCCGGCTCGGTCTACGCGCTCGGCGCAAAGAAATATCCAGATGCGCGCGCGATGATCGAGGCGGGCCTAGCTGTCGTGCTCGCGACCGATTTCAATCCCGGCTCATCGCCGACGCCCTCGATGCCGATGATGCTGTCGCTTGCGGTCACGCAAATGAAGATGAGCCCGGCAGAAGCAATCGTGTCGGCTACCACTAACGCCGCCGCGAGTCTGAATCGTGCAGGCAAAATCGGCTCGCTCGAATCTGGCAAGCGCGCGAATTTCGTCATCTACGACGCCGCCGATTATCGCGAGATAGCTTATTGGTTCGGCCAATCGCTCGTGCGTGACGTTTTCGTGCGCGGCAATCACACGTAATATTTGAACCATGTTCGATTTTAAGAAGGTGGCTGTGACGCTCGCGGCGTCATTCAAACCGGCTCGGATTGCGGGTAAACCGAATCACGCGTAACACGCCGGATCTCCTGCCAAGCAGCTTAGATTGCAGGCAAAGCGGCCCGTAAACCGAGCATTGCGTTTCCAGATGCGAACAAAAAATAATTTTGAGACGCGATCCTTTCTTGAATTTATTTGAACCAAAACAGATGAAGTTCGCAATGAGACAGAAATAGCGTTGCTTCGCGAAATCTTTTCTTGCAACGTTGGAGCCCAAAGGAGCATAAAACACATGTCACTCTCAGGTGCTCTGCCTGGCGATGGGCGGGTCGAGTAATGTCTCCAATGTTCTGCGACAAATTGTAAAGTGAGGACTGACCCTATCCTCTTCATTGGTGCCCAAATCGGAGTATGGGCACCAGAGCTATCCGCGCTGGCAGGCGACAATTGTGCGGCATACGAACGGACAGGTTGACCTGTTTCGCTGCGGGGACGGCGCTCATAGAGCGCCGCTACAGGGAGAAGCGACTGCTTGAGGGGACGGCGCAGCGACGTAAGTTGGAAATATGACGACGGCGACGATGACGGAGACGAGCCAGCTCGAGCAACTGAAGAAATTTACCAAAGTGGTGGCGGATACGGGCGACTTCGAGGCGATGAAGGAGTTCCAGCCGCAGGATGCGACGACGAATCCGAGTTTGATTTTGGCGGCGACGCAGAAGGATGCGTACGGGCATTTGCTGGAGGAGGTGCTGAGCGAGCGGAAGAACTCGGGATTGAAGGGCAGCGAGCAGGTCGAGGATGTGATCGATCATTTGCTGGTGAAATTCGGCTGCGAGATTTTGAAGATCGTGCCGGGTCGGGTGTCAACGGAGACGGACGCGCGACTCTCGTTCGACGTGGAAGGTTCGATCGCGAAAGCGCGCCGGCTTATTGCGCTTTACAAGGAGCGCGGGATCGCGCCGGAGCGGGTGTTGATTAAAATTGCGTCGACGTGGGAAGGAATTCTGGCGGCGGAACAACTGCAGAAGGAAGGAATTCGCTGCAATATGACGCTGCTGTTTTCGCTGACGCAGGCTGTGCGGTGTGCGGGGGCGAAGGTGCAATTGATCTCGCCGTTTGTGGGCCGGATTTACGATTGGTTCAAGAAAGCGAACAATCGCGATTACAAAGGCGCGGAGGATCCGGGCGTGCAGTCGGTGCAGGAGATCTACGCGTATTACAAGAAGTTCGGTTACGCGACGGAAGTGATGGGCGCGAGTTTCCGGAACACAGGCCAGATTTTAGAACTCGCTGGCTGTGATCTGCTCACGATCAGCCCGGAATTGATGGGGGAGCTTTCGAAATCGACGGAGACGGTGGAGCGGAAATTGAGTCCGGAAAGAGCGAAGCAGTCGAGCGCGGAGAAGATCAAGATCGACGAGAAATCGTTCCGTTTGCAATTGAACGACGATGCGATGGCGACGGAGAAAACGGCGGAAGGAATACGCAAGTTTGCGGCGGATATTGTGAAGCTGGAGAAGCTGGTCGCGGCGAAGCTAAACTGATTTGTTATCCGCAGATTGCGCCGATTGACGCCGATTTTTGCGGAAGAGGGAATTCTTCTGGTCTGGAGTTCTCATCTAATTAATCTGCGTTCATCTGCGTAATCTGCGGATGAATTCTCCTTTCAACATCGTCCTGGTCGAGCCGGAGATTCCGCCGAATACGGGGAACATCGGGCGGCTTTGCCTGGCGACGGGGTCGACGTTGCATCTGGTCGGGCCGCTGGGGTTTTCGACCGACGATCGCGAGTTGAAGCGCGCGGGGCTCGATTACTGGAGTGAGGTGAAGGTCGAGACGTGGCCGAGTTTCGCGGAACTGCGGGCGAAACAGGTCGCCGGGCGTTTTTTCTTTCTCACGACGAAAATGCAACGGCCTTATTTCGACGCGAAATTCGAGCCGGGAGATTTCCTCGTTTTCGGGCGGGAGACGAAGGGGTTGCCGGAGCCGCTGCTGGCGGCGAACGCGGAACATTGCCTGACGATTCCGATGCGAGGGACGCGCAGTCTGAATCTGGCGACGGCGGTGGGCATCGTTCTGTTTGAGGCGATGCGGCAGCAGGCGGTGGGCGGGTTGAGCGATTTCCAAAAAGGCGGCCAAGAGTGTTGAATAAACCGAATCGTTAGGTGTCTAACCAAAGACAGACAACATTATGAAAACTGCACTCGCGCTCGGATTAGTAATAACGCTCGCCGCAGGGCCGCTGGCCTTCGCCGAGAATGGAAATGGAAATGGCAAAGGCAAGGGCAAGGAAAGGGCCGCCCAGCGAACGGCTGTCTCGCGGGTGAAAGCGCGAAACTTTTCCGCCGGCAATCGCTTTCACCGCGTTAATCACTTTAACGGGAACGTCAGTTCCCATTCGGTGAAGCGCTTTGATCGCGTCAACTCCGCCAAATTCAACAACACGACGAATGCGAAAATCCGCAACGTCACGAGCTTCCAGAGGCACAACAACGTGGTGGTCAATAACAGGGCCAATAATCGCACCAGAATCGTGCGTCATTTTAACTACGGCAATAACCACTCGTACGCGTTGGCGCGCCGGAGCTTCATTCGCGACCGGCACGACCGCCGCTGGTGGCATAATCACTACAATCGCTTCGTGTTTTACGGTGGCGGCTATTACTACTGGAACGCGGGCTGGTGGTACCCGGCCTATGGCTACGCTCCTTATTCCTCCTTCGTGTATGACGGGCCGATCTTCGGCTACAACAATTACGCGCCCGGCGATATCACGGTCGAGGTACAGCAGGCGCTCGCTCAGCAGGGCTACTACAACGGGCAGATCGACGGCATCCTCGGGCCGCAAACGCGCGGCGCCATCGAGCGCTTCCAAGCGCAGAACGGACTCGCGGTGACCGCGACGATCGACGGCGAGACGTTGGCGAGTTTAGGGTTAGCGTAAAACGAACGGGTTCGTGACCGCGCGGCGGGGCAACCTGCCGCGCGGTTTCTTTTTTTGGTGCAATCACTTGAATAAAGTGACGACGAGAGTTGTCTTATCCCGTGGAGGTCAACATGCAGAAAATGTATGGAATTTTAGCGGTGGTGATCCTGGCAGCGAGCGCGTTCGGAGACGATCAAAGCGGCAAGAAGAGCGACAGCGGCAACGCCGCACCCGTTGTTACCACGTCGCAGCACGCGCAAACCCGCAGCGTGCGCGCGTATCGAAATTTGCAGGGCGCGACCGGGCAGCGCGTGGTTCCACAAGGGCAGATCGGGTCGGCTAACAGTAACCAGCAAAGCGCGGCCTTTCAGCTGAACCGCAATTTCAATCGTGGGTATCAGATCAATCGGCACCCGGTGAATACGCCGGGAACGACAGCCATCAATCGCGTTGACGCGGCGGACAATATCCTGAGCAACTTGCAAGCGCGCCGGCAGCACCAAGATCGCGGCGAGCAGAATGCGCAGATGCAGAGCGGACAGGTTGCCAGCGGGAACGCGGGTAATTTTCGCCGCCACGGCGGTAATCGCGTGATCCCGTTCAACAACGAGAACACGCAATCGTTCCATCAGGCGCGCCAATGGGAGGGCGCTGGCCGGCGGCACGATGCGAACTGGTGGCGCTCGCATTGCCGCACTGTCATCTTCATCGGCGGCGGCTATTACGGCTGGAACGCGGGTTACTGGTATCCGGCTTTCGGCTACGACGATTCCTACGGCGTTTATGCGTCAGCCGACCCGATCTACGGCTACGACGGGTTGCCGCCGGATCAGGTAATTGCCAACGTGCAGTCGGTTTTGCAGGAACTGGGGTATTTCAACGATGCCGTCGACGGCGTGCTCGGTCCCGACACGCGTGCGGCGCTGGCGAATTACCAGCGCGACGCGGGACTGTTCGTCAGCGCGGCGGTCGACCGGCCCACGCTCGTCTCGCTCGGCTTCATCGGCTAAAGCGCGTCGATTGCCGCGAGGCGGTGGACGCGATAACGTCGCGCTCATGGTGAACTCGCAACTGGTCGCGCGCGATCTGCGCCGTTCGTTTCGCATCGGATCGCGTCGCATCGAAGTGCTGCGCGGCATTTCGCTGGAAGTGAAGCGCGGCGACGCGGTATTCTTGGTTGGCGCATCCGGCGCCGGCAAGACGACCTTGCTCTACACCCTGGCCGGCCTGGAGCGGCCCGAGGATGGGACGGTTGATTTCGACGGCCAGCGTCTCTACAGCGGCAGCTCGCGCACGCAGGCGCGCCTGCGCAATCACCAGATGGGTTTCGTGTTCCAGGGTTATTTTCTTTTGCCGGAACTGACCGCGCTCGAAAACGTGATGCTACCCGGCATGATCGGACGGCACGTGGAAAAGGCGGCGGCGGAGGAATGCTTGCGTGCGGTTGGTCTGGGCGAGCGCCTGCCACATTTGCCAGCGGAACTTTCCGGCGGCGAACAACAGCGCGTGGCGATCGCGCGCGCGCTGGTCAACGATCCCGCGATTGTTTTCGCCGACGAGCCGACGGGCAATCTCGATTCGAAAACAGGCGACACGATCATGGATTTGCTGATGGCGCTGGCGCGCGAAAAAAATAAGACGCTGGTCGTGGTCACGCATGATCCGCGCATCGCCGCGCGGGGCGATCGCGAGCTGCGCATCGTCGATGGGCAGCTGAATTAGCCGACGCGATCACGACATTGCCGCTTGAATTGCCGGCTGAACGTCCGAAATTTTAGTGTGCTTACGAAAACTGAAGAGAGCAAAGGCGGCGCCGCGTTATTGGAGAAGGACGGGAACGCGGCGCTGAAACCGGCCCATGAGCCGCGCGCGACGAAAGCGGCTCCGAAAACGTCGGCCATTTATGTCGACGGCGAATTTTATCCGGAAGGCGAGGCCAAGGTGTCGGTCTTCGATCATGGCCTGCTTTACGGCGACGGCATTTTTGAAGGCATTCGTTTTTATCACGGCCGCGTTTTCAAACTCGAGGCCCATCTCGAGCGGCTGTGGGATTCGGCGCGTTCCATCTGTCTCGAGATTCCGATGACCGCCGGCGAGATGACGGAAGCGCTGCTGGAAACGATCCGCAAAAACGACATGCGTGACGGTTACATTCGCCTCGTGGTCACGCGCGGCGTCGGCAACCTCGGCCTCAATCCCGCGCAATGTAAGCGGCCAAGCGTCATCATTATCGCCGCGCCGATCGCGCTTTATTCCGAAGAGAAATATCGCAACGGACTCACCGTCGTGACCTGCGCGACCCGGCGCACAAATCCGGCGGCGCTCAACCCAGCGGTGAAATCGCTGAACTATCTCAACAACGTGATGGCTCGCATCGAAGCGAACCTGGCCGGCGCGGACGAAGCGCTGATGTTGAATGACAGAGGCTGTGTCGCCGAATGCACGGCGGACAATATTTTCGTGATCAAACACGGCGAGATTTTCACACCGCCGATTTCAGCCGGCGCGCTCCGCGGCATTACCCGCGCGGTCGTGTTCGACATCGCGGCGGAACTCGGCCTTAAGATTAGCGAGACGGACATCACGCGACACGATGTCTTCGTCGCCGACGAATGTTTTCTCACGGGCACGGCGGCGGAATTGATCCCGGTGATCAAGGCCGACGGCCGCACCATCGGCAGCGGCAAACCGGGCGCGATTACCACGCGGGCGATTGCGCGTTTCCGCGAAATGGTGAGGGAAACCGGCACGCCCATTTTTTCGTAATACCGGGTGAGGCCAGATCAGGCGCGAGGTATGCTAAAGCCTAAGGCAGGCTTTGAATGTTTCGCGGCGGCGAAGGTCTAATTTACCGAGATGTTGTGCGACGTTTGCAAATGCAATGATGCGACGGTTTTCCTGACCCAGATTCTGGAGGGGAAGATACAGAAGGTGAATCTCTGCGAATCTTGCTCGAAGGAAAAAGGGGTGCAGGATCCGACCGGCTTTGCGCTGGCGGATTTGCTGCTCGGCATCGGCGCGGCGGAGGAGATCGAGAAGGGCGCGCTGACGACGCGCTGCCCGGTGTGCGGATTTACGCAGGCCGATTTCAAGAAAACAGGTCGGCTCGGTTGCAGCAGTTGTTACCTCGCGTTCTCCGACGGTCTCGCGTCGCTTTTGAAAGCGATGCACAAGGGCACCGAGCATGTCGGCAAACAACCACTGCGCGCGCAAAAAACTTTGGAACTGAGCGATCGCATGCGCACGCTGACGGAAGATTTGCGCACGGCAGTCGAAGAAGAAAATTACGAGACAGCGGCGTCGTTGCGCGACGAGATCAAACAACTGGAGAACCAGCTGGCGGTGCCCTCATGAAGTTTCACAACGTTATCGCGAATGCCGGCGAATGGTTGCGGGGCGAAGGTCCGCATCATCAGATCGTGGTGAGCAGTCGCGTGCGGCTCGCGCGCAATTTGCGCAATCGCTCCTTCCCCGGCTGGGCGAAAAAGGCGGAGCGCACGGCCATTCTCGAGATGATCAAGCCGCGCGTGGAAGAGTTGCCGGAAATGCAGGACTCGTTTTCCGAATTGCTGCAGGATCTCTCCGCGGTGGAGAAACAGGTTCTAGTGGAGCGCCATCTCATCAGTCGCGAGCACGCGGCGAAAAGCGCGGGCAGTGCCGTGGTGATGAATCGCAGGCAAACGCTCAGTATCATGTTGAACGAAGAAGATCATCTGCGCATGCAGTCGATCCGTTCTGGACTGCAACTGCGGCAGGCGTTCAAACTTGTCGATAAAGTAGACAGCGCGCTGGAAGCGAAACTCGATTTCGCCTACGACCCGCGCCTCGGTTACCTCACCGCCTGCCCGACGAATGTCGGCACCGGAATGCGAGCCAGCGCGATGTTGCATTTGCCCGGCCTCGTCCTGAGCGAGCTGATCAATCAGGTCATCCAGGCCGTCAACAAGATCGGGCTGGCTGTGCGCGGATTGTATGGCGAAGGCACGGAAGCGATGGGAAATCTTTTCCAGATTTCGAATCAGACCACGCTCGGCGAAAAAGAAGACGAGATCATTGCCCGCTTGAGCAAAGTAATCGAGACCATCATCGAGAAAGAACATCACGCGCGACAGATGTTGACCGAAAAAAAATCGAGCACGTTGTCAGATCAAATCGGTCGCGCCTACGGCTTGCTCACTTTCGCGCACGCCATGACTTCGAAGGAAGCGCTGAATCTTTTGTCCATTATGAAGCTCGGCGTCGATCTCGGCGCGTTTCCCGAAGACAAACGTTTGCCGGTCGACGAACTCTTCATCGACACCCAGCCCGCTCATTTGCAAAAGAGCACGCAACAGAAATTGAATGCGGAAGAGCGCGATCATCTGCGCGCGCAAATCATCCGCGAACGTTTGAAAAGCTTTCCTAAACCTGATATCAGTAAAGTGGCGCGGGAGCCGGGGTCAGCCGGTGGTTCCACGTCTCCATCGCATGAATAATTTCACTCCCCGCGCGCAGCAGGTTCTGCAACTTGCCCGCAAGGAAGCGGACCGCTTCAATCACAATTACGTTGGCACCGAACATCTGCTCTTGGGCCTGATCAAACTCGGCCAGGGTGTGGCGGTGAACGTGCTGCAAAAGATGGGTCTCGATCTGGAGACAGTGCGGATGGAAGTCGAGAAGCAGGTCGGCTCCGGACCGGAGACGAAAATGGTCGGCAATATTCCCTACACGCCGCGGGTGAAGAAAGTGCTCGCGCTCGCGGGCAAGGAGGCAAAGGCGCTCAATCATTCCTACGTCGGCACCGAGCACATTCTGCTCGGCCTGCTGCGCGAGGGCGAAGGCGTGGCCGCCCGCGTCTTGAAGAGTCTCGAGATCGATATCGAGCGTACTCGCAACGAAATTTTAAAGGAGCTCGATCCGAATTTCACACCGCCGGAAGGCGAATCCGAACCGGAAGTTGGTCAGACGACCGGCAGCAAGAAGGATATGAAGACGCCAGCGCTGCGTGCGTTTGGTCGCGACCTGACGGAACTCGCGAAGAAAAACGAACTCGATCCGGTGATCGGCCGGAAGAACGAAATCGAGCGCGTGATCCAGGTGCTCTGCCGCCGCACGAAAAACAATCCGGTGCTGCTCGGCGAAGCGGGCGTGGGCAAGACGGCGATCGTGGAAGGTCTGGCGCAGGAAATTACCAGCGGCAACGTGCCGGAATTGTTGCGCGACAAAAAAGTTATCACGCTCGATCTCGCGCTCATGGTCGCCGGCACGAAGTATCGCGGTCAGTTCGAGGAACGCATCAAAGCGGTGATGGACGAAATTCGCCGCACCAAAAACGTGATCCTGTTCATCGACGAGCTGCACACCATCGTCGGCGCCGGTTCAGCCGAAGGCGCGATGGACGCGAGTAACATCATCAAGCCGGCCTTGAGCCGCGGTGAATTGCAGTGCGTGGGCGCGACGACATTGAACGAGTATCGCAAATACATCGAGAAAGACGCCGCACTCGAACGCCGTTTCCAGACGGTGAAAGTGGAAGCACCGACGCCGGACGAAGCGTTGCAAATTTTGAAAGGTCTCCGTCCAAAATACGAGGCGCACCACAAAGCGAGGCTGACCGACGAAGCGCTCGAGATTGCCGTTAAACTGTCCGATCGCTACATCACCGGGCGTTTTCTGCCCGACAAAGCGATCGACGTGATGGACGAAGCTGGCGCGCGCGCGCGCATCAATTCGATGACGCGTCCGCCCGACGTGAAAAACATCGAGCAGGAAATCGAGACCATCCGCGGCGAAAAGGAAGGCGCGATCAAGGCGCAGGATTTCGAGAAGGCGGCGTCGCTGCGCGACAAAGAGAAGCAGGCGAAGGACAAGCTCGATTCGATTTTGGCGAAATGGCGCGAAGAGCGTGAGGAAAAAGAGGTGATCGTGACGGCTGACGACATGATGTCGGTGGTCGCGAAAGTCACCGGCGTGCCGCTGCAACGCATGGAGCAGAAGGAGACCGAAAAACTTCTGCACATGGAAGAAGAGCTCACGGGCAAAGTGATCGGCCAGCAGGAAGCCGTCGTCGCAATTTCCAAAGCATTGCGCCGGTCGCGGGCGGATTTGAAAGATCCGCGGCGCCCGATCGGGTCATTTATTTTTCTCGGTCCGACCGGCGTCGGCAAAACGTTCCTCGCGCAAACGCTGGCGGAATTCATGTTCGGCGATCGCGACGCGTTGATCCAGATCGACATGTCCGAGTACATGGAAAAATTCACGGCGTCGCGTCTGATCGGGTCGCCTCCGGGTTACGTCGGTTACGAGGAAGGCGGACAATTATCCGAAGCCGTGCGCCGTCGTCCGTACTCCGTCGTGCTCTTTGATGAAATCGAAAAGGCGCATCCGGACGTGATGCATTTGCTGCTGCAAATTCTCGAGGATGGAAAAGTGACCGACTCCCTCGGGCGCAAAATCGATTTCCGCAACACCATCATCATTATGACGTCGAACGTCGGCGCCGAATTGTTGAAGCGGCAGACGACGATGGGCTTTGCCGCCACAAAACCGCTCGGTGAACACGAGTTCGAAGCGATGCGCGATCGTTTGCTGGAGGAAGCGAAGAAAGCGTTCAAGCCGGAGTTCATTAACCGGCTCGATGACATCATCGTTTTCCATCAGCTGACCAAGGGCGACCTCATCCAGATCGTGGAACTCGAAGTCGGGAAAGTGCTGCATCGCGTGAAACTGAAAGAAGTTCATCTCGAACTCGAACAGGCGGCGAAGGAATTTCTGATCGAGAAAGGATACGATCCTGCCTACGGGGCGCGGCCGATGCGGCGCGCGGTGGAACGTTATTTGGAAGATCCGTTTGCGGAGGAATTGCTGCGCGGCACGATCAAAGGTGGCGACACCATTCGCGTCACGGCCGAAGGCGGCAAGCTCGTGTTCAACTCGAGCATTTCGCACGACGCTGCGCAGGCGAACGCCAGTTAGGTGTCGTCATCCCGAGCGCAGTCGAGGGATCCCGTCGCGGGAGCTTTGCGGTAACTTCAACGGAATCCTTCGGCTTGCGCTTGGGATGACGTTCGACGACTACGCGCGCGGATGCGCGTCGGCGTAGGCCTTCTTCAAACGTTCGACGGTGACGTGCGTGTAAATTTGCGTCGTCGATAAACTCGCGTGACCGAGGAGCGCTTGCACGCTGCGCAGGTCGGCGCCGCTATCGAGCAGGTGCGTGGCAAAACTGTGCCGGAGTTTGTGCGGGCTGATTGAGATCGGGATGGTGGTGTATCGCACGTAGCGGCGAAGAATGAGCCAGATCGATCTCGGCGCGATGCGACGGCGCTGCTTGTTAATGAAGAGCGGACCCGCGTGAACTTTCGCGGCCGCGCGGTAACGCTGCACGGCTTCGAGCGCGGGCAGGCCGACCGGGCACACGCGTTCCTTGCGGCCTTTGCCGAAGACGCGCACCGATTCGGTGTAGAGATCGACATCGGCGACCTCGAGCGCGGCCAGTTCGCTCAAGCGCAAGCCGCTGCTGTAAAATAATTCGAGCACGGCGGCGTCGCGTTCGCGCATCCAGGATGGCGCTTGCTTCGCCGGCTCGGCTTTCAAAGGCGCGTCCAGCAGCTCGCCTATCTGCGCGCACGTGAGCACGACCGGCAATTTTTTCTCGAGCTTCGGCAATTGCACTTCCGCGGTCGGATCAATCGCGAGCCCTTTGCGCAGGCGCAGAAATTTGTAGAACGTGCGCAGCGCGGAGAATTGCAGGCGGATGTAGGTTCGCGCCGCGTTCTCTTTCATCACGCGAAAGAGGTAATCGCGAAAATCATTCGGCGCGCATTTCGTCCAAGCTTTGCCCTGCAGGTGCGCACGGATTTTAGACAGCGCGCTCTCGTAAGCGGTGAGCGTGCGAGCGGAGGCGTTGCGCTCGACCGCGAGGAAGCGCAAGAATTCGCCTGCCAGCGCGTCGCGAGCTTTAGAGCGAGGGCTTTTCGATTTTATAGCGGCTCGTTTCGGCGGCGGCGCGCGGAGAAAATTGGCTGGGAAAAATCGGCGGCGGATTCGTCGAGATAACCTGGTAGTTCTTCAGCACAAATTCCGGATAAAAACCGTTGCTCGCCGGTTCGTAAACGGTGTCGCCGCTGAAGTAACCGGTCAGCTTGTATTCGTAATTATTGTCGCTGCCAAAGCTGAGATGCTCGCGATCGGGCGCCAGCTTCTGCTTTTCATTCAACATCACCAGCTTCGCCTCGCTCCAGCTCTGGCCCGGCTTGCGCACGTAGCCCCAGAATTTGAAATCGGGTTTGTAGTAACGCCGGCCGATGAAGTAATCGCCGGGCGCTTCCGCCGCGTAACGCTGCGCCATCGACATTTTCGCCGCCTGGATTCCCTGCGGCACCGTTTCGCAGCCGGCCAGCAACGCCAACCCCGCCACCACCGCCAAAGCACGTGCTATCATCAACGAATTCCTCCGCCATGCGCGCTTCCGACGCAAACACGCTTTTCGCTTTCGCATCCGCCATCGCGTCCGTAAATTCACCGCCGTGATCGAGCTGGAAGTTTACGCCGCCGGTTTGCGCGAGCTGGATAAAATCCTCGAACTGGATCACCAACTGGCGGCCGTCGCCGGTTTGCACTACAAGGTCGATCGCAATCACGATCTCGTTTACCTCGAGTGCGAGGCGCCAACGGCGACGCTTCGGGAATTGCGCGCGATGTTCCGCAAGATCGGACTCGAGCCGCGCTTCATCGGCGCGATTCCGGACGAATTGCGCGCGAAAGCGAAAACACAACCGTTCGCTGCCTGAGCGCGTCAGCTAAGATCGCTCCGCCGTTCATGAAATTTTTCATTCTGCTCGGCGCGCCAGTGATTACGTTTTTCCGTGCGCTGGGCGAGATCGTGCTGCTGGCGGTGGATACGCTGCGCTCGTTGCTGACACATCGTTTGCGCTGGCGTTTGATGCTCGAGCAAATCGTCGACATCGGTTTGCGCTCGCAGTTGGTCGTCATCATCACCGGCGGCTTCACCGGCGCCGTCTTCGCTGCGCAGACTTATTTTCAATTCAACAAACTCGGCATGGGCTCTGCCGTCGGCGCAGTGGTTTCCGTCGCGATCTGCCGCGAACTCGGCCCCGTGCTTACGGGTCTGATGATTAGCGGTCGCGTCGGCGCGGCGATGTCGGCCGAAATCGGCACCATGAAAGTAACGGAGCAGATCGACGCGCTGCGCGCGCTCGCGGTTTATCCGGTCGATTATCTGGTCGTGCCGCGGGTGCTCGCGATGGTCATTTCCGTGCCGCTGCTGACGGCAGAGTGCATCGGCTGCGGCATCCTCGCCAGTGTGTTCGTCGCCGCCTATGCGCTCGATGTGAACTCGACTTACTATGTGGCCAACATGGTGCGCTGGACGTTACTGCGCGACCTGATCATGGGATTGAGCAAAGCGTTCTGCTTCGCGATCCTCATCGTCTTCATCAGTTGCCATCGCGGATTGACCGCAAAAGAAGGCGCCGTCGGCGTCGGCCGCGCGACCACAGAAGCGGTCGTCGTCTCCTCGCTCGCGGTCTTGATTTCGAACTTCTTCCTCACCATGGCGCTCAACATCGTCTATCCCGCCGGCTACCAATGATCGCGTCGGCTAACGAGAATTCCTCCTGTAGAGGCCGCCGTCCCCGGCGGCAGCTTCGTGATCCGTGATAAAAGGAAAACCTCCGCGACTGGCGCGTATCTATCCCGATCACCCAGTCTGGTTCGTCACCGTGAACACACTTCATCGTCGCCCATTGCTCGATAACCAGCGCGTTCACGAAAAGCTGCGCGCTTACTTTGATCACGCGCGTACGCGAGACATCGCGGTGGGGCGTTACGTCATGATGCCGGATCATCTCCATTTGTTTGGGCAAGGGCAGGCGGAGTTTAATCTCGGGATTTGGATTCGCGGTTTGAAGCGAACGGTCTTGTCCGTTGGCGGCAATTGGCAGCCTGGATTTTTTGATCACGTTTTGCGTAGCGATGAGAGCTATGGGCAAAAATGGAATTACATTAAGAAAAATCCGGTTGGTGCGGGCTTGGGGAGGGAGACCGATGATTGGGCATTGCAGGGCGAAATTGCGGTTATTGATCGAGTCTAGCGTATGCCTGAACAAGCTTTGCCGCCGGGGACGGCGGCCTCTACAGAAGCGGCGCCATCCGGCCCGATGCTGGCGGTGCGCGATTTGCGCAAGAGTCTCGCGCGCCAGGAAGTCTTGTGCGGCGTGGACCTCGATGTCGCGCGCGGTGAGACGCTCGTCATTATCGGTCGCAGCGGCGGCGGTAAATCTGTGCTGCTGAAAAATCTCATCGGCTTGATGAAACCCGACGCCGGCGAAATCTGGATCGACGGCCAGAACATCATCGGATTGAAGGAGCGGCAACTCGGCGCCATTCGCGAAAAAGTCGGCATTCTTTTTCAAAGCGGCGCGCTCTTCGATTCCATGACGGTCGAAGAAAACATAGCCTTCCCGCTCTTCGAGGCGGGAATGAAAGATCGCGCCGCGATGCGCAAGCGCGTGAACGAAGTGCTCGAAGTCGTAGAGCTGGAAGGAGAGAATAAAAAAATGCCGGAGAGCTTGAGCGGCGGCATGCGCAAACGCGTGGGCCTCGCTCGCGCCATCATTCGCCAGCCCGCCGGCGTGCTTTACGACGAACCGACCTCGGGGCTCGACCCCGTCGTTTCCGATTCGATTAATCAGCTCATTCGTCGGCTGCAGCGCAAGTACGCGATGACGAGCATCGTCGTGACGCACGACATGAAAAGCGCGTTTCACGTCGGCGATCACATCGCGTATTTGCACGAAGGCCGGATTTATTTTTACGGCACGCCGGAGGAACTCCAGCGCACAGACGACCCGATCCTCCGCGATTTTCTGGAAGGAAAATCGCAGGCATGAATTTTGCGCTTTTGATTGTGCGCGGGCGCGTAAGTTAGCCTTTGTGAATCCCGATCGCAGTCTCGCGTTGAAAGTGGGCATCTTCGTCGCCATCGGGCTGGCTATGATCGCCGGTTACGTTTTCGAATTCGGCCGGCTCGGCGAAGGCGTGAAGAGTTACTACAACCTCACGGTGCAATTTGAGAACGCCGCCGGTCTGCTCAAAGGCGCCGACGTTCTCTTTAGCGGCGCGAAGATCGGGCGCGTCGCTGGCGCACCGCGGCTGGCCAAAAACGAAGATGGCGTGCTCATTCCGTTGCGCATCTACGATTACATCAAGATTCCGGTTGGCAGTAAATTTGCCATCGGCAGTACGGGGTTGCTGGGAGATCGTTACGTGACGGTCTCGATGCCGTCGGGAGTGCCGAAGGAATTTATCCCCAAAAACTCGCTGGTGAGCGGTACGCGCGACACCGGCATCGATGACCTGACCAAGGACGGCAGCCTGCTCATCGCCGATTTGCGCAAGACGGTGCAGAACATCAACGGCACGTTCGATCGCCTGAACAAAGAGGCGCTCTCGCCGGAAACACTGAAGAATTTGCGCGGCAGCATCGAACATCTGAACGAGTCGATGACGTCGCTGTCTCAGACGACGACGAAGCTCGATGGCGTCGCGGACAAGGCGGACGCCACGATGGTTTCGGCAAAAAAAGACGCCGACGATTTGCAGGAAACGCTCGGGGAAGGACGCAAAACGCTTGCCACCGCGACGCAATTGTTGCGTGATGCGAAGAGTGGAAACGGAGTGCTCGCCAGCATGATCAACGATCCCGATCTCGCGCGCGATCTGCGAGCGCTGGTCGCCAACCTGCGCGCGCACGGGATTCTTTTTTATCGCGATAGCGCGGCGAGGAACGAACCGCCGAGCGAGCCGACGAAGCGCCGATCGCGATGATCCCGCGGCTCACCGTCAATCTTCTCCGCACGCTTTTCGTGACTTTTTGCGCCGCGATCGGCGCGCTTATTTCCCGGGAGTTTCTGGCCGGCCGCGCCACGCCGGGATTGCTCGTCGGACTCGTGGCCGGCCTCGTGATCGTGCTGCTTGATCAACTGCTCAAAGGCATTTCGCTGCGCACATTTTCTTCCGCGACCTTTGGGCTTTTGCTCGGTTTGGTTTTCGCGAATCTGCTCGCCGCCTCCGACGTCCTGCGCTTCCAATCCGACGTCATGCAATGGGCGGTGCGGCTCGTGGTCTACACGCTCTTCGCTTATTTGGGCATGATGCTGGCGATGCGCAGCGGGCGCGATGAATTCTCGCTGCTGATCCCGTACGTGCGTTTTGCGCGGGAACGCACGGAGCGCGAGCCGCTGCTGCTCGATACCAGCGTGATCATCGACGGTCGCGTCGCCGATTTGTGCGCCACCGGTTTTCTCAGTCACGCGCTCATTGTGCCGCGCTACGTTTTGACCGAGTTGCAGACGCTGGCTGATTCGCGCGATGCGCTCAAGCGCGAACGCGGTCGCCGCGGGCTGGACATTTTGCACCAATTGCAAGGGACGCGAGACATCGAGCTCACCGTGCACGAAAGCGTCGCGGAAGCGGGCTCCGTCGATGAATCACTGGTGCGCACAGCGAAATTATTGCAGGCGCGTTTGCTCACGAACGACAACGCGCTCTCGCGCGTGGCGCGCTTGCAGGAAGTGTCGGTGTTGAATCTGAACGATCTCGTGCGCGTGCTGCGACCGACGGTGATCGGCGGCGAGGAAGTGGAGCTGCACCTCACGAAAGAGGGACGCGATCCGCATCAAGCGGTTGGCTACCTGCCCGATGGCACGATGATCGTGGTCAATCACGCGCGCGAAAGACTTGGGCAAACGGTGAAGGTCGTCGTTTCGTCGACGCTGCAAACCGCGGGTGGCCGCATGATTTTTGCGGAGTTGAGAGAGAGCGCGAGCGTGTAGCGCTGTTAGCGCAGCCCGACCGTCTGGCGGACGCGCGCCATGATCGGGTCGGCTAATTCGTTGGCGCGTTTTGCGCCACGGTCCAGGACGTCATCGATGTAATTCTTGTCCCGCTGAATTTGTTCGCGGCGCTCGCGCATCGGCGCGAAGTAGGTCCACAGTTTTTCGAAGAGCTGTTTCTTGAAATCGCCGTAACCGCGACCACCCGCGCGAAATTCCTGGCGCATCGTTTCGACTTCGTCGGCCGAAGCGAACAGGGAATAGAGCTGCGCGATGGTGGAATTCGCCGGATCCTTCGGCGCTTCCACCGGCGTCGAATCGGTCACGATGCTCATGACGCGTTTCCGCGTTTCCTTTTCGTCGCCGAAAATGTCGATGGTATTGCCGTAGCTCTTGCTCATTTTTTGCCCGTCGATACCGGGAACAACTTCGGTGGCGGCGGCAATGCGCGGCTCCGGAAGTTTCAATAGCGTCTGCCCGGCGCCGAACGTCTCATTGAAGCGCGTCGCCAAATCGCGCGTGATCTCGATGTGCTGGCGTTGGTCGCGCCCGACCGGAACGATGTCGCTGTCGTAAATCAGAATATCCGCGGCCATGAGCACCGGATAAGTGAACAATCCGGCGGAGGCCGCGACACCGCGCGCCGTTTTGTCTTTATAGGAATGCGCGAGCTCGAGTCGGGAGACGGGCGCGACGGTCGAGAGCAGCCACGCGAGTTCCGTTACCTGCGGCACGTCGCTCTGGCGAAAAAGCGCGGCCTTTTCCGGGTCGAGCCCGCAGGCGAGGAAATCAAGCGCCACGCGCCGGCTATTTTCCCGTAGCGCGGCCGGATCATGCAGACTGGTGAGCGCGTGGTAATCGGCGATGAAGTAAAGGGCCTCGCCTTCGTGTTGCAGCGCGATGCCCGGCCGCATCATGCCGAAATAATTTCCGATGTGGAGAACGCCGCTCGGTTGAATCCCGGAAAGAATGCGAGTCATGGGAAAATCTTAGTTTTGGCAATTCCTCTACTTAAGGAATAGATGAAAAGCGCAGGAAACGGAAACTATCGCTGTTATGGCAGATGAAACGACAGAATTGAAAGAAGAGGTGGCGCGGCTCCGGCGCGATCTCGATCGCGTGCTGAGCGTGCTCGGGCAGCAAACGAGTTCACCCGAGGAAACGCCGGCGGAGTTCCTGTTGCTCGACGCCGAGATTCTCTCGATTCGGCATCGGCGCGATCGCATGCCGATCGTGTTGAAAGCGCAGGAGGGCGGCGCCGCGATTTACCTGAACGATGCCGAAGGCCGCGCGCGCGGAATTTTTCAAGTCGACGACGAGGGCAGCGCGCATTTTGAAATTTGGAACAAGGACCAGCAGATGGTCGTGTCCATCGGCGAGACGAAGGATGGCGCGGGGGAAATTTACGTCGCGTCGGCTGATGGCCGGCCGCGCGCGGGCCTGAAGGTAAGCGACGTGGGCGGCGTAGTCAGCACGCAGGGACCGCAAGGGCGCATCGCGGCGTTGATCGTCGGTCGCGATGCCGGCGGCTCGATCGTGATTGCAAATGCCGACGGCCGGCCGGTGGCAGAAATCGCCGCGGCGGCTGGGCAGGGGATGCTGGCAATCAAGCGGCCCGATGGCGCGGTGGTCGCTTATTTAAGTTGCGACGGCAAACGCGGTTCGGCTGGCGTCGCGGGCGAGAATGCCAAAGAGGCCGCAGTGATGAGCAGCGACGATCACGGCGGCACGCTAGTGTTCAACGACGACTACGGCGAACCGAAGGCGACGCTACCCGGCAAAAAGCTCTGGTAGCGCTAATGATGGCGTGACATCACGCCCATGATCGCGAGGATCGGCCAAAGCACGGCCAGCAGCGCGATCAGCCCGAAGACGATGTATTCCGGCCAGGAGCCGGGGCCTTTTTCGCCGTTGTAAGCATCGGCGGCGAGCTGGCGAAAAGTGTGCACTTCCGAAGCGCGCGTGGCTGCGTCGACCGCGGACGGCGAATGGTGCGTGGCCACCGCTGGCGCCGGTGGCGGAACGACGACGGCAGTTGGCGCGGCGACGGCTTGGTCGGCCTTCGGGCTCAAAACTCCAGCCGCGATTCCGCGCGAGACGGTTTCCTGGCGCGACTCAAACGAACAGTCGTCGAGCCAGTTTTCGGGCATTGGGGCGGTTGGGCGACCGACGGGGGCATTCATTTGCACTCTCTATAAAGCGAATTCTGTGCCGTTCGGCTCGATTCCTCGCCCATCCGCAGATCGCGCTGTCTATGAGCGGAATGGTGGAACACGCCAGCTTCCGCGCGCCTTTCTGCTGGCAAAGGCATCTTCCCGCAAGTAAATCACTCGGGCGATGTCGAAGCCTGTTTCTGTTGTCACCGGCGGCGCCGGTTTTCTCGGTTCCCACCTCACCGATCGCCTCCTCGCCGAAGGCCATCGCGTTATCGCGATCGACAATCTTGTCACCGGCAACATGGCCAACGTCGCGCATCTCTCGGCCAATCCTGATTACAGTTTCATCAAGCACAACGTCTCGAATTTCATCGTGCCGCCTGAAGGCGAAATTAATTTCGTCTTCCACTTCGCCTCGCCCGCCAGCCCCATCGATTATCTCGAACTGCCGATCCCCACCTTGAAAGTCGGCGCGCTCGGCACGCACAACGCGCTTGGATTAGCGAAAGCGAAAAACGCCACGTTCCTGCTGGCGTCGACCAGCGAATGCTACGGCGATCCGCTGGTGCATCCGCAGAAGGAAGATTACTGGGGCAACGTGAACCCGATCGGGCCGCGCGGCGTTTATGATGAAGCGAAGCGTTTCGCGGAAGCGATGACGATGGCGTATCACCGCTATCACCACATCGACACCAAGATCGTGCGCATCTTCAACACTTACGGCCCGCGCATGCGTTTGCGCGATGGGCGCGTGGTGCCGGCGTTCATCGGCCAGGCGCTGGCAGGCGACGCGCTCACCATTTTCGGCGATGGCTCGCAGACGCGCTCGTTCTGTTATTGCTCCGATTTAATCGACGGCATTTTCAAGCTCGCGATGAGCGATTTTCACGAGCCGGTGAACATCGGCAACCCGCGCGAGATGACGATCAAACAATTCGCGGAGGAGATTATTCGCATTACCGGCACCAAATCGGGGATCGAAAACAAGCCGCTGCCGGTGGACGATCCGAAAGTGCGGCAGCCCGACATCACGCGCGCGAAAAAAGTGCTCGGCTGGGAGCCGCAAGTCGATTTCGACGAAGGCATCCGCAAGACAATCGATTATTTCCGTCAGCACCTCGAGCCGATAAAAGAAGCGGCGAAATGAACAGGCGAATCATAGCCAGCGCGCTCATCTTTATCGCGGCGGCGACCGGACTCTTTGCGCAGCGAGGCGGGCAGGAGTTCAAGATCACCAAAATCACGCCGAATTTTATTTCGTCGCCGCAATTTACCTACACCGGCGCCGAGCAGTTCGTCGCCGACCAGCGCGATCGCTGGCTCGAAGTGGAAGTGACGTTCGCCGCCGCGCCGGAATTCACCGACGATCTCACGCTCAAATATTTCATTCTCTTCAACGGCAAATTGCTCACCGGCGAAGTGACGCACACGAATGTGCCGGCCGGCCGCGAGAATCGCTCGGTCATGTATGTGACGCCGAAAACGCTGTTGCGTTTAATGAATGGCAAGACAGTGAACAATTCCTCGCTGCAAAATGTGGCGGTGCAAATTTTGCAACAAGGCGCGATGCAGGATGAGATGAGCGTGGTGCGCGCGGCGCCGCAGTGGTACACCACGCTCCCGCAAGTGAGCGGGCTGGTGTTGAACAAAAACGAAACTCCTTTCGCGCCCCTTTACTGGGATCGCTACTGCCAGATCAAGGCGCCGGCGCGCTGATTGCAGATGGCCGCGCCGGCGCGCATTGTCACGGTTAATCTGGGATCGCAGTCGATCTCGGTCGGCGATTTTCGCCCGCACGCGGGTGGCGGCCTGGTCTTGCGCGAGGTGCAGCGCCGCGAAATTCTGAGCGACAGTCCGCCGCTGCCGCCGGCGCAAATTACCAGCGCGCTCGAGGAAATGCTCGCCACCATCGGCGTGAAAGGTGGAACCACAAACTACGCGATCTCGGGCCAGTCGGTCTTCGCGCGTTTCGTGAAACTGCCCGCGGTCGAAGAAGAAAAAATCGAGCGCATCATCGCGTTCGAAGCGCAGCAAAACGTGCCGTTTCCCATCGATGAAGTGGTCTGGGATTACCAGCTGGTCAGCGGCGGCGCCGACGAACAATTACAGGTCGTGCTCGTCGCGGTGAAATCCGATTTGCTCGAAGGGTTGAACGGCGCGGTCGAAGCGGCGGGATTGCGACCGGTCGTGATCGATGTCGCGACCATGGCGCTCTACAACGCCTTTCGTTACAACTACAGCGACGTGACCGAGCCGTCGCTGCTCATCGATCTTGGCGCGCGCACCACCAATCTGCTCTTCATTGAACGCGGCAAAGTTTTCACCCGCAGCGTGCCGGTTGGCGGCAGCTCGGTGACGTCGGCGCTGGCGAAGGAATTTTCCGAGCCGATGGCGATGGCGGAGTCGCGCAAGAAAGCCGGCGGCTTCGTCAGCCTCGGCGGCGCGTATGCGGAGCCGAGCGATCCCGATCTCGCGCGCATGTCGAAAATTATTCGCACCACCATGACGCGGTTGCACGCCGAGATCATGCGTTCGATCAGCCACTATCGTTCGCAGCAGAACGGCAACGCGCCGACGCGCATTTATCTCTGCGGCGGCAGCGCGGGCATTCCCTACATGCGCGAATTTTTCCAGGAGAAACTTCAGGCGCCGCTCGAGTTTTTCAATCCGCTGCGCAACGTCGCCGTCGCGCCGGAAGCGAACGCGAAAGAGATCGCGTCGTCTGCGCATTTGCTTGGCGAAGTCGTCGGCCTCGCGCTGCGCGCGGTCTCGAGTTGCCCGATGGAATTGAATTTGCGGCCGGCCAGCGTGGTCAGCGCGCAGGAAGTCGAGCGCCGCCGCCCGTTTCTGGTCGCGGCCGTCGCGTGCGTCGTGCTCGCGCTGCTGGGTTGGAGCGCGTACTACGCGCGCGGCGCGAGCGCGCTCGCCAGCGGCAAGCAACGGCTCGACGCGTCCATCGATTCGTTGCGCGGTTACCAGACGCAGATCGATGCGGTGAAAAAAGATGCCAGGGCGCTCGATGAGGTGGCCGATCCGTTGCTCGACGCGATCAAGGCGCGCGGGTTCTGGCCGCGCTTGCTGGATGATCTCAACACGCGTTTGCCGAAGGAAAATATCTGGATCACCGAATTGATTCCGCTTTCCGGCGGCAAACCGGTCGTGCCCACCGGCGTGCAGATCGCGTCGTCTAACGTTCCATCGCCGACGCCGGCGCCGTTGCCGCGCGGTCCGAAGAATTCGGCGAGCGGCCCGGTCATCGATGGTTTGCTCATTCGCGGATTGTATCTCTCGAATCCGCGCCAGCAGGAAGTCGTGACCGATTATTTCAAGAATCTTACGCGCTCGGTTTTCTTCGCGATCGATCCGAATAATCAGCAGCGCGCGATGCGGCCGACGATGCCGAACAACACGGAGTGGGCGTTTCCCTACGAACTCCAGCTCGACCTGAAGGAGAAGCAGCCGCTGCCATGAATTGGGAAAATCCATTCGTGAAACGGCTCGCCATTTTCGGCGGCGGCGCGCTTTTGCTCGCGCTCGTTTTGCTGTGGTGGACGCACAGCAATTTCGAAAATGCCAGCGCGCAGTATGCCGATTCCGCGACCGAACAGCGCCGGCTCGAGAGCGGCAATCCGTATTCGAGCGACGCCAACGTGCGCAAATTGAAATCGCAGCTGGCGACTTACCACAGCGCGCTGGATAAATTGAAAGCGGAACTGAAGACGCGCGTGCTGCCGGAGATGCCGATGGCGCCGAACGAATTTCAGACGCGCTTGAACCAGGCGAAGATCGCGGTCGCGGATGCCGCGCGCGTGCAACGCGTGAAATTGCCGGAGAACTTCGTGCTCGGCTTCGACGAATACGCGGCGGCGTTGCCTTCCACGGAAGAAGCGCCGCGGCTTGGGCGCGAGCTGGCGCAGGTGCAGCGCCTGGTCACGCTGATCATCGAAGCGCGCGTGGATGCGATCACGATGTTCCATCGCGTGGGTTCGGTCGCGGTGCCGACGGCGTTGAACGCGAAACCCGGCGCGACGCCGCCGAAAAAAGTGGAGCATCGTGCGGTGGAATTCACCATCGCCGCGTCGCCTTCGGTTGCGCGCAAAGTGGTGAATCAAATCTCCGCGGCGAACGAACAGTTTTTCATCATTCGCACGCTCTATGTGAAGAACGAGAAAGAGAAAGGCCCGGCGCGCGAGATCGCGTCGGCTAACAGCCCGGCGGTGCCGACGCCCGCGCTTCCGGCAAAAGCAGGCGCGCCAGCCGCGTCGCCGGCCAGCGTGCTGAAATTTATCGTCGGCGAAGAACACATCGATCTCTCCGCGCAGGTCGAGCTGGCTGATTTTTCCATGTGATGGACTGGGCGAAGAAACATTACGAACGGCTGGCGCTCGGTTTTGCCATAGCGGTGTTACTGCTGAGCGGGCGCGCTATTTTTTGGAACGCGCTGCATTTCCAATTTAACGACGGGCTCTCGCGCCCGCCGCAGCGGCCGGCCTCGCCGCCGGGCAAGGCGAACGAGCTGGACCTCGCCGCGCAAAATCTGGCGCAACCGTCGCAATGGACTTTCGGCGGACGCTCCGGCTTGTTCGTGCCCGAGAAACATTTCATCGGCGCAAACGGCCAGCCGGCGACGTTGCAATCGACCGAGGTGCATCCGCCGGTGCCGAACGCGTGGTTCGAGCAATTAGGCCTGCGCATCGAGGACTCCGATGCGCTCGAGCAGGATCCCGACGGCGACGGGTTCACCAACCTCGACGAGTACCAGGCGCACACGAACCCGACCGATAAAAATTCGCATCCGGATTACCTCACGAAATTGAAGATGAAGTCGTACAAGGAAGAACAGTTCCGGATGAAGTTCGATTCGAAAACAGGCGACACGTTCATCATCAACACCACCGATCTGAAAGAGCCGACGCAATTCCTGAAAATCGGCGACGTCATCGCGGGCACGCATTTCAAGATCGTGCGCTACACCGAGAAAGCGGCGCCGAACCCGACCACCGGCGGCGAAGAGGACGTCTCCGAGTTGGCGCTGGAGAATACGGAGACGGGCGATCCGTTGACGCTGGTGAAGGAGAAGGTGGCGCTGTCGCCGGAGGCGGTGGCGGACTTCGTTTACACCTGGAAAGACGCGAAAGATTCGGCGGCGACGCAGGGGGAGGAGTTCGCCGTGCGCAAAAGCGCGGAATTTTCATTGCGGCCACTCACGGAAATCAGATACAAACTGATCGACCTTCAGCCGACGAAAGCGGTCATCGTGAATATGCAAAAGCCCGATGCGCCGATCGAAATCGGACTGCTCAAGCCTTAGATCGCCGTCTCCATGAAAAAAATGCCAGCTCTCCCCCGAGCGATCGTCTCGGGAATCCTCCTCGCGCTGCCGCTAGTCAGCATCGCGCAAACCGTCGACACCATCGCCGATCGCGAAGCCGCGCGTCGCGAAGCCCGCGTCCCGCACGGCGAAGAAGCGCTGGCGCGTGCGCGCGTCGAGATGGAAGCGAGGCAATTCGGGCCCGCGCACGAAGATTTCCGCATGGCGCTCATTAACCTGCCCGCTTCGGCGGTGGCGGGGAAATCGTACGACGGCGCGATGGACGGCTTTTGCGAAAGCGGGGTGCGCCTGGCCGAGCAACGCGTCGCCGAAGGCAAGTACGCCGAGGCCGAGCAAATCCTGAACGAAATTCTGAGCGATCAATACAACCCGCGTTGTCGCGAAGCGGCCACGCTGCTCGCGCACTTGCACACGCCCGGTTACATCAACAAAACAATGGGCCCGAAATTCCTCGCCAAAATCGAGGACGTGAAAAAATTGCTCACGGAAGGGGAGGGCTTCTACAAGTCCGGCCGCTACGACATGGCGCAGAAGCGTTACGACCAGGTGCTGGCGATCGATCCCTACAACACTGCCGCGCGCCGCGGGCAGGAACAGCTCGATAACACCAAATATCATTACGCGCAGGAGGCCTACAACGAGACGCGCGGGCGCTCGGTGTGGCAGGTGGAAAAAGCGTGGGAAGAACCGGTGCGCCAGTACGGGCAGACGGTCGGACCATTAGCCGACGCGTTCCAAAAAGACGCGACCGGCACCGCGCGCATCAACAACAAGCTGAGCACGATCATTATTCCCCGCATCGAATTTCGCGACGCCAGCATTCGCGAGGCGATCGACTTTTTGCGCCAGCAAGCGATCGCGAACGACCCCGGCACCGACGGCCGCCGCGGGGTCGATATCGTTTTGCGTCTGCGCGCGCCGGGCGGCGGTGCGCCGCCCGCGCCCGCGATTACCACGACCACCACCAGCACGACGACGACAACTGCGGATGCGAATGGCCCTGTCCCCGCGCTCGATGCGGGCGAGACCGCGCCGCCCGCCGCCGTCATCCCCGCTTCCGTGGCCCCGGCCGCGCCAGTTGCTCCGGCGATCAACCCGACCGATGCGCGCATCACTTTAACGCTCAACCAAATCCCGCTCGGCGAAGCGCTGCGTTACATCGCCAGCCAGGCCGGGCTCAAGGTGAAGGTCGAGCCGTATGCGGTCTCGATTATTCCTTTGAGCGAACAGAGCAACGAACTCATCACCAAGGAATATCGTGTCCCGCCCGGATTCATCAGCGGCACGGTGAACAATAATGCGGGCCTACTGAATGCACCTCCAGCGGGTCGCGCCGGCGGCGCCACGGGTTTGGGAGGCGGCACCGCAACCGGCACTCAGGAATCGACTGGGGGCCAGCAATTGGTCAGCCGCGAAACGGCGCGCGATTTCCTGGAAAGCCAGGGCGTGCCCTTCTCAACCGTTCCTGGTTCGAGCGCGAACTTCCTTCCCCAAAGCAGCCGCCTCATCGTGCGCAATACGCCCGACAATTTGGAATTAGTCGACGCGATCGTGGAGCAGGCCAGCGTCTCCGGCCCGAAGCAGGTCGAGATCGAATCGAAGTTCATCGAGATCACGCAGACGAACTCGAAGGAGCTCGGCGTAGATTGGTTGCTCGCTCCTTTCAACATTCCGGGTAACCTGGCATTTGCGGAGGCACGTCTGGGAACGGTACTCCCGTTCTGCCAGTTAATTTCCCCTTTTTGACGGGCGGCCTTCCCACGGGGCAGCAGCCCGTGACCGCTGGAAATCGCAGCGGCGGATACGCCATTAGCCAGAATGCAATCGACGCTCTTATCGCAGGCACGACGGGGCAGGCAAACGTCGCCCCGGGCATTTTTGGTCTTAGCGGAACCTTAGGGAACGCAACTTTTCAAGCGGTCCTCCGCGGACTCAATCAGAAAAAAGGGATCGACCTCCTTTCCGCACCGCGCGTGACTACTAAGAGTGGCCAGCGCGCGACCATCGAGATTGTGCGTGAATTCCGCTATCCGACGCAGTTTCAGGCGCCGCAAATTCCGCAAACGGTTGGCAGTTTTAATGGGGGGACGAGTGGAACGACTATTATTTCTACCGGTGGCAGCACGGTTCCGATCACGCCGACCGCCTTTGAGACCCGAAACACAGGTGTGACGCTCGAAGTGGAACCAGTCGTCGGCCCTGATGGGGTGACGATCGACCTGAATCTGGTGCCGCAAGTGGTGGAGTTTGAGGGCTTCATCAACTACGGCAGTCCGATTCTGCAGCCTAGTTCCTCGTTTCTTAACACGGTTACTGGTGGACTCATCACCACTCCGGCGTCGGTGATTACCCCCAACGTCATCAACCAGCCGATCTTTAGCTCCAGAAAAGTGACTACTAGCGTGAGCGTCTACGATGGCTCGACCGTAGTGCTCGGCGGATTGATGCGAGAAGACGTACAAAAGACGGAAGATCGGACGCCGATCATCGGAGACGTTCCGATCGTCGGAAGGCTCTTCCGCACTAACGCGGAGCAGCACATCAAGCGCAACCTCGTCATCTTCGTCACGGCGCGACTCGTCACCCCCGGCGGGGAACCGTTCAATACGAAGGACGAAGAAGAAGAGCAGGACGTCATGCAACAGCCAATTCTGCCGATAAATCCGGCGTATAAGAAGTAATCCCTCGAGCGCCGGTCCGGCGATTGGAACGGCAAAAGTACTGTAGCGGCGGTCTATGACCGCCGGACCGCAGCGAATACCCGGGGTAAGCTCGACTGTTCATAGAGC
>JALYTV010000026.1 GCA_030854105.1 Verrucomicrobiota bacterium | reverse complement strand
TCGCAGACCGCCGCTACAACGCGCGCCGCAGCGCTTGCCGCACGGTTTCCGCGACGAAGCCGTAAACGAGATGCGAGGCGAGGGCATAGAAGTGCGTCGAAAACGGAATTTCCTTCGCTGGCCTCGCGAGACCGAGCGCGGGCACGATGCCGTTATCAGCGGCCAGCCACACGCTCGTGCCGAAGGCGAGGCCGTCGCCCGCCGCCGCGAACGGCGCCAGCTCAGTCGCGACGCCATAGATCGCGCCCGAAGCCGCACCCATTGCGTAATGCACTGCTTCGCCCGCGAGCGGTTTGCGCGCCGCGGGAATTTTTTCGCCCGTCACCGCCTTCGAAACCGTCTGCGCCATTTTCACCGTGGCGGGATCGGCGCGCCGTCCCGGCTTTTTGCGGGGATGAATTTCGTCGCTCACTTTGCTCCAGAGCGCCTGGAATTGCTCCATCATGAACGACGCGGCCAAACCACCGACCACGCCGGCGATGAGCCCTTTGCCGAGATCGGGTGAGGTGGCGAACGGTGATTTCATCGTCACTCAGGAATCGAACGAAATTGCCGCGGCGGACGGCTCTCTGCGCTAGCGAATAATCCCGCGCTGCGTGCCTTCGATAAACTGCACGATCTGCGTGATCTCCTCGCGCGCCTCGAGCTTCTCGTGAATCGCCGCGATCGCCTGCTTGGTGTTTAATTTCGAGCGGTAGATCAGGCGAAACGCTTCCTTGATCGCTTTCACGCTCTCCGTCCCAAAGCCGTGGCGTTCGAGCCCGACCAGGTTCACTCCACGAATGTCCGCCGGATTGCCATCGGCGATCATGAACGGCGGCACATCCTGCGTGATTTTCGAGCAGCCGCCGAGGATCGCGTAGTCACCGATCCGGCAAAATTGGTGCACTGCGGTGAGGCCGCCGACGATGGCGTGATTGCCGAAAGTGACGTGCCCGCCCAGCGTGCCGTTGTTTGAGAAAATGACGCCGTCGCCGACCACGCAATCGTGCCCGACGTGGCTATACGCGAGAAAATTTCCGCGATGGCCGACGATCGTTTTGCCGTCGCTCGTGGTGCTGCGATTCACCGTGCAGAATTCGCGGAAAACATTTTCGTCGCCCATCTCGAGGTAGGTCGGCTCGCCGGCGTATTTCAGATCCTGCGTCTGCTGCCCGATCGAGCAATAGGCGTAAAATTTGTTGCGCGCGCCGATGCGCGACGGGCCACACACGGTGACGTGATGTTGCAGCCAGCACGCTTCGCCGAGGACAACGTCAGCCGACACGATGCAGTACGGGCCGACGGCGGTGCCGGCGCCGAGTTTTGCGGACGGATCGACGAGCGCGGTCGGGTGAATCTGCGCGTCGCTCATTGATCGAGAAACGCGAACATCAGGTCGCCTTCGGAGACGACCGCGTCGTTCACCACGCAACGGCAACGCGTTTTCGCCATGCGGCCGCCGCGCGCCTTCAACAATTCCGCGTGAATGAAGAGCGTGTCGCCTGGAAACACCGGCTTGCGGAATTTCACTTCGTCCGCGCTCAGGAAATAGCCGATGCGACTGGAGCTGCCCGAAAGTTTCATCAGCAGCAGGCTCGCGACCTGTGCCATCGCTTCCACCTGCATCACGCCTGGCATCACCGGGTGGCCGGGGAAGTGCCCCTGAAAATACGGTTCGTTGATCGTCACCGTTTTCATGCCCGTGACTTTGTTCTCGCCATCGAAACCGAGAATGCGATCGACCATGAGAAACGGATAACGGTGCGGCAGCATCGCCATCACTTCGTTGATATCCAGCCCGCTCTCGCCCGGAGGAAATGAGCGCGGCACAGACAGCGCGATTGATTTCGCGATCTCTTTCACGAGAGCGCGCGCCAGTTCCGCGTTCGCGCCGTGGCCCGGCTTGATCGCGATGACGTGACCGCGCACGCGCGCGCCGACAAGCGAGAGGTCGCCGACGATGTCGAGAATTTTGTGGCGCGCGAATTCGTCCGTGAAGCGCAGCGGCTCTTTGCTCAGCACCGTTTCGCCGCGCACCACGATGGCGTTTTCCAGACTGCCGCCCTTGATTAAATTTTTCTCCATCAACGGCGCGACGTCTTCGTAGTAAACAAACGTGCGCGCCGGCGCGATTTCCTTCTCGAAATTCGCCGGCGTGATCTCCGTCGAGTAAAACTGCGTGAAGCGATTGTCCGGTCCGGCTTGCGTGCACGAGATGCGGAATTTCGAATCGGGCAGGATGACGAGCAGCGAACCGCTTTTCGATTCGATGTGAATCGGCTCGCGCACGTCGAAAAATTTCCGTGTCGCTTCCTGCGCCACCATGCCGGCTTTCTTGATCACGTCGACAAACGGCGCCGCGCTGCCGTCGCCGATCGGCGGCTCGTTCGCGTCCATCTCGACGATCGCGTTGTCGACGCCCATCGCGCTCAATGCGGCAAGGACATGCTCGACCGTGTGCACGCGCACTGCGCCTTCGCCGATGGTGGTGGCGCGCTCGACCGTTTTGAGGTTTGAAATGTGCGCGTCGATGGTCGGCTCGTCGGCGAGATCTTTGCGTTTGAATTTGATGCCGTGGTCGACCGGCGCGGGCTGGAGACGCAGCGTGACTTTCTCGCCGGTGTGCAGCGAGGTGCCGCTCAAGCCGGCCGATTTTACGAGCGTATGCTGAAACTCCGTGGCCATGGCGCGCTAACTAACAAAGATTCCGCGCGCTGGCGAGCGACGCGTTCACTTCAATTCGAACTCGCCGGCATCGAACGCCATCATGCGCGCCGCGCCGCTGAGATGGAATTGGCGCACGGCGGTGCCGTTATCGAGGAACACATCGAGCGATTTGTCCGGGCGCGCCGTGATCCATGCGCGCTTGGTATCGCCAGCCGGCGCGATGGTGATGACCGGCAATCCGTCCGCCGTTTTTACAAAAGAATTTTCGTCGTCGAAACCGACGGCGAGTTTCACTACCGGGCGATCGTTGTTATTTAGTGGATTCGCGATCAAAGGGACGGCGACGGATTCTGGCAACGGCGTTGCCGTTGGAGTTGGCGACACCGAAACAGTCGGCGAAGCCTCCGGTGATATTTGCGGCGTTGCTGCCGGCGTCGGCGATGGAACGTCAGCGATCTCGTCAATTTTTGGCGGCGCGATGAGGAAGCCCCGCGCGGAATATTTGCCGGGCGGCACCACTACGCCGTCGTCGTCTTTGCCATCCCACTTCGTGTTCAACGCGTCGGCGCCGATGTTGAATTCATCGAAGTTGGCTTCCTGGCACAACACGCGCACGAGCTGGCCCGAGGCGTTGTAAATACCGAGGCTCACCGTGCCTTCGAGCGGCGGCGGCAGGAAGCTGAGGCGCACGCTGCGGCTTTGCGCGAAGGCGTTCATGCCAACCACAAACAGCGCGATCTGAAAAATTGTCCGGACGTTCACGCGAGAAAATGCTGCCAGTGCACCGACGCGAATAAATTATCGCGCTCTTCGCATTGCGCGAGAAAATCGCGATCGACCCGGCCGCGCTCGAAATCGCCGGCGATTTTCGCGAAGCGCTTGAGATGCGAGCGCACGCGCTGCGTGGCGTAGCTGGTGGCGGTGCCGTTGCGAATGAGGAACGGCCAGTCGCTGCTCTGCGCGAGAAGAAGCTCGCGCGCGAGCTGGCGCAGCACGCGTTCGTCGTCAGCCGACACGCTCTGTGCATGTTTTTTAGCCAGCGCGGTCATGCGGCGCGTCGCTGCGAAAAGATGCGGATAAATCCAGCCACATCTGTCGTCCAGCCAGACATCGAGAAATCCCTTATCGCCCCAGCTCGACGCCGCTGGGCGCGTGATTTGATGCGTCTGATTGCTGGCCAGAAAATCCGACGGAGTGGTGAGCGGCAACCCGCGCGCGTGCGCTTCGCGGAGGACGTGCTCGAGAAAGATCGGTCCCTCGAACCACCAATGCCCGAAAAGCTCGGCGTCGAACGGAATGGTCAGCAACGGCGAGGGAACGTCAGCCGACACGATGTCGAGTTGACGCAGACGGCGTTCCACGAAGGTGATGGCGTGCTCGCGCGCGAGCGCGTGCGCCGTTTCCGGTTCGTAATATTCCTTGGCACCGTCGCGGCCGGTAATGCGGTGATACTTGATGCCGGTGAACGTATTTTTCTCAAACGGATCCAACTCCGACGCGCGCAAATCGAAACCAATATCGCGATAGAAATCGCGGTAGTGCGGATGACCCGGATAGCCGGCTTCCGCGCTCCAGACTTCGCGCGAAGCGATGATGTCGCGCGCGAACACAGCGGGTCCCGCAGGTGTGAAACAGGGAGCGTAAGTGCCGAATTTGGCGGGCGGCGAAGCGAGGGTGAGCGCGTGCGCGTCGACTGTGAACCAGCGAATCTCCTGCGCGCCGAGCAATTGATCGAGGCCGGGCGCGTAAGCGCATTCCGGCAGCCAGAAGCCGCGCGGATTGCCGCCGAAATGCCGGCTGAATTCGTCGATGCCGACCGCGATCTGCGTGGCGGCCGCGGACGACGCGCTTTGCCAGATCGGCAGAATGCCGTGGGTGGCGGCGCTGGCGATCAGTTCGAGCACGCCGGTGCCGCGCAGTTGGCGAAGGACGGCGAGCAGGTCGCTGTTCCATTCCTCGACGAAAACGTGGCGCGTCTCGGCGAAGAAATTGCGGTAGAAATGCGCGAGCCCGTGGCGGCGTTCGTCATCACGCGTGCGTTCGCATTCGATCTCAGCCAGCGCGTTCAGGCGATCGAGGTGTCGCACGTAGCGCTCGCGCAAGAACGGGTCGGCTAACATCGCGCTCAACGTCGGCGTGCAGGAAAGGGTGAGCTTGAACGGCACGCCCTCGCGTTGCAGACGCAGCCAGCTTCGCAGCAGCGGGATATAGCTCTCCGTGATCGCTTCGAAGAGCCAGTTCTCCTCGTGGAAAACGTCGTGCTCCGGATGCCGCACGAACGGCAGATGCGCGTGCAGAATGAGCGCGACGGATCCGTTCACAGGCACAGTCTCAGTGTGGCGCCGATTCTCTCAACCGCGGCGTTTGTCCCGGCGATTATCGACCGCCGCAACCATGCCCGTCAGAGCGTGCGGCAGAAATCCTGGAAGCGATCGAGACCTTTTTTGATGACGTCGATGCTCGTCGCGTAGCTCAGTCGCACGGTACGGTCGTCGCCGAAAGCGGCGCCGGGCACGACGGCGACACTCGCTTTGCTCAGGAGCCGGTCGGCAAAATTCTGCGAGGTGAGACCGAGCTGGCTGATATTCACGAGCACGTAGAAGGCGCCGAGCGGTTTCACCGCCGTGATATTCGGGATTTTCGAAATGCGATCGAACATGTAATTGCGGCGCATATCGAACTCGTCGCGCATGTCCGAGATCGGTTGCTGATCGCCCTTCAGCGCGGCGAGCGCGCCTTTCTGCGCAAACGAGCACGGATTCGCAGTGCTATGGCTCTGGATCGAATCGATCGCCTTCGCCACCGCATCCGGCGCGCCGACGTAACCGAGACGCCAGCCGGTCATCGCGTACGATTTGCTGAAACCGTTGACGGTGATGGTGAGGTCGTACGCTTCTTTCGAGAGCGAGCCGATGCTGACATGTTTCACGTCGTCATAAACGAGCTTCTCGTAGATCTCGTCGGATAAAATATAAATGTCTTCGCCGGCCGCGATCTCCACGATCGCCGCCATTTCCTCGCGCGTGTAAACCGAGCCGGTCGGATTACCGGGCGAATTCAGGATCAACATTTTCGTGCGCGGCGTCATCGCGTTTTCAAAATCGTCGGCGCTCATCTTCCAGCCGTGGCGTTCGGTCGTCGGCACGATCACCGGATCGGCGCCGGCCAGTTTCACCATGTCGGGATAACTCACCCAGTAGGGCGCGGGGATGATGACCTCGTCGCCGGGCTGGCAGGTGGCGAGAATGGCGTTGTAACAGGCGTGCTTGGCGCCGTTGCAGACGATGACCTGCGACGGCTTGTACTCGAGGCCGTTGTCGGCGGCGAATTTCTCCGAGATCGCCTGGCGCAATTCGGGAATGCCTGAGCTCGGCGTGTACTTGGTGAAGCCGGCCTGCAACGCCGCGATCGCGGCCTGCTTGATGTGCTCCGGCGTATCGAAGTCCGGTTCGCCCGCGCCGAGGCCGCAGACGTCGATGCCTTCGGCTTTCATGGCCTTGGCCTTGGCGTCGATGGTGAGGGTGAGAGAGGGCGTCAATTGCGCCGCGCGTGATGAGATTTCCATGGCTGTGTTCAAGTTTGTTTTATTTCCGTTGGTAAAATTTTTCGACGAGCGGTTTCAGATTGTTTTCCGCCACCTGCACGATCTTCATTTCGCGCTGCGCATTCTCGGCGGAATCAGATGCGTGCGCCGCGTTGACCATGATTGATTGGCCGAATTCTTTGCGGATCGATCCCGGGGGCGCCTTGCTCGGATCGGTCGGCCCGAGCACTTCGCGGATTTTTTTTACCGCGTCCACGCCTTGATAAACGATCGCGATGCACTTCTCGCTGCCGGGCGCCGCTTTGTCAGCCGACGCGCTCGGGCGACCGCCGGACATGAACTGCACGACATCTTCCCAGGCGCGGCGGCCTTTTTCGGCGCCGAGTTTTTCTTCGAGCACAGGCAACACCGGCCCGTAAAACTCTTCCGCCTGCGCCACGCTCATGCGATGCACTTTGAAGCCGACGATGTAGAGGCCGGTGCGCGAGAAAACATCGATCACCCCGCCGGGGCGCGAGTTGGGGAATTTGAAATTGTCGGGCTTGATCAGCACCAGCGTTTTCTCCACGTTCGCGCCGGCGGGGAATTCGATGACTTGATCGAGGATGCCGCCGTCCTTGTCGGAAAATTCCGCCCACAATTTTAAGTCGCGCTCGACTGCCGCCGGATCGAACGAAGTCAGCACCGCCGGCTCGAAATACGAAACGTTACCCGCGTCATCCGCGATGTAGTCGCCGTAGGTATCGCGAATCGTCTCGCCGCTGGTGCGTTCGTGCACGATGTGGCCGACGACGCTGTGAATTTTCTCCATCGCGTCCTCGCCGCGAAAAACAAGCAGCATGACGCGCGCGCGCTGGCCGCCTTTGCTGCCGGTGAAATTTTTGAGCACGTACTCGCGGATCATTTCCTGCGTCGCGCGATGGCGCGGCTCGGTCGCGGTCACGATCGTCTCGGCGTAGCGCTGTACCAGTTCCTCGCTCGGCGCGAACATGCGGGCGCCGACGATTTCGAGGCCGCTGCGCGAGATAAGCCGGGAAATAATTCCCCCAGTGCGCGACTTGCGCATCGAGTAGGGAGTAACGATGGCGTAGGAAAGTTCCTGCATAAAGCCCTTCGGCGGCTCTGATAAACCGCCCTGCTGCAGGTGGAATCGAAGTCGCCTGGAGCCGAGAACGTGCGGGCTGACACCGGTATCGTCAAACGAGTTTTTGCCGTCATCCCGAGCGCAGCCGAGGGATCCCGTCGCGCCCAGTGAAGGAAGAACTTCGGCCGGATTATGCGGCCGCGCTCGGGATGACAAGCAACGCGATCCACTTGCCGCGCCGACGGACCACGAGCATGCGCAAATGCGCTTTTGCGATCGCGCGGCAGACAGCGCGCTCCTGCCCGCGCAACACGCCCGAGAGAATCGCGTGGCCGCCAGGCGCGAGCCTATTTGCGATGCGTGGCAAAACTTCGACGAGCAATTCACTGTATAAATTAGCCGACGCGATCTCGAATTTTCCGTGCGCGCGAAAGGTGAGCGCGTCGGCTATGGAAAATTGCACGCCGCGAATTTTATTCGCGCGCGCATTCTTTCTCGCGGTTGCAATCGCGCGCGCGTCGAAGTCGATCGCGATCACTTTGCCCGCGCCGAATTTTTTTGCGGCCAGCGCGAAGATGCCGCTGCCGGTGCCGAGGTCGAGCATGCGCCAGCCGCGCGGCAGTTTGCGCGAAACGCGTTCGAGCAAACGCAACGACATCGCGGTGGTCGCGTGGTCGCCGGTGCCGAAGGCCGCGCCGGCGGGAATAATGAGCGCGTCGTCTCGCATCTCGTGCGCGATCAGCAAACGCGCGCCGATGCGCAGCGGTTGGGTCTTTCCCGCGCGCTGGAAACGCGCGAGCCAATCTCGCGGCAACTGGTGCGCCTTGCCGCCGAATGCGCGCAGTTGTCGCAGATCGCGTCGGCTGACGTTCGCGATCTCGACGAGCACGAATTTCCGCGGCGGCGTTTCGATCATTACCAGCCGGTCGCCGCCGATTGCGCGCAGCGCATCCTCGTGGCGTGCCATCCAGCGCGCGCTGACTCTTTTGCGCCAAACAAACATGAGCGCCTGACGCTGGAATGCGCGCGCGCGCGGCGCAAGTGCAAAGCCCGCGCAGAAAAGCGTCGCGCTCCGCCATCGCGCTCGCTACGTTTCGCTCCCTGTTGAACGAGCCCGCTTATCAGCATCAGTTTATTCCCGGTCGCTCCACGCCGCGCACGTTGCTGTTGCTGCACGGCACTGGCGGCGATGAGACCGACCTGCTGCCGCTCGGCCGCGCGCTCGATCGGGACGCGTCGATCCTGAGCGTGCGCGGAAACGTTTTGGAGAACGGTCGCAATCGTTTCTTTCGCCGATTGCGCGAAGGTGTTTTCGACGAAGCGGATGTGGCGCGACGCGCGCAGGAGCTGGCGGATTTTCTCGGCGCAGCCGCGCAACGTTACGAATTCGATCTGAGCGCGCTGGTTGCGGTCGGGTATTCCAACGGCGCCAACATCACCTCGGCTATGCTGCTGCTCGGGCTCGCGAAATTTGCCGGCGCGATCCTGCTGCGGCCGATGTTGCCGCTGGCCGAGGCGGCCCTCAGCTCGCTGGAAGATCAACGCCTCTTCATCGGCGCGGGCGAATTCGATCCCATCGCGACGCCGGAAAACGTCTCGTGGTTGACCGAAACGCTGCGGCGGCGCGGCGCGGATGTGCAATTGCACGTTGCGCCGGCGGGCCACGAACTCACTAGCGGCGATGTCGAGGCCGCGCGCGATTGGCTTGCGGGAGTGGCCATCGCATAGGAAAGGTCTCGCTCCCATGCTCATTGTCATGACCGCTAGCGCTACCGAAGCGGAGATCGCGTCGGTTGTGCGCGTGATCGAAACGCTCGGCCTGCGCGCGCATCCGATGCCCGGCGCCACGCGCACCGCCATCGGCATCACTGGTAACAAGAGCACCGTGAGCGTGCAGCATTTTGAAAATCTGCCCGGCGTCGCGGAAGCGATCCGCGTCAGTAAACCTTACAAGCTCATCACGCTCGATTTGAAAAAAGAACGCACCATCGTCGATATCGGCGGCGCCAGAATCGGCAACGGCTCACTCGCGCTCATCGCCGGGCCCTGCGCGGTCGAGTCGCGCGAGCAGGCCTTTGCCGTCGCCGAGGTGGTGAAAAAAAGCGGCGCGAAATTTTTTCGCGGCGGCGCGTTCAAGCCGCGGACGTCACCCTACGCGTTCTCGGGCTTGGGCGAGGAAGGTTTGAAAATCCTGGCGGAAGTGCGGGAGAAATTCGGGCTCAAGATTGTGAGCGAAGCGCTCGATGACGCCAGTGTCGAGCTCGTGGAAAAATACGCCGATATGATTCAGATCGGCGCGCGCAACATGCAGAATTACACACTGCTGAAGCGCGTCGGCCGCTCCAAGTTGCCGGTGTTACTCAAGCGCGGGATGGCCGCCACGCTGGAGGAATGGCTGCTCGCCGCCGAGTACATCATGGCGGAAGGAAATTACCAGATCGTGCTGTGTGAGCGCGGCGTGCGCACGTTCGCGCAGCACACGCGCAACACCCTCGATCTCGCGGCGGTGCCGGCGGTGCGCCGCATCTCGCATTTGCCCGTCATCGTCGATGCGTCGCACGGCACGGGCAAAAGTTACATGGTCACGCCGCTCGCGCGCGCGGGCGTTGCCGTTGGCGCCGATGGTCTCATGATCGAAGTGCACGCGAATCCCGAGGAAGCGCTCTCCGACGGCGCGCAGGCGCTGACGCTGCCCGAGTTCTCCCAGATGGCGAAGGAAGTGAACGCCATCCACGATCTGATCGCGCGCTAATATCTGTAGCCGCAGTCGCGCGCCGCTACAAAAGTTCCGTCATCCCGAGCGCAGCCGAGGGATCTCGGCGCGAAGCCTTAAAGATAACGCTACGGGATCCTTCGACCCCGAAAGCATTTGGGGGCTCCGGATGACGGCGTGCCCTTCAAAAAATTCGCGAGCAGCTTCGCGCCCGCGCTGGTCAGGATCGATTCGGGATGGAATTGCACGCCGTGAATCGGCTGTGTGCTATGGCGCAGTCCCATGATTTCGCCATCGTCGGATTCGGCCGTGATGGCAAGCGCGTCGGGAAAATTATCGCGGTTCACGACGAGCGAATGATATCGCGTGGCTTCAAACGGCTGCGCGAGATCTTTGAAAACGCCCTCGCCCCGATGCGAAATCGCGGACGTCTTGCCGTGCATTAAAACCGGCGCGCGCACGATTTCGCCTCCGAAAACTTGCGCGATGCATTGGTGGCCGAGGCAAACGCCGAGCACGGGAATCGTCGCGCCGAATTCGCGGATGAGCGTGCTGCTTACGCTCGCGTCCTCCGGCCGGCCGGGCCCGGGCGAAATGCAAATGCGATCCGGCGCCAGCGCACGAACGTCAGCCGACGCGATCTGGTCATTGCGCCGCACGATCACCTCCGCGCCGAGCTCGCCAAAAATCTGCGCGAGATTGTAGGTGAACGAATCGTAGTTATCGATCAGCAGCAATTTCATGGGTGGAAACTTGCGCCCTATTTCGCGCGCGCGATTGCGGCCAGCACCGCCATCGCTTTGTTCTCGGTTTCGCGTCGTTCGTTTTCGGGAATGGAATCCGCCACGATGCCGGCGCCAGCTTGCACGAAGGCTTTGCCGTTTTTCAGCACGACCGAGCGCAACGCGATGCAACTGTCGCAATCGCCATCGAAGGCGAACCAGCCGACGCCGCCGGCGTAAAATCCGCGCCGCGATTTCTCCAGTTCGCTGATGATCTGCAGGGCGCGAATTTTCGGCGCGCCGGAGACGGTGCCGGCGGGAAAGGTCGCGCGAAATGCGTCGAAGGCGTCGCAGCCTTCGCAGCCCTCGCGCAACGTCGCCTGCACTTGCGAGACGATGTGCATGACGTGGCTGTAACGTTCGATGCCCATCTGCTCGGTCGCGCGCACGCTGCCGTAAGCGCCGATGCGACCGAGATCGTTGCGCGCGAGATCGATCAGCATCACGTGCTCGGCGCGTTCCTTCGGATCGGCCAGTAAATCCTGCGCGTTGGCGGCGTCGGTGAGCGCGTCGTCTCCGCGCGGGCGCGTGCCGGCGATCGGTCGAATTTCCGCGATGCGATCGCGCACGCGCAGATGCAATTCCGGCGAACTGCCGAGCGCGCAAAATGCATCGCCGAAATTCAGCAGGAACATGTAGGGCGACGGATTGCCGAAACGCAATTGGCGATAAAGTTCGAGCGGGTCGGCGGCGAAGTCGGTCTCGAAACGCTGTGAGAGCACCACCTGGAAAACGTCGGCGGCGGCGATGTATTCTTTCGCGCGCGCGACCATCGCTTCGTAGTCGGACGTGTTGCTCCGCGGTCGAATGCTCGGACGCGCACGGTCGGCTGCGATCGGTTTCATCGCCGACGGCGTCGCGAGCTGCGCGAGAATGCGTTCGATCTTTGCCGAAGCCTCGGCGTAAGCGGCGTCCGGCGTTTGCGAACGGACGTTAGCCGACACGATCACGCGCAGGGTGCGAAAGCGGTGATCGAAGACGACGAGCGTGCCAGCGATGACGAACATCATGTCCGGCAAGTGCAATTCATCGCGCGGATGCGGCGTGGCTTTCGCTTCGAAAAAGCGGACGACGTCGAACCCGATGAATCCCACCGCGCCACCCTTGGAAATGCGGAATGTCGTCGCGCACGACGAAACGAAAACCGGCGAGGACGTTTTTCAATTCTGCCAGCGGATCACAGACGGCGCGCTCACTGGTGTCGCCGTCACATTCGCGCAGTTGGAGTTTGTCGCCGCGCAGAGAAATCGTGAGCAGGGGATCGAGGCCGATGAAGGAGAAGCGGCCTGAATCCTCATCGCGCTCCGCCGATTCGAAAAGGAAGGAGTAACCGTCGCGCCTGATTTTCTGGAAGGCGCCGACCGGCGTTTCCACATCGCTGACCAGCTCGACAACGACGGGAATGAGATCGCCGCGCTCCGCGAGGGCACGAAATTCGGTCAGGGAGGGGCGCAAGAGTATGAAGCGTTTGGGTGGGGCGAGACTCCGGCGAGTGAAATGACTGCACTGGCTCGACGGAGTCTCGCCCTACCATTCGAGCCCTGCCATCGCGAGCGGGAAAGGGAAGAATTTCCCGGTATTGCGTTTTGGCAGGGTGCCAGTGCTCGCCCAAAATAGCGACACGCTGCTGGCTTGCCAGCCTTAGCAGGGCCCGCCTTCGCCAGGCGCTCCAGCCCCGAAGACATTCGAGGCTGGAGCGGGTGACGAGACTCGAACTCGCGACGTCCTCCTTGGCAAGGAGGTGCTCTACCACTGAGCTACACCCGCATTGAGAGCCTGCGCGCTGCTATTTCCCAAGCGCGGGCCTGCCCGCCGTAGCCAAAGTCGAAGGCGGGAGGGGAATAATCACCAGTGCATCCTGCGGCGCAACACATTTTCGTTCTTCCATCTTTCGCCGATTTTTTTGAATCTATTCTGGGCTCGACCCGCATCTCACCAGCAAATGAAGACTCTATTGTTCCTCTACAGCCTCTGCGCCCTCGCCATTGGCGTCATGGCGCAAACGCCTTTGCCGACAGCCACCGCGCCGACGCCGGCCGCCAGCGTTTCCCTGTCATCGCCCGCCGCGACCGTCGCGCCCACTCCGTCCGACGAAGAAAACGACGACCGGGATATCGACCAGCAGATCGAGAAAAAGCTAAAGAAACACTTCAACTTCGCCATCGGGCACGACGGCGCCGATGCGAAGGGTCACAATTCCCACGACGACGAGGCCTGGATGGCGGTGCCCATTGTCGCGATCATCTTTTTCGCGATCTTCGGCGCGCCGGTCGCCATCGTCGCCATCGTCATGTTGATCAATTGGTCGAAATCGCGCGCCTTGCATCGCACCATCCGCACCATGGTGGAAAAAGGCCAGCCGGTGCCGCCGGAATTGTTCGCTTCCCCGGCGGCCACGCAGTTTCGACCCTGGTACGATCTCCGTCGCGGCATCATCCTGCTCGCTGTCGGCGTGGGCCTCGTGATTTTCTTCGGCGTCAGCGCCGGCTGGGATGTTGGAACGTGGGCGCTGGGATTGATTCCCGCCATCATCGGCGCCGGCTACATCCTCACCTGGCGGCTTGCGCACAAGCAGCAGAACCTGTTGAAACCGTAAGGTGGAGCTGAGCGATGCCGACCTCCTTGCGCGATTCCTTGTTGATGGCGATCAGCATGCTTTTGGCGAGCTGGTGCGGCGTCATCAATCGCCCGTGCGCGGTTTGCTGCGTCAATTGGTCCGCGCCGATGTCGAGCTGGCCGACGATCTGGCGCAGGAAACGTTCATTCGCGCCTACAAGCACATCCGCAGTTTTCGCGGCGAAGCGAAGTTTTCGACCTGGCTCTACCGCATCGCCTACAACGCTTTTCGCGAGGAGGCCCGCAAACGCAAAGAGCTTGTCGGCATCGACGAGGATCAACTGGAGAAGCAGGCCGACACGCGCACGGTCGATCCCGCCTTGCGCCAGGACCTCATGAGCGCGCTGGCTAATTTACCCTTGTCGGAACGAACGGCGGTGGTGTTGTGCTGCCAAAACGGTTTATCGCACGACGAGGCATCGCGCGTGCTTGATATTCCATTGGGCACCGTGAAAACGAACGTGTTGCGCGGACGCGAGAAATTGAAGAAGATGCTGGCGGAGTGGGAACAATGAACGATTCGCTCGATGACTTGCTCGATGCGCGCTTGCGCGACGAGGCGAGCTATATCGACGATGCCGGCTTTACCGCACGCGTGGTGCAGAAGCTGCCGGCACAACGCCATTCGCCGCGGATGCAACGCGCCCTCATCATTCTGCTCGCCGCCATCGTGTCGGTGGTGGTTGCGTTCTTCGCTTCCGGCGAGGGCAGCTTCGTGCGCGAGTCGTTCAATTTCGCGACGAAGTTTCCGCCCAGGGAACTGATGCTGGCCGCAATCGCTTGCGGCGTCGTCAGCACCGCGGCGGCGATGTGGGCGGCGCTCAGCCGCGGGCGCGATCCCCTCGCCTGATCGGCTAGCGAGGGAAGGAAAGCTTCACCCGGATTCTGCCGCGCGGATCCGCAGAATGCCGTTGGCGCTGTTGGGTTGGATGGGGTTTCTCGTAGGCGTCTCTTTTCGCGCCAGAGCTTTCTTCAGGATTTGATCGCTACGCTGCGCACAAGGCGCGTGCTCGTTTTACATCGGCGGCGATTTGCCGCGCGAGTTCGTCGACGCTGGCGAATTTTTGTTCCGCGCGCAGGAACTGGATGAAGCGCACTTCGACTTCGGCGCCGTAAATTTCGCGCTGAAAATCGAGCAGATGCAGCTCGATCAAGCGCTGCGGTTGCGCACTGGCAATCGTGGGACGCAGGCCGACGTTGACCAGACCGTGATGCAGCACGCCGTCGAGCCAGGCTTCGACGAGGTAAACGCCGTTTGGCGGAAACTGTTCGCTGTGCGCGCTGAGATTTGCCGTTGGGAAACCGAGCTGGCGCCCGAGCTTCGCGCCTTCGACGACGGTGCCGAGAATGGTGTAATCGCGTCCGAGCATGGCGGCCGCGGTCGCGAAATCACCGCGCTCAATCGCCGCACGAATGGCGGTGCTGCTCACGATCGTGTCGTCTATTTTCACCTCGGGAATGCCGACAACGTCGAAGGAATGTTGCGCGCCGAGCTTGCGCAGCAGCGAGAGATTGCCGGTGCGATTTTTCCCGAACGACCATTCGTGGCCGACGCAAATTTCGCGCAGCGGTTTCGCGGCGGCGAACAGTTGATGGACGAACGCTTCCGGCGTCGTCGCGGCGAATTCGCGATCGAACGGAATGACGAGCAAATGGCCGACGCCGAGCTGGCGGATGAGCGCGATTTTGTGCTGGGTGGAAGTGATGAGATGCGGCGCGTTTTCCGGCCGCAGCACTTTCACCGGATGCGGATCGAAGGTGACGACCACCGGCGTTCCATCCGCGGAATGCGCGTGTCGCGCAGACGTCGAGATGACGGCGCGATGACCGAGATGCACGCCATCGAAGACGCCGATGGCAAGGAAGAGCGGGCCGTCTAATTGCGCGAGCTCGACGATGGAACGCAGAATTTCCATCGCGATAAATCAGACTCCGCGCATGCGCGAAACTTCTGGCAGCGAAAGCACGCGCGCGACGATCGCGCCCGGTTCGCCGTTGCGGATTTCATCGACGGTGATCGCATTGTCGACGGTGAAGCGACCCGACTTCGTCCGGCGTAATGCGCTTAGGTGCGCGCCGCAACCGAGCGTCTCGCCGATGTCGTGCGCGTAGGTGCGAACGTAAAAGCCTTTGCTGCAGACGACGGTGAAATCGATTTGTGGCAACGCCACGCGATCGATGGCGGCGCGATAAACGTGCACCAAACGCGGCTCGCGCTCGACGGTTTTTCCCTGGCGCGCGAGTTTGTAAAGCGGCACGCCGCCTTGTTTGATTGCCGAAACCATCGGCGGTGTCTGGTAAAAATCGCCGCGGTATTTATCAAACGCAGCACGGATCGTGTCGTCAGAGAGCGCGCTCACCTCACGCGTCTCGATCGGTTCGCCTTCGCGATCCTGCGTCGTCGTGCTCACGCCGAACGTCATGGTGCCGACGTATTCCTTGTCTTCCGCCATGAGTAAATCCTGAATTTTTGTGCCGCGCCCGACCGTGAGCAAAAGCAAACCGGTCGCGAGTGGATCGAGCGTGCCGCAATGCCCGACTTTTTTTATCTGCAAACGCCGACGCAACAACGCGACGACGTCGTGCGACGTCATGCCCGGCGCTTTGTCCACCAGCAAGACTCCGTCAGGCGTTGGATTGATCGATAACATCGCAGGTTTTCTCCACCAGTTTCTTCACTACTTCGTCCAACGTTCCGCGCACGCGCGCACCCGACGCGAGCTTGTGGCCGCCGCCGCCGAAGCTGCCGCAGATCGCGCTCACATCGACGCGCGCATCTTTCGAACGCATGCTTACGCGCACTTTGCCATCGGGCAATTCCTCGAAAAAAATCGCGGCGACGACGCCCTCGATCGCGCGCAAATGATCGATCAAGCCTTCGTTGTCTTCCGGCAAAACCTTGAGCGCGTCGGCTGTGGTCCGGCTCAACTGAAACCATGCCAGTTTTCCTGCGCAGCCGAATTGCATAGTGCCTAGCAAAGCGCGCAGGAGTTCCACGCGGCGGGGCGGAAAATTCTCGTAGAGCAACTGACTCACGCGCCCGACGTCGACGCCCTGGCGAATCAATTCCGCTGCGATCTCGAAGGTGCGCGCAGTCGTGTTAGGATATTGAAACGAGCCCGTGTCAGTGGAAATTGCCGCGTACAAATTCTCCGCGATCGCCGACGACATCGGCATCTTAGCCGACGCGATCAGCTCGAATAAAATTTGCCCGGTAGCCGGCGCGATCGGGTCGATGCAGACGAGATCGCCATAGCGCGGATTACTCGGATGATGATCGATGTTGATCCAGACCTTCGCGCTGCGGACGGAGTCAACGGTGTTGCCGAGACGATTTTGCACCGCGGTATCGAGCGCGACGACCACGTCGAAATCTTCCGGCGCGCCCGGCTTTGTCAGCAGATTCGATTCGGCGAGAAAACGGTATTTCTCCAGCATGCCGTCTTCGTTCCACGCGCGCACTTCCTTGCCCATGGCGCGCAGCGACAACGCGAGTGCGAGCGTGCTGCCCAAGGCGTCGCCGTCGGGCCGCACGTGACTGAGCACCGCAAAGTTTTGATGCTCGCGCAACGCGTCCGCGATTTTCGCGAAAATGGCGGCGTGCTCGTTCACGCGTCGGAAGCGGGCGGCGTTTCGATTTCCTGGAGAATTTCGATCACGCGCGCGCCGCGCTCGATGGAATCGTCGAAATGGAAAACCAAATGCGGCGTGTATTTCAGCACCACGTGCTTCGACATTTCCGCCTGCAAATGGGCGCGATGTTTCTCCAGCTCGGCGATGACGCCCGCGCCGGAGGTGCCGAGCGCGCTGACGTAAACGTGCGCGTTTTTCAAATCCGGCGTGACGTCGACGTGATTGACGGTGATGAGGCCGTGCGCGAACGAAATCTCGCGGCTGATGAGACTGCTGAGTTCGCGCTTGAGCAATTCGTTTACGCGCAAAAGTCGATGTTTCATTTGGGTAAAAGGCGGGCCGAAATTGAATTTGGTAGGGCGAGACTCCGTCGAGCCACATGGATTGCGGCTCGACTCGCCCTACCAAGTTACAGTTTTTGCGCGACCTGCTCGAGCTGGTAGCACTCGATGATGTCGCCGACCTGATACTCGCTGTAATCGCCGAGCTTGATGCCGCACTCGAGGCCGACGCGCACTTCTTTCACGTCATCCTGGAAACGGCGCAGCGTGGCGAGGCCGCCATCGTAAACCGGCTGGCGTCGACGCAGGACGCGCGCGCGGGCGGTGCGCGCGATGCGACCATCGGTGACGAGACAGCCCGCCACGATGCCGCGCGAAAGCTGGAAGACTTGCTTCACCTCCGCGTGACCGATGACGGTTTCGCGATGTTCCGGATCGAGCAGCCCCGCCATCGCTTCCTTCATCTGATCGATGAGTTCGTAGATGATCGAGTAAAGTTTGATCTGCACGCCTTCGCGTTTGGCGGCCGTGACGGCCATGTTCTCGACCTTGATGTTGAAACCGACCACGACGGCGTTCGACGCGCTCGCCAGCAGGATGTCGTTCTCCGAAACCGGACCCACGCCGGCGTGGACAAATTCGAGGTCGACCTTCTTGCTGTCGATCTGAGCCAGCGCGTTGGTGAGCGCTTCGAGCGAACCTTGCACGTCGGTTTTGAGCACGAGACGCAAAACTTTTTTGCCATCGGCCGCTTCGAGCAACGTCTCGAGCGTGGCGCGTTGCGGCGTCGAAAGTTTGCCGGTGCGTTTGTCTTCCAATCGCTCTTCGCTCAACTGCTTCGCTTCGCGTTCCGACTGCATCACCAGCAGCTCGTCGCCGGCGTTCGGCAATCCGGTGAACCCGAGAACTTTCACCGGCATCGACGGACCCGCTGCTTTCACCTGTTCGCCGCGATCGTCGATGAGCGATTTCACTTTGCCGCTGTAATCGCCGCAGATGAACGCGTCGCCTATTTTCAAAGTGCCCACCTGCACGATCACCGTCGCGGTCGGTCCGCGGCCGGCTTCGACCTGCGCCTCGATCACAGTGCCGCGCGCTTTCGCTGAGGGCGATGATTTTAATTCCATCACTTCGGCTTGCAGCGTCATCATCTCGAGCAATTGATCGATGTTGGTGCCTTTCGTGGCCGAAACCGGCACCACGATCGTCTCGCCGCCCCAATCTTCCGGCGACAGGTCGCGTTCCTGCAGTTGCTTCTTCACGCGATCGATGTTCGCGCCAGGCAAATCGATTTTGTTGACTGCGACCATGATCTTCACCTGCGACGCCGCCTTGGCGTGATTGATCGCTTCGATCGTCTGCGGCATGAGCCCGTCGTCTGCCGCCACCACGATCACGACAATGTCCGTGACCGACGCGCCGCGCGCGCGCATGGCGGTGAAGGCAGCGTGACCGGGCGTATCGAGAAAAGTAATGGGCTGGCCGTTTCGCTCCACGCGATAGGCGCCGATGTGTTGGGTGATGCCGCCCGCCTCGCCCGCGGCCACGCGCGTCTGGCGGATCGCATCCATCAACGACGTTTTGCCGTGATCGACGTGACCCATGAACGTGATGATGGGCGCGCGCAGTTGCAGCTCTTCCTCTTTCGGCGGCTCCGGCGGCGGTGGCGCCACGATCACCTTCTCTTCCTTGTGGACGCCGCCGCCTTTTTCGCGGCGCTCCTTTTCGAGCACGAAGCCGTGCGACTCCGCGATTTTCGTGGCGATGTCGGGCTCGATCGTCTGGTTCAGGTTGGCGAAAATATTGAAATTCATCAGCTCGGCGATGAGCTGGTGCGGCTTGAGGCTAAGAGCATTCGCCAGTTCGCGCACGATGATGGGCGGCTTGATGTGAATGACGTTTGCCGCTTCCTCTTCGGATAAGGGCTCGTCGGCGCTGACCGGCACTTCTTCGGAAACGGGCGCCGTCTTTTCCGCGACGGGCGCGGGGGGCGGCGGAGCGGGAGCGGGGGGCGGTTCGGGCTTCGTCAAAAGCCGCGAGATCGGCGGCAGAAAAGTCTTCTTTACCTGGCCTGCGATCGGCGCGGGACGCTTGGCTTTCGGCTTCACGTCGTCGATGAGCGAAAGCGTTTCCGCTTTTTTCACTGGCGCCTTCGGCTGCTCGGGTGGTTTCGCGGACTTTGCGCTTACAGCCGACGCGCTCTTAGCCGACGCGCTGGTGGACTTCAGCGGATGCGCGGTGCGCGCGGGATTTTTGCTTTTTGCGGCCGGGGCCTTCGCTTTACTGGCGGCGGCGTGACTTTTCGCGGGAACAGATTTGGCCGGCTTGCGAGTGGTTGTGCTCTTGCGGGCCGGCCCTTTGGATTTCGTTGGCATTTTGTTCCTTAAAAAGTTTTTTGCTCATGGCTCGAGCTCCTTAGCGGAGAGCCATGTTACTGGGCGGGTTCTGGTTGTTTCACCGCCTCGTGAATCTCGCGGGCTTTTTCTTCGTCGACGCCGAGGATATCCACCAAATCCTGCACGTCCGCATCGCGCAAGCCCTCGAGATTGGTGAAGCCGGACTTCACCAGCGTCGTCGCCTGCTCTTCCGTGATTGGCAGCGAACCGGAGAGCGACTGTGCCGCTTGCGCGACTTTCTGCTCGACGGCAGTCGTCGCGGAGACGTCCTTCTCAATGTTAATTTCCCAGCCGGTGAGACGCGAAGTCAACCGCGCGTTCTGGCCCTTTTTGCCGATGGCGAGCGAGAGCTGGTCTTCGTCGACGGAGATGACGACGCTCTTTTTCTCAATATCGAACGCGAGTTTTTTCACCTTGGCCGGCTTGAGCGCTTCCAGCACAAAATCTTTCGGGTCCGAACTCCAGCGAATGATGTCGACCTTCTCGTTGTTGAGTTCGCGCACGATATTTTTCACGCGCGAACCGCGCATGCCGACGCAAGCTCCGACGGGATCGACCTTTTCGTTCGCGCTCCAGACGGCGATCTTGGTGCGATAACCGGCTTCGCGCGCGATGCCGCGGATTTCCACCGTGCCGTCGTTGATTTCGCTCACTTCCAGCTCGAACAAACGCCGCACGAAATTCGGATGGCTGCGCGAGACGATGATCTCCGGGCCGCGCACACCGTTCTCCACCGCGACCACGTAAGCGCGCAGTCTGTCACCCACATTGTAGTCTTCCACCACGACGCGTTCGCGCTGCGGCATGATCGCTTCGAATTTGCCGAGATCGAGAATCACATCGGAGCGATCGAAGCGGCGCACCGTCCCGCTCACGATTTCTCCCGCGCGATCCTTGAACTCCTCGTAAACCATTTCCTTCTCGACCTGGCGGATGCGTTGCATCATTGCCTGCTTCGCGGTCTGCGCAGCGATGCGACCGAAATTTTTCGGCGTCACTTCCACCTCGACTTCTTCGCCGGGCTGCGCGTCGGCCTTGATTTTGCGCGCCGCGTTCACCGAAATTTCGTCCTGCGGATTGGTCACGCTCTCGACCACGAGCGGCTTCGCCAGCGCGCGGATGACACCGGTTTTCGGATCAATATCGATGCGCAATTCTCGCGACACGCTCACGCTCTTTTTCGAGGCCGAGAGCAGCGCATTCGAGACCGCCTCGAGCAGGATCTCGCGTTTTATCCCGCGCTCGCGCTCGAGATAATCCAGCATGGCAATAAATTCCGCGTTCATAAATGTGTGCATCATCGCCAGACAAAAAAGGAGCGGGACACCAGCTCCCACTCCCCCATCCGCGCGATCTAGGACGCCAACCTAATTTTAACCAGCCATCGCGTCAAGGTTCATAGCCAGCGCGCTCATGGCGCGAATTCCTTTGCAACCGGCGCGCGCGGCGTGAGAATCGCGCTTCATGGTCGAAGCGACGGAGCGAACGCGGGGCTGGAAGGCGATCTTCGCCAGCCATTTCTGGAGGCGGCGCCGGTTGCACCTCGTCGTCCTGGTGTGGGCGATTATCTACCTGCCGTTTCTCGGTTCGCACGAAATCCAAGGCGAGGAAGGCCGCCGCATTTTGCCCGCAGTGACGATGCTCCAGACCGGCAATTACCTCGTGCCGCACGTCGGCAGCGAACCCTATTTTCGCAAGCCTCCGCTGATTAACTGGATCATCGCCGCGTCCTTCAAACTCACCGGCATTCGCAACGAATGGACCGCGCGCCTGCCCTCCGCGCTTTGCATTTTAGCCGTCGCGCTCGCGTTCATAACGATTGGTCGCGGTGCGCTCGGCGAAAGCGGTGCGTTTATCGCCGCGCTCATTTGGCTGACCTTCGGCGGCAGTATCGAAAAAGGACGGCAGATCGAAATCGAAGCGCTCTACGTTTCGGCGACGGCACTCGCCTTCATCTGCTGGCTCGCGGCCTATCGCGCCGGCCGCGGCGGCATGCGGCTTTGGTTTTGGCCGGCGGTTTTTCTCGGGCTCGGCGCGCTCGCCAAAGGTCCGCTGCCGCACTTGCTCTTTTTCTACGGGCCGGTCATCGCGCTGCTGTGGCACGACCGGAAACTTTCGCTCCTCCTCCGACCCGCTCACGTCCTCGCGCTGCTTATTATTTTCGGAATTTTCTGCGCGTGGGCGCTGCCCATGTATCTCGTGTCGGATCGCAGCCGCATGGCGGTCGTCTGGTCGAAACAGGTGACCGGCCGCGTTGCCGGCGTCGGTTTTCAATTGGGGTCGTGGATCACAAATATCCCGCGCAGCCTCGCTTATTTTTTGCCGTGGGTGTTGCTCGGCGTGCTGCAGATCGGGTCGGCTGACGACCGGAAGCGGAGCCGTTATTTCCTGGCGGGCATCGCGGTGCCTTTCGTGGCGATGAATCTCGTGCCGGTGGCGCTGCCGCGTTACGCGATGCCGGCGATGGGCGCGACCGCGTGGTGGCTGGCGGAATTATTGTGCGCGCCGGAGCTGCATTGGCCGCGCTGGTTGAGCGGCAGCGTTTTTAACAGCAGGCGACGCGATCAGGTGATCGCGCTCGTTGTCGTCTTGATGACGCTCGGTGGCTTTGCCTACGCCGTCGCGCGCACTCCGCGCAAAAATCAAACCGAGAAGGTCCGCAAATACGCGCGCCAGATCGACGCCGTCGTTCCCGCCGGCGTGCCGGTGTTCGCGGTGAATCCCGAGTATCAGCCGTACCTATTCTACCTGCGCGGGCCGGTTCTCTATGCCAGCAGCCTCGATGAATTGCCAGCCGACACGCTCTTCTTCATGGTGCGCGCGCGGGATGAGAACGAAGCCGCCACCACCACGCGCTGGAGTCCGCGGCGGACGCAGATGGTGCTGCACATGAAAGATTATCGCGGGCTGGAATCGATTCTCTTTGCCGTAGTGCCACGTTGACAGCAGAGAAAAATGGAATTCGTTAGCCAACTAACTAACGATGCCGCCGCCGAAAAGATTCGACCCGATCGGTCTGGGCCCGCTGCTGCACGGCACGGCTCACGCCTGGCGCTTGAAACTGGATGCGCGTCTGCGCCCGATGGGACTGAGCCAGGCCAAATGGCGCACGCTGCTGCATCTGGCGCGCGCCACAGCACCGCCGACGCAGGCGGAAATCGCAAATAAGCTCGGCATTGAAGAGCCGTCGCTGGTGACGTTGTTACATCGGTTGGAACACGATGGCTGGGTCGTCCGTCGCAGCGTGGCACATGATCGCCGCTGCAAGACCGTGCATCTGCGAAGACGGGCGCACAACGTGATCGAAAAGATCGACCAGACCGCCCGCGAGCTGCGGCAGGAACTGACTGCCGCCATCCCCCGCGCCGAACTCGACACCTGCATGAGAGTGCTGCGCGAGGTGCAGGCGCGCGCCGAGGAATTTGAAGAGAACGGACAGGGTGCCGCCGGGCGGAGGGCCAAAGCATGAGCACGATGACCGCAGCGAAAACCGCGGCCCGCGTCCAGGTCGAGCAACTCGAGCGACGCTTCGGGAAGAAGCTTTACTGGATCGGCGGTGCGCTTCTCTGCATCGGCCTGCTCGTCGCCTTGCGCGGTTGCGGCGGGAGCAAGAAAGAGACTGCCGCGCCGCCGCCTCGGCCGGTCGCGGTCGCGAAAGCCATCACCAAGGATGTGCCGTTGTATCTCGACGAAATCGGCACCTGCGCCGCTTACGAAAGCGTGCAAGTCAAAGCGCAGGTCAGCGGCCAGATCGTTTCCCGCGATTTCAAAGACGGCGCGGACGTCAAGAATGGCGATCTCCTTTTCACCATCGATCAACGCCCCTACCAGGCGGCGCTCGATTCGGCGAAAGCCGACGCCATGCTGGCGCAGGCAAACTTGCAACGGCAATTGGAACTGCAGGCCAAGAAAGTGATCGCGCCGCAAGATCTCGACACCGCGAGGGCCAACGCCATGCGCACCGCCGCGGTCGTCGCCGCCGCGCAGGTCAATCTCGATTACTGCTCGATCCGCTCGCCCATCACCGGCCGCGCCGGGCTGCGTCAGATTGACGTGGGCAACACCGTCAGCGCCGGCAGCAGCAGCGCCGTCCTGGTGCAGATCGATAACTTTGACCCGATCTACACCGATTTCACCGTCGCAGAACCCGACCTTCCGCTCGTCCGCAAATATCTTGGCGGCCCGAATCTCAAAGTGCTCACCGACGCCGAGAACGACAACCACCCGGCTCTGGAAGGCCGTCTTTATTTCATCGCGAACGCGCTCCAGCCCGGCACCGGTACCGTGCAGGCGCGCGCCATTACGCCAAATCCCGAGCGCGTCCTCTGGCCTTCGCAATTCGTCCGCGTCCGCCTCGTTCTCGACATCCTGAAAAACGCGACCCTTGTCCCGAATGGCGCGATCCAGATTGGGCAGAACGGTCCTTATGTTTTCGTCGTCAAGGAGGACAACACCCTCGAGCTGCGCCAGGTCACGCCGGGGCAGAAACAGGCCGATGAGCTCACCGTCATTGAGAAAGGCGTGAAGCCGGGTGAAACGGTCGTCACGCGCGGGCAGTTGCAACTCGCTCCCGGCACCAAAGTTGTCATCCAATCGGCCGACAAAACGACGCTGCCTGACGAGTCCGAAAAAAGCGAATAACCATGGCCGCTTCCAACGACGACGGCGCCCACGGCCACAGCGCCGATGAAGAGCCGCCGGCGCATCGCACTTCCGGCCAGGAAGTAAGCGGCACGGTCAAAAAGCTCGTCCAATTCTCCTCCGGCCTGTCGCGTCCGTTCATTCAACGGCCCGTCATGACGATGCTGCTTACCGCCTCGATCATCGTCTTCGGCATTCTCACCTACAGGCAACTGGCCGTGAACGATCTTCCGGCCGTCGATTACCCGGTCATTCAGGTGAGCGCGTCGTATCCCGGTGCGAACCCGGAAACGATGGCCAACACGATCGCCACCCCGCTCGAGAAACAGTTCACGCAGATTCCCGGCCTCGAACTCACCACCAGCACCAGCTCGCAAGGCAGCACGCAGATCACTTTGCAATTCGATTTGAGCAAAGGCATCGACGCTGCCGCGACCGACGTGCAATCGGCCATTCAACGCGCCGCCGGCCAATTGCCAAGCGACCTGCCCAGCCCGCCCACTTTTACCAAATCCAACCCGAACGACCAGCCGGTCATGTACGTTGCTCTAACGAGTGACACCCTGACCGACGGGGAGCTTTACCGCTACGGCACCACTCAAGTGTCGCAGCGCATCAACATTCTACCCGGCGTTTCGCAGGTGAACATCTACGGCGTCAAAGGCGCCATTCGCATCAAGGTCGACCCCGGCGCGCTGGCCTCGCGCGGCCTCACTTTTGCCGATCTGGCCAACGCCATTCGTGCGGGCACCGCATACTCCGGCGCGGGCCAGTTCGATGGCGCGAATAAGACCATCACCTTGCGGCCGCAAGGGCAGCTGCAAACCGCCGAAGGCTATCGCAACCTCATCATCAAACAGGAGACCAACTCCGCGCCGGTTTATCTGCGCGACGTTGCTCGCGTCATCGACGGTGTCGAAAACGAGCGGCTCTCGCGCCACTTTTTCGTCAGGGGATTTCATCCGCCTGCCTCCGTCATCGTTTTTGCCGTGTCGCGACAGTCTGGCGCCAACGCCGTCGCCGTCGCGCGCTCCGTCCGCGAATTATTGCCCGGTTTACAGCGCGAATTGCCCGGCTCCATTCGCCTCATTCCGGTCTTCGATCGCTCGCAATCGATCGTCGATTCCCTCCACGACGTTCAGGGTACGCTCGCCATCGCCTTCGTCCTCGTCATCTTCGTCATCTTCATCTTCCTCGGCCGCGCTACCGACACGCTTATCCCGATGGTCGCGCTCCCCATGTCGTTCCTCATCACCTTCGTCGCCATGTGGTGGTTCGGCTTTTCCATTAACAACCTCACCCTCATGGCGCTCACCCTCGCCATCGGCTTCCTTGTCGATGACGCGATCGTCTTTCTCGAAAATGTCGTGAGGCGCGCCGAAGCCGGCGAATCGATCTACCGCGCCACCCTTAACAGCGCGGGCGAAATTTCCTTCACCATTCTTTCGATGACGCTGTCGCTCGCCGCCGTCTTCATCCCGCTCGCTTTCATGCCGGGATTGCTCGGTCGCATCTTTCGCGAATTCGCCATCACCATCATCGTCGCCATTTTTGCCTCCGGCCTCATTTCCTTAACGCTGACGCCGCTCATGTGTTCGCGCATTCTGGCCGAGCGCGGGCCGGGCCATCGCAAGACCTGGACCGAGCGCATCTTTAGCCGCTTTTTCGAACCGACCGTCGCGCTTTACAGCCGCACGCTTGACTGGTTCCTCAACCGCGGCTGGCTCTCTCTCCCGATTTTATTCGCCTGCGTCCTCGGCGTCTGGTTCTTCTTCAATCATCTGCCCTTTACCCTTTTGCCGACGGGCGACAGCGGCACCATTCGCGGGTTTTTCATCGTGCCGGAAAGCGCGTCGCCTGATGCGCAACGTCGTCTCCAGGAACAACTCGATCCCATTCTCCAGGCTAATCCTGCCGTCGATAAATACTTCACCGTGGCCGGGCGCGCGGGCCGGGGAGCTGGCGTCTTCACCGTCATCTTTCTCAAGGATGCGAGCAAGCGTCCCGACATCGACACCGTGACCGACCAACTGCGGAAAGCTTGCGCCGGAATCCCAGGCGTTTTTCCCACCGTCAATCCCCAGCCGGTTTTGCAAATCAACATCGGCGCTACCGGCAGCTCGTTTGGCCGCTACAGCTACGTCTTGAGCGGCATTAACCCCGACGAAGTCTACGATGCCGCCGACAAACTCCAGGCCAAACTTGCCACCTACGACGGCTTCGCGAGCCCGCCGCGCTCCGACCTTTTCCGCAACACCCCCAACCTGGACGTCCACATCGAGCGCGGTCGCGCCGGCCTTTACGGCGTCTCCGTCACCAACCTCGAGGGCCTCCTTCGTTCCGCCTATTCGCAGAACTACGTCTACCTCATCAAGGAAGCCGACGACCAATACCAGGTCATCCTCGAAGCCGACGATAAAGCGCGCGCCGGCCCCGAGGATTTCCGCCAGATCTACGTCAAGCCCGACAACGGCACCAAGCTCATACCCATCCGTGCCCTCACTACTACGAAGGAGACGGTGGGCCTGCAATCGGTCAATCACACCAACCAGTTCACCAGCGTTACCTTAGGCTTCGACACCAAACCGGGCGTCGCTCTCGGCGACGTGACCAATTACCTCGAGAAAACGGCGGCCGAAGTCCTGCCGCCCACCGTCCACGGCGAGCTGCAAGGCGAAGGTCTCGTCCTTCAGCAACTCTTCCAAGCGTTGCCCTATCTCATCCTCGCCGCCGTCTTTGTCATGTACGTTATCCTCGGCATCCTTTACGAGAGCTACGTCCATCCCATCACCGTCCTCTCCACTCTCGTCCCCGCCGTTGTCGGCGGACTCATGATGCTATGGCTCTTTAACTCCACCCTCTCCCTCTACTCCGTCATCGGCCTCTTCCTCCTCATGGGCATCGTGAAAAAGAATGGCATTATGATCGTCGACTTCGCCCTCCACCGCCTCGACGAAGGCTACGACCGGCGCACCGCTATTCACGAAGCCAGCGTCGAACGCTTCCGTCCCATCATCATGACCACTTTGGCGGCGTTAATGGGCGCTCTCCCCATCGCCCTCGGCTTCGGCGCCGACGGCTCCTCGCGGCGTCCGCTCGGGCTCGTCATCGTCGGCGGTCTGGTCGTTTCGCAGTTGATCACGCTCTATATCACGCCCGTTATTTATCTCGCGCTGGAATGGTTCCAGGAACGCGTCTTGGATCGCGTGCCGTTTCTGCGCAGCGCGCACACCCATGCGTCGGCCCAGGGCGAGCCCACGCCGGAGCTGGCCTAGAAAATTATTGCTCGCGGAAAATGATCCGCGCCTTGGTCAGGTCGTAGGGCGACAACTCGATCGACACTTTGTCGCCCGGCACGATGCGGATGAAATGCTTGCGCATTTGCCCGAGATATGCGCGAGCACATGGCGGTCCCCCGCGAGCGCGACGCGAAACATCGTGCCCGGCAACACCTCTGTCACCGTACCTTCGGTCACGATCTGTTCCTCCTTCGGCATGAAATAAAATTGCCAAAACCGGCGAAAACTCAACCACCAGCGCGCTCACTCGGGCAGCGATAGCTCCAGCAGATACTCGCCGATCTCGCGCCGTTTCCACCAAGCGCCGCTCGCTCGCCGCTCGGCTGCGTTGGTGAATTCGTATTTATACAAAACGGCGCGCACGAAACGCGGCGGCCGCGTCGCAAACGGATTGCGCGCAAGCAATGGCGTCACAGACGACTCGTTCTCGAGCAGGCGCATCATCAAGTTCGCCACCATCGCGCGATCGTGCCGCGACCCGAGGGCGGCGAACCACATTTGCCAATCGAGTCGCGGCTGATGCGGCGCGACCCAGCGCGGCGCGCGGTTCACATCGCCCGGTTTCCATTTGAATTCGTACGGCGTCCAATCGATGCCGTCCGCGCTGCCTTCGATTTGAATTTCCGGCCGCTCCTTCGTCATCACGCGGAAAAGCCCGTAGCCATTCACGATGCGAAACGCCTCGATGCGGGAATAGGCGCTGCCGAGCCAGCGCGGCCACTCCGCATCCGGAAAAATCGCGCTGTAGTTGAGCCAGAGATTAAACGGCAGCGTGACGACCAGCACCGCGCTCGGCACCCAAATTCGCCAGACGCCGTTGTAGCCGCGGTCGTCGGCCGCGGCCTTAGCGCTTCGTCGTCTCCAGAGCGTGTCGTCTAACAACAAAACGCACAGCGCGATCGTGAGTAGATTGAAGAAGCAATAATTGCCCGTCAACGCGATCGCGATTTGCAACGTGATCAACAACGCCGCTGCCGTGTAGCGCAGCCGACGCGGCGCCCACAGAAAAAACGGCACAATGATTTCGACGACGAGACAAAACGCGACCGAGAATTTTTTGAACCATTCCGGATGCAGATTCGCGAACCAGGCCAGCGT
>JALYTV010000086.1 GCA_030854105.1 Verrucomicrobiota bacterium | reverse complement strand
ATTACGAATTGCGCGACCGCAGTTCGCGGGCCCACACCACTTGTCCCCGCCACCGCCGAAGATGTCGAACAGTGAAGCGATCACGCGATTCGCGATTTCGTCGTGCGCATGCGCTGGGGCGCCGGGAAAAAAAGCCGGTAGATCCGTCGACTGCCACGCTTAACTCCCCGTCCATCATACTGCCGAGCTTGTTCCGAATGAGGAAACGCAATATACTCCCTGAGTTTCCTCATTATTTCGCGCTTGAGATTTTTTCTAACTGAATTTTTGGAGGTGCTGCGTTTGGGGCCCTGACGATTGCGACCGCTTGCTTAAGGGCTCCGCAACGCGCTTCGCAACGCAACCGGAGAACCACGCCTTGCGCCTACCACTCTCCGTGCGTGGAGGTGCCGATACTATTTGCCGGCCGCCGGATATGAGCAGCACACGCACAAAACGAGAGTCACCGCGTCAGCGGATATTGCAGACAGCGCGTTCACATTTTTTCGGCCACGGCTTCCGGCGGGTGACGATGGATGATCTGGCCGCCGAGCTGCGCATCAGCAAAAAGACTCTCTATTCTCATTTCCCCAGCAAACACGAGCTGCTGGAGGCGGTCCTGCGGGAGAAATTTCGCGGCATCAAGGCCATGTTGGCGGCAGCGCCATCGGCGCGCACAAATGGATTTGCTGCCGCCTTGCAGAGTTTGCTCGGCGGCCTGCAAAGTGAGCTCGCGGAGCTGGCGCCGTCTTTTCTGCGCGACATGCGATCGGCGCCCGACGTTTTCCAGCGACTCGAGCGACAACGCGCGGTGATGATCCGCGAGCATTTCACCAAACTGTTTCGCGACGGCCAGCGCGCTGGCGAAGTGCGGAGCGACGTGTCGCTCGATCTCATGGTGGAAACGCTGCTGGCGGCAATTCAAGCGATCATGAATCCGGCGAAGTTACAGGAACTGGACTTGCCGCCGACGGCGGCCTTCGGAGCGCTGATCGATCTCCTGCTGCGCGGCGCGTTCGTTCGCAAAAGGAGCAAGGCGCGATGAAAAATCCGCGCGTGCTTCTTGCCGGCAACCTCTTGTTGATGTTCGCGCTTGGGGCGTGTGCCAGGAAAGCGCCATCCGGCCAGGTGCAGGGTTACGTCGAGGGCGAATTCGTTTACGTAAGTTCGCCGTTGGCGGGAGTCGTAACCAAGCTGGCGGTGCGTCGTGGCGATCAGGTCACGGAAGAGCAGCCGCTTTTCGATCTCGACTCGACCATGGAAAAGGCGGCGCGCGATCAGGCGCGAACGGCGCTCACTCTGTCCGAGGCGGAATTCGCGCGGCAGGAAAAATTGTTTCGCGCGGGGCCGGCGGCGGCGCAGGATTTCGATCGCGCGAAATCGACGCGCGACCAGGATCGCGATCGACTCGCGCAGGCGGAATGGAGTTTGGCGCAAAAACATCAGGACGCGCCGAAAGCCGGACTCATCTACGACACGCTCTTCCGCGAAGGCGAATGGGTCGCGGCCGGCAAACCGGTGGTGATGCTTTTGCCGCCGCCCAATATCAAAGTGCGCGCGTTCGTTCCCGAAACGATGATCGGCTCCCTGCGCATCGGACAAAACGCGCGCGTCACCATCGATGGCGTGAGCGGGTCGGCTGAGGGCAGGATCAGCTATCTATCCACGCGCGCCGAATTCACGCCGCCGGTAATCTACAGTCGCGAAAGTCGCTCAAAGCTCGTCTTCATGGTCGAAATTACTTTCGCGCCGGAGGTCGCGGAGAAATTGCACCCGGGCCAACCGGTCGATGTTTCGTTTGCTTCCTCATGAATAGCGGCGCACTCGCCATCGACGTGCGCGGCATGACCAAGCGTTTCGGCGAGCGCACCGTCGTCGACCATGTCGATCTCACCGTGCGCGCCGGCGAGATTTACGGATTCCTCGGACCGAACGGCAGCGGCAAGACCACTTTCCTGCGCATGCTCTGCGGTTTGCTCCGCGCCGACGACGGCAGCGGCCAAGTGCTGGGGCACGATGTCATTCGCGAGAGCGAAGCGATCAAACGCGAAGTCGGTTACATGACACAGCGCTTCAGCTTCTGGGAAGATTTGAGCATTCAGGAAAATCTCGAGTTCGTCACGCGCATGTACGACATGAAGAATCGGGGCGCCGCTGTGCAGCAAAGCATCAAGCGTCTCGGTCTCGAAGGCAGACAGCGGCAATTAGCCGGCCAGCTCTCCGGCGGCTGGAAGCAACGGCTCGCGCTCGCTGCGTGCCTTATTCATCAGCCGAAACTTCTCTTGCTCGACGAGCCGACGGCTGGTGTTGATCCAAAAGCGCGTCGCGATTTCTGGGAGCAAATTCACATTCTCTCTTCGGAAGGCCTCACCTTTCTCATCACCACGCATTACATGGACGAAGCGGAACGCTGCCATCGTCTCGCTTACATTTCCTACGGCAAACTTCTCGCTCATGGCACCGTAGACGACGTGATCGCGCAGGTTGCTTTAACGACGTGGTCGGTCTCGGGCCCGGACTTGCCGCGGTTGGCCGAGAAACTGCGTCACCAGCCCGGCGTGCAACAAGCCGTCGCTTTCGGCAACGCGCTGCACGTGAGCAGCGACGACGCGAGCGCGCTGGAAAACGCGATCAAGCCGTTTCGTCACGCGCCCTACGATTGGCGACAAATTCCCTCCGGACTGGAGGACGCATTCATCAATTTGATGCAGGGATCGACCGATAACTTCGAACCTCATGTTGCCTGACGAATCTTCGCGTTGCTGCATCGTCGGCGGCGGTCCCGCCGGCATGATGCTCGGTTTCCTTCTCGCGCGCGCCGGCATCGACGTCGTCGTGCTCGAGAAACATAAGGATTTCCTGCGCGACTTTCGCGGCGATACCATTCATCCCTCCACCCTTGAACTGATGCATGAGCTCGGGTTGCTCGACGATTTCTTGCAGCAACCGCATCAGGAGGAACGCATGCTCAGCGTCGATATCGGCGGCACGGAAATCCCGGTGGCGGATTTCTCGCATCTTCCGACGAAGTGCAAATTCATCGCCTTCATGCCGCAATGGGATTTCCTCAATTTCCTTGCGGCACACGCGCGGTGTTTCCCGTCCTTCCAGTTAAAGATGGAGCATGAAGTCGTCGATTTGCTGTTCGATCAAAACGATTGCGTCATCGGCGTGAAGGTGAAAACGCCGGTGCGCGAATACGAACTGGGCGCCGATTTCGTGGTTGGCACCGACGGCCGCGACGCCACCACACGCGAGCGCGCCGGCTTGCGGGTGATCGATCTCGGCGCGCCCATGGATGTGCTGTGGATGCGCGTGCGCAAAGGTCCCGGCGCCGCCAGCCACCTTCCGCTCGGCCACATCACGGCGGGCAATCTCTTCTTTACCATTGACCGCGGCGATTACTGGCAATGCGGTTTCGTTGTTCCCAAAGGCAGCGCGGACGCGGTGAAAGCGCGCGGTCTGCTGGCGTTGCGCGAGGAGATGGTGCGGATGGTTCCTGCCATGCGCGCGCACATCGACGAGCTCGATACCTGGGAGAAAATTAAATTGCTCACCGTCGTGGTGGATCGCCTCGCGCGCTGGCATCGGCCCGGCTTGCTTTGCCTCGGCGACGCCGCGCATGCCATGTCGCCCATCGGCGGTGTGGGAATTAATCTCGCGATTCAGGACGCCGTCGCCGCCGCGAATCTGCTCGCTCGCCCGCTGGCGAACACCAGCCATGAAATCACCCGGCACGATCTTGCCGCCGTCCAGCATCGTCGCGAACTGCCGACGAAAATCATTCAGGGCGCCCAGGTGTTCCTGCAGAATCGCGTCGTGCGCGCGGTGCTGGGCAAACAAGCCACCGCGAAAATTTCCGTGCCCTGGCAAATTCGTCTGCTCGCCCGCTGGCCGCGGCTGCGACGCATTCCAGCGCGTTTGATTGGCCTCGGTTTTCGCCCGGAGCACATTCGCTCGCCGCCGCGCCCGGCCTGATCTCGTGAAAACGCATCCGCATTTTTCTTTCCATCGCTTGCGCGGAATCATCGTGAAGGAATTCACGCAGATGCGACGCGATCGTCTCACCTTCGCCATGATGCTCGGCATTCCGCTGCTTCAGCTCACGCTGTTTGGCTACGCGATCAACGCCGATCCGCGGCACTTGCCCGCTGCCATGTTGCTCGCGGATCGCGGGCCGCAGGGACGCACCGTGCTGGCCGCGATGCAGAACAGCACCTATTTCAATTTCGTCCGCCAGGTGAAAAGCGAAGAGGAAGGCCACGACCTTCTGGCGCGCGGACAGGTGCAATTCGTCATCAACATTCCGGAAAATTTCAGCCGCGATCTTTTGCGCGGCGATCACCCGGCCGTCTTGATCGAAGCGGACGCCACCGATCCCGCCGCGACCGGCAACGCGCTCGGTTCGCTGAACACGCTCATAAACAGCGCGCTCATCCACGATCTCAAAGGCCCGCTCGCTTCACTCAATCCGGGCGACGGCCCCATCGACGTGCGCGTCCACGCGCTCTACAACCCCGAAGTCGTCACGCAATACAACATCGTGCCAGGCCTCATGGGCGTGATCCTCACCATGACGATGATCATGATTACCGGCCTCGCCATCACGCGTGAACGCGAGCGCGGCACGATGGAAAATCTGCTCTCCATGCCGACGCGGCCGAGCGAAGTGCTCATTGGCAAAATCGTGCCGTATATCTTTATCGGTTACATCCAGGTCGGCGTCATTTTAGCCGCCGCGTATTTTCTTTTTCACGTGCCGATGCAGGGCAGCATTTTGCTTTTACTCCTGGTCGCGCTCGTTTTCATCGCCGCAAATCTCGCGATGGGCATCACCTTCTCCACCATCGCGAAGAACCAATTGCAGGCGATGCAGATGACCTTCTTCGTTTTTCTCCCGTCGATTTTGCTCTCCGGTTTCATGTTTCCATTTCGCGGCATGCCGCCCTGGGCGCAGATCATTGGCGAAGTTTTTCCCCTCACCCATTTCCTGCGCATCGTGCGCGGCATTTTGCTGAAAGGAAACGGGCTGGCTGAGGTCGGGCTGCAACTCTGGCAGATCGCGCTGTTTGCCGTCATCATGCTGACGATCGGCATCGCGCGCTACCGGCAAACGCTCGACTAGGCGGTTACTTCGCGAAACTTTTCTTCGATCGCCGCGCCATCGCGCTGGTTGCGCACGGCCGCGACGCCGTCGTCGCGAATTTTTTCCGCATGCTCGAACAGCGTCGCGCGATTTTCAGCCGACGCGATCTCGGCACACACGCGCCCGACCACATCGAGCATGCGCAAAGTCACCGCCATACTGCTGCATCCGTATTGCCGAATCTGATCGAGCGCGGCGGAAGCGAGGCCGCGAAAATCCGTGACGTCGCTCACCACGCGCAATTTTCCATCGTCATCGCAACGATAGCGCGACGGCATCTTGCGATTGCCGACGCGACTGAGCGCGACGCCCAGCCATTCCAGACAAGTGATCGCCGTGAATGGATCGTTGATGCCGGGCGAGAGCGCGCGCACCGCGACTTCGACGAGTTGATCGATGGAATACTCCACGTCCTGCGTGGGCGTGCGCGTGCGGCCGAAGTAATAAGCCTCGATCATATCCGTAAGCGCGGCGCGGCTCGCTTCCTCCTTCGGCCAAACTTCGGCCAGACGCGATTCACGCGCGACGAAATCGCCCGGGCGCCGGTGCAAACGCACCACGAGATTTCTTTTGGTCGCCAAATGCAGGATGTGCTCGGCGTCGATCGCCTGGATAAAGCCGTTCGCCGGCGCCAGCAGCGAAAACGATTCCGTTTGCGGCAGCGTCTGCCCATCATTCTCGATCGCGGACGCGGCGCCATCGCCGATGGCTTCGGGAAAAAGGCGTTCGATTCCTTCCTCCAGCTCGCGCGCCACGCGCACAATCAAGTTTTCCGCGAGGATGGAATTCGAAACGTGATGGATGAAAAAGATGAGGAAACCGACGCTGACCACGGCAAAAATCAGGCCGCACGTGACAGAGAGGTACGGCACAAATTGCGTCTCACCAGTGCCGCGAATGGTGCGAAGCACGAGCAGGCAATAGAGGAACGACGACACGAAGATGCCGAGCACAAACTGCGTGGCACGATCGGCCATGAAGTTGCGCAGCAGGCGCGGGCCGAATTGCGACGAAGCCAGCGTCAGCGACACGATGGTGATGGAAAAAATCACGCCCGCGACGGTGATGGCGGAACCCGCGATGGTCGCGAGCACGTTGCGCGCGCCCTCCGCGCTCCCCGCCCAAATCCAGCCGGTCGCGCGCACCCATTTCGCGTTCACCAGCGCGTCGATATGGACGGTGAGAAACGAAAGCGCCGTCGCGGAAAGCGCGAGCAAACCCGGAATGAACCAGTAACTCGTGCGCAGGCGTTCCCACCACGCGCTGATAAACACCTTCATGCCCGCTGACTCTCTTACCCGGCCGGCGATGCGAGTAAAACGCAATCAGCGCGCATCCTGCGCTCGTCGCACCAGCGCGTCCACCTTTTCCACATAGGCGCGGATGTCGCATTTCCGTTCCAGGCCGCGCGCATTCATGTAGCGCACCTTGCCGAAAATTTCGCGCTCGCCCCACGACCGATCGTGCATCCCGAAAACCCAGGCGGCGCCCGCGAACGAATTCGCATCGCGGCCATCCAGGAAAATTTGTTGTTGAGCGCGAGGGCGGTGGCGAACCCTTCCTCCGGCGTGCGCGACCACTCGAGAATTTTTTTCCCCAGTACATGCGCATGTAGTTGTGCATGAAACCGGTCGCGACCATCTCGCGCATCGCCGCGTTCCAATAGGCATCGTGCGTTTCCGCTGCCTCGAGTTGCGCGCGCGGGTAACGATGCGGACGCCGATCGCGCCGGTGTTCGGCTAACGTTTTGCGCGCCCACGCCGGCAGCACTTGGTATTGGTCGTAGTCGTCGTTGAACTCGACGAAATTCATCGAGAGCTCGCGGCGCACGAGCAGTTCTTCAATGAAAACGTAAACGTTGCGGGGCGATTTTTTCTGGCACGCGGCGAGGGCTAGCCAGAGCGGCGAGACCTGACCGAAGTGCAGATACTTGCTCATGTGCGAGACGTCGTTCGTCTGCGGCTGATTCCGGTGCGCCGCGTAATCGGGTAGGCTGTGATCCAGGAAGCGACGGAAAACTTTCTCGGCCGCGCGGTGCCGCCGCGGAAAAATTGCGTCACCGGCGGAACGGAGCCGTCGATTTTCAGCGTGCCCATCAACTTCTCCGGCGAGCGCAAATCTTCGCTGCGCAATTTCAGCGCTAGCGAACTGCGTTTGAGTTTCACCATTTTCACCGGGGCAAGAAAACAGTCGCGCAGTTTTTGTAATTTCGGCCGCAGCGTGCGCGCGGCGAATTCGCTCTTAGACGACGCGATCTGGACCGGCACGATCACATCGCTCTCGACTTGCATCACCAGGCAGCGCGCTTCCGTCGCGACTTTGTGCCGCCAGTTTTTTTGCGGCCGCAGATAACCGCGATCGCACACGATCAACGCCGCGCGCTGCCCGAGCCGCAGCGCCACCTCGGCCGGATCGCCGAGTTGCAGGACGAATTTGATTTTGCGTTTCCTGAGCGCGTCGGCTGTTTCCGCCAAACCTTCGAGCAGGAAGGTGTAATGACGCGCGTTCGCCTCCGGATAACGCGTGAGCCCGAAGCAAACGATGAGCGGCAACTCCAACTCATTCGCGCGCGCGATCGCGTACTCGAGCGCGTGATTCCATTTCGCGCGCTGCGATTGCTGCATCCAATAGAGAACGTAATCGCCGCGCCGCAGGTCGCGCTGGTTGAGAGCGGAAACGCGTTCGTCTGGAATCGTCACACTTCTCCTTCGGTCGCCGCGCCCGCCGGATGCAGAGTTTGCAGTCGCTTTCCGTCGGCGCTTTTGCTTTTTTTGGCCGTTAACGCCAAATCCTTATGCCCAAAGAACTGACCGTCCGCGGAATTATCATCGGAATCATCATCACGCTGGTCTTCACCGCGGCCAATGTTTACTTCGGGCTCAAAGCCGGCCTGACCTTCTCCACATCGATTCCGGCGGCGGTGATTTCCATGGCGCTGCTGCGCGGATTCCGCGATGCGACGATGCAGGAGAACAACATTGTGCAGACGATCGCGTCAGCTGCCGGCACGTTGTCGTCGATCATTTTCGTGCTGCCGGGTCTGATCATGATCGGCTGGTGGACCGAATTCCCGTTCTGGATCTCGTTCCTGATCTGCGCGCTCGGCGGCATCCTCGGCGTGATGTATTCGATCCCGTTACGGCGCGCGCTCGTGACGAACTCCGATCTGCCGTATCCCGAAGGCGTCGCCTGCGCGGAAGTGCTCAAGGTGGGGAGCAGCGGCGGAAATGAAAACGCCGCGGACGTCGAACACGGGCGCTCGGGGCTGCTCGCGGTTTTGTGGGGATCGATCGTCTCGGCCGTTTTCGCGCTCGTGGTTTCGACGCATGTCTTCGGATCGGATGTCGCGCAGACCTTTCGTATCGGACGGCGCGGCGCAGTCAGTGGCTATGATTTTTCGTTGTCCTTCGCGCTCCTCGCGATCGGTAACCTTGTCGGTCTCTCGGTCGGCATCGCAATGTTGATCGGCGCGATCATCGGCTGGGGTTGGGGCGTGCCACATTACTCCGCGCTCGCGGGCGATTTCACGACTGCGGCCACGCAGGTCGCCGCCGGCACGTGGAGCCTGAAAGTGCGTTTCATCGGGGCGGGCACAATCGGTGTCGCAGCGATCTGGACTTTGCTAAAATTAGTCAAGCCGGTCGTGCAGGGCCTCGCCGGCGCAATGGCAGCGAATCGCGCGCGCAAATCCGGGAAGGGTGATACGCTGCCGATCACGGAGCGCGACATCCCGATCGGCATCGTCGGTCTGGTCACACTGCTCTGCATGCTCCCAATCGGCTGGGTCCTCGGATTTTTCGCGAACCAGAGCGGTCTCGGCGCGCATCTCGCGACGCTCGTGATCGGCGGCGTCGCTTACGTTATTTTGATGAGCTTCTTCGTTTCCGCCGTCTGCGGCTACATGGCGGGGTTGATCGGTTCTTCCAATAGTCCGCTCTCTGGCGTCGGCATCCTGGTCGTGCTCGGTGCGGCGTTGCTCCTCGTCGTCGGGGTGAAGCCCTACGTCGGATCGGATGCGAGCAAGGCGCTGATGGCGTTCGCGCTTTTCACCACCGCGGTCGTTTTTAACGTCGCGGCGATCGCAAATAACAACCTGCAGGATCTCAAGACGGGCCAACTGGTCGATGCGACTCCCTGGAAGCAACAGGTCGCGCTCATCATCGGCGTGCTCGCGGGAGCGGCCGTCATTCCGCCGGTCCTCAACCTGGTGAATAAAGCCTACGGATTTGTCGGGGCTCCGGGCGCGACCCTGCATTCGCTGCCCGCGCCTCAAGCGGGCTTGATTTCGTCTCTCGCGCAAGGCGTGATCGCGGCCAACATCGATTGGAGCCTGATCGGCTTCGGCGCGGCCATCGGCGCTGCGATCATTTTGGTGGACGAAATTCTCGCGCGCACGACGCAACACATGCGCATCCCGCCACTCGCGGTTGGCCTCGGG
>JALYTV010000085.1 GCA_030854105.1 Verrucomicrobiota bacterium | reverse complement strand
CTCGTCGCTGATCTTGAAACGGCGCTGCAGACTGAGATTGATCGTTTCGTAGGGGGGCAGTTTCTCGGTGTTGGCAAAACCGCGCCGAAGTCCATTGCCATAAAGCGCGTCGATGGCGCCGGTCCAATCGCGCCAGGTATAGGAAGCGCCCGCTGAACTCGTGAAACGCTGGTCGTGGTCGAGGAACACCCAGTTGCGATTGATGTAAGCGAGTTCCTCGGGAGAGAAGAGGAATTGCGCGGAGCTGACCTGTTTCCCGCGCGCTACTTCGTAGGCCAGATTGAAGTAGGCGTTGAAACCGCCTTTCTCGTAATTGCCAGTCAATTCCGTGCCGTAGATTTCGCTGCGATTGTAATTGAAGGCGGAAAGGATGAGCGCTTGCCCGAATTGACCTTCATCGAGAGCTGAGTGGGCGGTCTTGTAGTAACCGTCGAGACCGACGTTGAAACTGTCGCCCAGCTTTTGCGTGACGCCGAGATCGAAGTAATTCGCGCGTTCGACGCTGACGGCCGAATCTTTCGTGACCGCCGCCGCATTGGTAGTGCCGATGAACTTAGCCAGCGTATTCTGGTCGACGTTTTCCAGCGGCGGCGGCGTGAAGTAACGCGCGTAGCCGGCATGGAACGCCGTGCCAGGCAGCGGCTCGTAAACGATGTTGAGGCGCGGACTAAGCTGGTTCTCGTCGGTGAAGGCGTTCACGAAATCGAGACGACCGCCGAAGTTAATCGTGAGCTCTTGGAACGGCTTCCATTCGTCCTGTAGATAGAGGCCGTAGAAAAACCCGTCTTTGCTGCCCTGATCGACGATGCGGAGGGGTGCGTCGCTCGACTGCGTGCCATCGGGAAACGTCGATAAAACCAGAGTAGACGTATCCACGTTTGCGTGTTGTGCGGTGAAAAGAAGGCCGCCGCGCAAGGTGTGATCGTCCGTGAGTTTGTAGCTGGCGTTTAGCTCGACGCCATTGGAGTAAATTTCGCGATCGATGCGCGAAGCGACGCCGTTGAAGATAAGGTCGCCGACGTCATCGGGTCGAAATAGCACCGAGCTGTAACGGGTGAAGACGGAAGCTTCCAGGTCGAGGTCCCCGACCTTTCGCTGATAGGCCAGAATCAGAAACGCACTCTGCTCATGTTGATTTTCGTTCAGCCTGGAGGAGTCGAAGGTCGCGCGGCCATTGTCGACGAACATCGGGGTTTGGCCGGGATTATTCGGAATTTGGAAGTCGCTGGTGTTTCCGCTTACTAATAGAACGAGCCGGCTGTTTTCGTCGAAGATGTAGGAGAGATCGGCGAAGACTTTGTATTGATCGGTATTGTCGTGAATCGGGTCGCTACTGCGGGTGGGATTCTCGACGCCGATGCCGCTGTGAAGATAACTCGTGGTCGCATAGTAGTTCAGCTTTCCGGTCGAACCGCCGTACTCCAGGCTGGGCATGATGGTGTCGAAGCTGCCGACGTAGAGCGAGGCCTCGCCTTGATCGAAGGCGGCGCCGTTTTTCGTGTGCAGATCGATCACGCCGGTGGTACGAAAACCGAACTGCGCCGGCAGCGCGCCGGTGATGAGCGAAATACTGTCGGCGAAGCGGGTGGAAAGTTCCTGTCCGAAACCGGTGATGCCTTCGGGAAGGAGGACATCGTCGATGCGGTACTGCAGGTTGGCGTGTTCGCCGCGGAGATGGATTTGTCCATACGAATCCTGCGCGGCACCGGGGAGGCGCAGGATAGTTTGGTTAATGGGCGCGTTCTCGCCCTGCGCCTGATCGCCGAGCCAATCCGGCCCGAGCGTGTAACGCGTCGCGCCCAGGCTGGGGACAATGTTTTCGCGCGAGATATCCAGCTGCTCGCTTTGCACGACGACACTATCGGCCTGCGCGACTGCGCCCGGGGAGGGTTCTGCGGCGGGAGACGATGACGGCGAGGGCGACGCGTTTTGCGCGCAGGAAATGGATCGCAGCAATAGGAGCGCGAGCGAAAGAAGAAGGAAATGTTTCATGAAGTAAAAAAATGGAGTTTCAAAAATTGGGGTTTTATTAATGGGCACACTCCGTGCGGCACGGAGGAAGACTGGCGTGGTGACACGCCGAACGGCGCGGTTGTCCGGCGGAAAAAAAGACAGTTTTCTCCGTGGACGGCGCCTGCCTTAGGCGCTGAGCGGAGGCGCGTGCTCGAAGACGCGCGCGTGTGCGAAGGGCGACGCCACCCAAAGCGGCGTCAGATTCGGCAGAGACTCGAAATGTGCAAACGGAGCTGGGTCGGCGATGAAGGGCGCGGCCGCCACGTGGTGGAAATTACCCGCGGCAATGAGTGTCACCGCGCATTCGTGATTCGAATTCTGGGCGTCGTGATGCAAGCGCTCGTGCAGTTGCGGCGAAACGGACAGCGCGATGGCGAAGGCAAACGCGACGATCGAAGCCAGCGAAATCCGCTTGATCACAGAGCGATGGTGGCAAGCGAAAAGCATTCGTGCAAGTGAGATCGTTGTCCGTGAGCGCGTCGGCTGACGCGCTTGTTATCACCTGTTGGCTCTGGCACAGGGGCGGCTGAAATTTCGCGCGCTGCGTTAATCTCGTCTGCGCCAGAGGCCCGCGAGCATTCCGGCCGCGATCGTCAGCGCACCAGCCGCGAGCCAATTGCGATGCGTCGTCGTCCAAAGTTGCGGACTGCGATTGCGGGCGCGCGCACGAAACGGTCCGTGCGCTCCGTGATCGCGCTCGTCGTCGAGCGGCTGCCAAAGATTGTCGGCGCGGTTCGGGTCTTCCGGCCGCGAGGTTTGCTGCGCGTCAAAACAATTGTGCGCGAGATAGTGATCGAGAAGGCCGGGCGCGATTTTGTTGCCGACAATCGCCTCGACCGTAGGCAAACCGACATAGATTTCGCGCCGCGAATTATGCGAAGCGAAGAGAATCGCGCGCGCCGCGACTTCGGGTTCGTAGATCGGCGGGACCGGTTGCGCCTTGCGGGGTAACCGGCTTTTCACCCAGGTAAACTGCGGCGTATTCAGCGCCGGCATTTGAATCATGGTCACGCGCACCTTGCTCTGGTCGTGAATTAATTCGCAGCGCAGCGAGTCGCAAAATCCCTGGATAGCGTGCTTGCTCGCGCAATAAGCGGCTTGCAATGGAATGCCGCGATATGCGAGCGCGGAACCAACTTGAAGGATGACGCCGCGATCGCGCGGGAGCATGCGTTTGAGCGCGGCGAGCGTGCCGTAAACGTAGCCGAGATAGGTCACTTCGGTGACGCGTTTGAATTCGGCTGCCGTCATTTTTTTGATCGGCGAAAAAACCGAAGCCATCGCCACGTTCACCCAGACGTCGATCGCTCCGAATGTTTTTTCCACTTCGTCGGCGGCGGCTTCGATCGCATCCGCGTCGGCCACATCGAGCGGCAGGACAAGCGCTTTTCCGCCGCGTACTTCGACATCACGTTTCGCGCCTTCGAGGCCAGCGCGACCGCGCGCGATCAATCCGACGGAGGCGCGTTCATCGGCAAAGGCCTGCACCGTCGCGCGCCCGACGCCAGCCGAGGCTCCCGTGATGACAACGACGCGCGCTCTTTCCATGCAAAGCAATAACGCGCGTGCGACGCCGCGCGGTCGTATACAGCCGCGTGCCGGGCGTGCCGCGATTCCTCAGCGAGGCCATGCACAAAATAATTCCGGAGGATGGCAACCTGGTGCGGGTGGACGTAAGTGGAAAATTAACGCAGGAAGATTACGACGCGCTCATTCCGAGCTTGGAGCAAGTGATCGCGCGGCACGGTTCCATGCGCTTGCTTTTCGTGATGGAAAATTTTCACGGTTGGGATGCGGGCGCAGCCTGGGATGATTTCCGATTTGGGATCACGCACGCGAGCAAAGTCGGTCGTGTCGCCATGGTCGGTGAAAAGAGCTGGCAGAAATGGATGGCGAAGCTGGGCTCCTATTTCTCGCGGGATGCGGTGAAATATTTCGACCACTCCCAAATGGCCGAGGCGGAACGCTGGGTGCGCGCCTGACGAGTTAGGCGCACCGATTGAGCTGATCGCGCCGTCGTCCAGGCAAAATTGGGAAGGAACGAAGCGGAATTTTTCCCGGAGGAAATGGGACGGAGAAAATGGGCAATCGCCGAAGGATATATTCCGGGCCCGCAAGCGCCCTGGGGAATTTTCCCGAAGCGCGTTACATCCAACCGGAACCGGCGATTCCGTCGAAAGGAAGAATTCTCGCTGTCGGCACAGTAGTTTCTCGGAGGCTTGCTCTCATGGTTGGCTCGCGACAGGAATCGTTAGACGCTTTGCACCAGGCGCTTAATCAGCTCGCTATCGGTCGCGATGCCGACCACTTTTTTCTGCGCGTCGACCACCGCCGCGAGGCCGACACGCGTAGCGCGTAGACGCCGGATGATGCGGTAAGCCGGTTCGCCCTCTGAGGCGGTGACCATGCGCCGGGTGTAGTGCGCGAGGGGCGCGCGCTCGTTTTGCTCGAAGAGAATATCGAGCACGTTGATTTGCCCGACGGCGTGATCGTTGCCGTCGATCACCGGAAAACGGTTGTGCCCACTCGAGCGGCTTAGCTCGAGAACCGATGGCACCGGCGTTTGCGGCGGAACGGTGATGCATTGGGCAAGTGGCGTCATCACGTCACGCGCGCAGACATTGCGGAAGTCGACCACGTTGTGAATCATCGCGCGCTCAGTCGAAGTGAGCGACCCTCCGCGTTCGCTTTGGAGCGTGATCAATTTCAATTCTTCGCGCGCGGCGAAGAGGCGCGGGAGTGCCTTGCTCCGCGCGAAAAGCAGACGCGTGACCCGTTCACCGCAAAATAGCACCGGCCACAGAACCTTCTCCGCCAGCGCGAGCAACCACGACAGCCCCGCGACAGCACGCAGCGGGAAGCGGCGAAAGAGCGACTTCGGCAGGACGCCGAGCAGGAACAAGTAAATAGGCAGCGCGATCACCAGCGCGAGGAAATAGCCGGCGGTGTGGAAATGCTTCACTAATTGGTGGGTGACGACAATGAGCGCGATGATGTCGGCCGCGTTGGTGGCGAGGAGCACAGTGACGAGCACGCGCTCCGGATTTTCGAGCAAACGAGCGAGCCGGCGCGCGGTGCGGTCGCCGCTCTTGGCGCGATGGCGCAGGCGCACGGGATTGAGCGCGAGCAGACCCGCTTCGATGCCGGCGAAAATGAACGAGATCGCCCAGCATCCGACCACAAGCAGCGCGCTCATGGCTTTTCCTCCGCCGCGTCGATTTTCTCGAGCAATAATTCTTCGATGCGTTTGCGACTCACGCGCCGCACCGTGACCTGCAAATGCGGCAGCGGAAGAAGCGTGCCGACCTCAGGCAAATGCCCGAGTTGCGTGAACACATAACCGCCGATGGTATCGATGCCGTCCGCTTCCAACTCGATGCCGGCGCGATCAGCCAGATCGTCCAGCCGCGCTTTGCCGCTGACGAGGAAGCGATCGTCGCCGAGTTCTTCGATGTAAAGATCGGCGTCGCCGAGTGGCACGGCGTCGCTGATGATGTCCTCGATAATATCGGAGAGCGTGACGATGCCTTCGATGCCGCCGAATTCGTCGACGACGATGGCCATGCCTTGCGGGCGCGCGAGAAAACTACGCAGCAAATCGAGCGCGCGCATCGTTTCCGCGACGAACGATGGCGGCAGCAACGCCTCCGTATAGTGCTCGCGCGAATTCATCAGAAAAACCTTGGCATCGAGAATGCCGAGAACGTTGTCCGGGGTGTCGGCGTAAACGGGCACACGCTGATGCCGGCGCGCTTTTAGCAGCGCGATCGCTTCGTCATTCGTCAAATCGTCCGGCAGCGAAAAGGTATCGACGCGCGGCGTCATGCAATCCTTCGCGGTCTTGTCGCCGAGCTTGAAGACTTCCTGGATCATCTCGCCCTCGGCCTCGTGCAGGGTGCCTTGCTCCTCGCCGATCTCGATCAGTGTCTCGAGTTCTTCGTCGCTCAAATGCGTGCGCGCGCGCAAATGTGGCGGCGCGACGAGATCGACGATCACGATGCTGACGCGTTCGAGGCCGCGCCCGAGCGTTTCCAGGAGCGGCAGAAATGCGCGCAGGACAAAAACGCCGAGCGCGGAAAGGCGATACGGCGCCGAGAGCGCGAATAGTTTCGGAATGAGATCGCAGACGAAAACGATGATCGCGAAAAGCGCGAGGGCGATGAGCCACGCGGGCAGCGCGATGGCGTGGGGATTTTGCCAGAGAAGCGCGAGACAGACGACGACGAGCAGGACGTTGGCGAAGGTCGAGCCCAGCAGAATGAGTGCGAGAACGCGTCGCGGATTCTCGCGAAAGGCGGCGACGAAGCCGGCGAGCGAGGGATGATTTTCCTCCAGGCGGCGGAGTTGATGCGCGCGCAAGGCGAAGAGCGCCGTCTCCAGACTGGAGAAAAGCGCGGAAGCGACGACCAGGGCGAGAGTGAGGACAATGAGCGCGGCCGCGAGCGCGGGCGTCATCGTTGCTTGCTCCAAACTGCGGTAGTCGCTTTGCCCATTGCTTCGCTTCGCGGAGATTATGAGCGCAGCATGAGTAAACGCGAGCGGATTTCAGATTTCGTCGGCGCGCACGAGAGCGGGTCGGCTGACGACGCGTACTATGCCGCGTTCTTCCGGCTGTGGAATGAGGCGCGCTATTATGAAGCGCACGACGTGCTGGAGCAGTTGTGGCTGGTGGAGCAGGACGAAACGCGCGCGCGTTTTTACCAGGCGCTCATCCAAGCGGCGGGCGCGTTTGTCCATTTGCAAAAAAATTTCGAGCAGCCGACGCACGCGAAGCACGCTACGAAGATGAGGCCGGCCGCGCGGCTCTTCGCGCTGGCGTTGCGAAATGTCGAAGGATTGCCGAAGGAATTTCGCGAGCTCGATGTCGTCGCGTTGCGACAGTTGCTGACCAACTATCGCGAGAAAATCATCGCGGCCGATCACGCGGCAAATCCGTGGTCGCCGGCGACGGCGCCGAAGTTGTCACCGCGCGGTTAAGCGCACCAGACGCTCGCTCAAGAACACGGCGAGAAACGCGATGACCGCGCAGACGATGATGAGGCGATACGCGATCGCATCGTCTCCGAGCTGCACTGCTTCATAAATTTTCAACGACAACGTCGTCGTGCGGCCCGCGATATTGCCAGCCAGCAAAATAGTCGCGCCGAATTCTCCGATCGCGCGCGCGAACGAGAGCACAATGCCGGCGAGGATCGCGCGCGACGCCAGCGGCAGGGTGACGTTAAAGAAAACACGCAGGTCGCTGGCGCCGAGCGTGCGCGCAATTTCCTCGAGCTGCAGCTCGACATTCTCGAAGCCGACGCGCGCGGCGCGCACCAGTAAAGGGAACGACATCACCGCGGCCGCGACCAAAACGCCGAGCCAGGTGAAAACAATTTCGATGTGGAAATGATCGAACAGAAAAGCGCCGACCGGGCCGCGCCGTCCGCAGATTTTAAGAAGCAGAAGACCGGTCGCGACTGGCGGCATGATAAGCGGCAGCGTGACGAAGGTTTCGACCAGCGTTTTGCCGCGCCAGCGTTTGTGCGCGAGCAACCACGCGAGACCGAGGCCGAACGGCAGCATCACCGCGATCGCGAGCGCGCAGACTGCGATGGTGAAGGCTGTGATCCGCCACTCTTCCGCGGTGAGGAACATCACTGCGCAAGTCCGAAGCCGGCGCGCTGGAAAATTTCCGACGCGGCCGCGCCTTTCAGATAAAGCAAAAACGCCTTCGCTTCCGGCTTCTGCGAACTGTTGAGCACCGCGGCGGGGTAAATAATTTTCGGCGATTGCTCCGGCGGAATAGTCGACACGATCTGCAGCTTCGGCGCGATCCGCGCGTCGGTCCGATAAACGATGCCGGCATCGGCATTGCCGGCTTCCACCACGGCGAGCGCGGCGCGCACATTTTCCGCAGGCACAACTTTCGCCTTCAATTTCTCCCACAGCCCGGCGGTCTCGAGAAATTGGCGCGGGTAAACTCCCGCCGGCACGGCTTGCGGATCGGCCAGCGAAATGCGCGCGATTTTTTCCAAATCCGACGGCGCATGCACAGGCGACCCGCTGGGTGCGACGATCACGAGGGAATTCGTCAGCAGCGCGACCGGTGCGGCGACTTTGCCCGCTTCCACCAGGCGATTCATTTGCGCTTCGTCCGCGGAAACGAAGACGTCGACGCTCGCGCCCTCCATGATTTGGCGCGCGAGCAAGTTCGAGCCGCCGAAATTGAGCGACACTTTGTTGCCCGTTTCGTTTTCGAAACGCGCCGCGATTGCTTTCATGCTTTCATTCAGACTCGCCGCGGCCGAGACGAGCAGCTCGGCGGCGTTAGCCGACACGCTCAGGACGATCGTCGCGAAAATGGTGAGCCAAAGTTTGTGCATGGCGGCAAGGTTCGCGCGCCGCCGCTGATAGCAAGCAACTTCGCGCCATGTTTTCGATCTCTCGCAACCTGCGTATGCTTGTAGCGTGACAACCGCGCCTCGTCCCCCGCTGCCAAAGTGAGTCATCAGCACACGAATCGTCTCGCGCGGGAAAAATCGCCGTATCTGCTGCAGCACGCGCACAATCCCGTCGACTGGTATCCGTGGGGCGAAGAAGCGTTCGCGCGAGCGCGCGAAAAACATAAGCCGATCTTTTTGTCGATCGGTTACTCGACCTGCCATTGGTGCCACGTCATGGAGCGCGAATCGTTCGAGAACGAAAAAACCGCGGCGTTGCTGAATCGCGATTTCGTCTGCATCAAAGTCGATCGCGAAGAACGGCCCGACGTCGACCGCGTTTACATGACTTTTGTGCAGGCGACGACCGGCGGTGGCGGCTGGCCCATGAGTGTGTGGCTGACGCCCGACTTGAAGCCGTTCGTCGGCGGCACCTATTTCCCGCCGGAGGATCGCTACGGCCAACCCGGTTTTCCGAAAGTGATCGAGCGCATCGCCACGCTCTGGAGACAGGACGCGGCGAAGGTCGCGGAACAAGGGACACGCATCGTTGCGGCCTTGCGGGAAGCGTCGCAGAGCGCGCCGTCAGCCGACGCGATCAGCGGCGAGGTCATGCAATCGGCGTATGAGCAATTCGCGCGAACCTACGATGCGCACGAAGGCGGATTTGGCGGCGGACCGAAATTCCCGCGCCCGTCTGTTTACAATTTTTTGACGCGATACTACGCGCGAAAGCGTGGCCTCGGCTTGATGTCTCAAGAAAATCGGCAGGATGCCGATGCCACAGGCGAGAACGCGCGCGAGATGACTTTTTTTTCGCTGCGCAAAATGGCGGCGGGCGGAATCCACGATCATCTCGGCGGCGGCTTCCATCGTTACGCCGTCGATGGCGTCTGGCACATCCCGCACTTCGAAAAGATGCTCTACGACCAGGCGCAGCTCGCGTGCGTTTACCTCGACGCGTTTCAGCTTTCCCACGAGGCCGGGTTCGCAGAAGTCGCGCGTGATGTACTCGATTATGTGCGGCGCGACATGACCGCGCAGGAAGGCGGATTTTACTCGGCGGAAGACGCCGACAGCGCGATGCCTGTAGCGGCGGTCTATGACCGCCGTGGCGACGAGGTCGGCGGTCATAGAC
>JALYTV010000084.1 GCA_030854105.1 Verrucomicrobiota bacterium | reverse complement strand
CACCATTCGACCCGCCCGCAATAATGCCAGCAGCGCGCTGGTGGGAATATGGGCGATCCTGCTGGTCGCTTTTGTCATCGCCGGTCTCTACGTCGGCAAAGATATCCTCGTGCCGATCGCGCTGGCAGCGTTGATCTCGTTCCTGCTCGCTCCCCTGGTCGCGCGGTTGGAGCGCTTTCTTGGTCGCATCGTCTCGGTGGTATTCATGGTGCTCATGCTCTTCGCCCTCATCGGCGGCGCGGGCTGGACGTTGACGCGGCAAACGATCGACCTGGCCTCCAAGCTGCCCGATTACCAGGCGAATATCATGACGAAGCTGGAGTCGCTGCGTCTGCCGACAGGCGGCACGTTCACGCGCTTCAGTCACAGCGTAGAGCAGATTCAGAAGGAATTGGCGGCGCCGCCCGCTGCGAATTCTTCCGACGCGGAGGGGAAGACGCACTCACGGGCGCCGGTCGCGACGCCGCGGCCTTCGCCCTTGCCGGTGCGAATTGTCGACGGGCAAAGTCGCCTCACGCGCGCGGTCGAGACGACGCTCGGCGCGGTGTTGAGTCCGCTTGGCACGGCTGGCCTGGTGCTGTTGCTCACGATTTTCATGCTGATGAAGCGTGAGGATCTGCGTGGCCGCATGGTGCGGCTGATCGGGCAGGGGAGAATCGGCGCAACCACCCGTGCGATGGATGACGCCGGGCAGCGCGTCGCGCGTTACCTGCGGATGCAACTGCTGGTGAACGTCATTTACGGTTCATGCGTTTCGCTCGGGCTTTATTTCATTGGTGTGCCGAACGCGGTGCTGTGGGGCGTGCTCGCGGCGGTCTTCCGCTTTATCCCGTACGTCGGCCCATGGATCGGCGCGCTGTTTCCGTTGTTGCTCTCGCTCGCGGTTTCCTCCTCGTGGCTCGGTCCGTCGCTCACGCTCGGCATGTTCCTCACTTTGGAATTGATTAACGCGAATCTGGTCGAGCCGTGGCTCTACGGTGCGAGCACTGGTGTTTCATCCATCGCGCTCATCATCGCCGCCGTTTTCTGGACATGGATGTGGGGACCGATCGGGCTCATTCTTTCCACGCCCCTGACGGTGTGCCTGGCCGTGATGGGGCGGCACGTGCCGAAACTGGAATTCCTGAGCGTGCTCTTGAGTGAAGAACGCGCGCTCACGCCGGTGGAAGAGTACTACCAGCGCCTGCTCGCCAGCCGACACGATGACGTGAGCGAGATGGCTGACGTTTTCCTAAGAGAAAATTCGCTGACCGCGCTCTACGACTCGGTTTTAATTCCCGTCGTGATTGCGGCGGAGGGCGATGCGCAACGCGAAGCGCTCGAGCCGAAAGAGCTCGCGACGGTGGAGGGCCAATTGCGCGACATGATCGAAGATTTCGGCGCGCGACCGATGCCGGAGTCGCACCTCGCCGCCGATCGCGCGGTGGCTGCAACCGACGTGGATATCAATTTGCTCCCCACTTGCCGCGTCCTCTGCCTGCCCGCGCGCGCCGAGCGCGATGAACTCGCCGGCGCCATGCTCATCCAGCTGTTGCGCATGCAAGGTTTCCAAGCCGAGAATGCGCCCGCGGAATTGGCCGGCAACGCGTTGGTGGAACTCGCGGAGAAAACGATGGCCGACGTCGTGTGCATCTCCGTCCTCCCGCCGTCCACTTCCATTCAAGCGCGTTCTCTGGCGACGAAACTGCGGCGACGTTTGCCGCATACAAAAATCGTCGTCGCTTTCTGGGGCGCCACGGAAAAATTATCCGAAGCCGTCGAGCGTCTCGCCGCTTCCGGCGCGGACGAGGTTGTTACTTCGCTGGCCGAAGCCGTGGTGCAAATCGCGAAGTTCGCCGCCCCGCTCACTGACGAAATGGAGGAAGCGCCGGTGCCGGATAACGACGATGAGCGCCTGGCCGAGCTGCACCGTCTCAACCTGCTCGATCCCGCGCCGGATCCTTCCTTCGACCGCGTCACGGCCAAACTGGCGAAAATTTTCCAGGTCCCTATCGTCCTCGTCAGCTTCATCGATCGCGACCGCCAATGGTTCAAATCGCAGGTCGGACTTCCGCATGACCTCGCCGGTGAGCGCTTCACTCCGCGCGCGCTGTCGATTTGTGGTCACGTCGTAGCGCGCAATAACGTCCTCGTGATCGAAGACCTCGCGCGCGACCGCCGTTTCGCCAACAACCCGCTCATAAAAGCGCGGGGCCTCCGCTTCTATGCCGGCGTGCCATTGCGCGGCCCAAGTGGATATCCGATCGGCTCGCTTTGTCTGCTCGACGTGAAACCGCGCCGCCTCAGCGAACACGATCAACGTTTGCTCGAAGTCTTCGCCGACGACTTATCGGATGAAATCAAGAGTCGCGTTCTCTCCGCGGACGTCGCGACGAAAGCGGTCGAGGCGACGCGCAGCCCAAGGGGCGAGGACATTGCGCGCCCGTCGCGCGTGTCCCCGGCGGGAATCGAACCCACATCTAAGGTTTAGGAAACCCTTGTTCTGTCCGTTGAACTACGGGGACGGCGTAACGAAAGTTAGTGGTCGCGAACCGATTGGCTACTGCTCCTTTTTTTGTTCACAGGTTCATCGGCTTTGCTACAAAACCATTGACAGCTGCACCCGCGTTATGAATAAAAGGCCCCTTATGAACAGATTGATTGCCTTAACCTTGGTGTTCGCAGCGTGCTCGACCATGAGCGCGCTGGCTGGCGGAGAGCAATACTCCGCGAAAGATTCGAAAACGGTGGTGCCGGTGGCTCCGCCGCCGTGCGACTGGACCGGCTTCTACATCGGCAGCAGCCTCGGCTGGCGCGGTGGCGATTCGCGCTGGTATGATGATACCCCGTTTTTTCGCAACCGAAGAGGAACCCGTATCAGCCAGAACTTTGAGTCCGGATTCACGATCGGATTGCAGGCTGGCTACAATCGCCAGTTGACGTCGTGGTTTGTACTCGGCGCGGAGGTGACCGGCTCTTGGTCGACCAACCCCGATGGCGAGCAAATTTATTCCAATGGCCAAGTTCCTGGCTCTTTTCCGCTGGAGGTGATTCATTTCCGCACAGAGAATGATTTCACCGGCACGCTGGCGGCGAAGGCGGGCATTTCTTTGCTCAATAACAAGTTTCTGCTCTACGCCAAAGGCGGTGGAGCGGTAACGCACTGGAATTATACATTCATCGACGACCTTTCCGCCATTTTCGGATTCTTTGCGCAGGCACGTTATGAGCAGGAGGACACGCGTTTCAGCCCGATGGTAGGCGCGGGAGCGGAGTATGCCTTCAACTGCCACTGGTCGGCACGAGTGGAGTGGAATCACATCTTTTTAGGGCGCGAGAATAACCCGGGAACGGTGATCTTTCAAAACGTCCAAGGGCAGCCTCCCGTCAACGTGAATTTTTCCCAGGAAGTGAACTATGATTCGGTCCAAGTTGGCCTGAATTACAAATTCTAAAGACTCTGTTCAGAATCGCGCTGTTTCGCGATTGATGACCGGCCACTGCGAAAACAGTGGCCGGTTTTTTTACCTATTTGGAGATAGAATTGTGTCACCCTTTGTATCACCCGGGCACCTAAAAATGGGCATACTCGGGATTATTCGTGAGGATCGAAAGAAGCAGTTAATCCACACGCGTATAGGTGTTTGAGGGCTCTAGCAGATCTCAGCGGACTCCAGCAAAAATGCCGTTTTGCCCTTTAGGAAACCTCCGTTCTATCCGTTGAACTACGGGGACGGTGCGACTCGCGATCATAGGTTTGGCGCGGCGGCTTGGCAAAGGTGAGGACCGCGCGAGCGAGGGTTTTCGTCCGGTTATGGATTATATTGCGGCCGGCTTTGCGCGCGGTTATGAGGCAAGCATGAAACAGCTTACATTGGTCGGGTTTGCAGTTTGCGCCTATGCGGCGTGCGCCATTGCTGGCGCAGACAAAGAGGTCATCCCGATGGCGCCGGCGCAGGATAATGATTTCTCATGGACCGGATTCTACGTCGGCGGTCACATCGGTTACGGCTTTAGCGGTGGCGACAAGGTGCATTTCTCGGACTTGCTCGGATTTGGGAACGCCGGCGATACGGCGGCAAGAACGCTGGTGCGTGGAACCGCCGCAATCTCGCCCAGCTCACGCGTGCTTGATCCGGATGGTTTCGTCGTCGGCGGTGGCATTGGTTACAATTACCAATTCTGCAAGCGTTGGCTGGTGGGCGCGGAGGCCGATTTCGATGGCTCTACCATGAGCGCCGGCAGTGCGAGCTCGGTGAGCCTGTTCGGTAACGGAAACATTCCGCCCGGGCCGTATCCGTTCGGTCTAAACGAAGATGTAAACTGGTTCGGCACCGTCCGGGGCCGTATCGGCTACATTCCCACGCCTCGCGTGCTGCTCTACGGCACGGCCGGTTTCGCTTACGCGGATTACAGTTTTTCCAGCGTGACGAATTTCTCCAGCACTGAAGGTCCTATCCTCGTGGCGTCTCAAAATGACACCAAGACCGGCTGGACGGCTGGTGGCGGTATCGAAGTCGCGTTGTGCAAACACTGGACGTTCAAAGCGGAATATCTCTTCGTCGACTGCGGCACCCTGAACGGCAGGGCGACCGCGCCGGACGAGCCTTTTTTCGTCAACTACCAGGCGGACACGTCGGCACATCTAAAATCGCCGCGCCGCACGATTCTTCTGCGCAGCCCTGTGTGATCGCGCGCAAAGATGTTTGCGACCGCGGCAGGGCGGGGGATATTCAGAACAATCTTTTGGGAGAAACTTATGACTGACGAAAAAACAAACACGGGTGGCGACGCGCAGAGCAAAATCGAGAGCAGCAAAACGCACGCGCGCCGCGCAGCGGAAGATCTGAAATCGGCTGCGACCTCGATCGCGGGCGATTATCGCGATAAAGCCAGCACCGCCTGGGACGAAGCCCGCGGGCGCGCCCGCACGTTGCAGGAAGACGGCGAAGAATACGTGCGCGATAACCCGATGAAAGCGGTCTGTACCGCGCTCGGCATCGGCTTTGTGCTCGGCCTCATTTTCCGTCGCTAGGCGGCCATGCTCCGCGAATCCGCGCGGTCGCGCAATCCGGCCGGACATTCCGGGTTGATCGACAACGCGGTCGGCTTGGTTAACGCCCTCTTCGCTTACATCGAATCGCGCACGGCGCTTTTCGCCGCGGAATCAAAGGGCGTTCTCCTCAAGCTTGCGCTCGTCATCGGGCTGGCGCTCGCCGCGCTCATCGCGCTGGTGTTCGGCTACATTTTCGTGCTCGCCAGCGCGGTCTTCGGCATCGCCCGCGCGACCGGCGTGGCCTGGACCTGGATCGCGCTCGGCGCGGGCATTCTGCACATCGTGCTGGCTGTGATCTTTGTGCTCGTCGCAAAATCGCAACTGCACGGACGCCTCTTTCCCGAGACGCGCCTGGAATTGAACAAGGATCGACAATGGCTGAAGACGCTCAACGACAGAAACCGGCGCTGACCGGCGATATCGATCGCTCGCGCGCGCAACTCGGCCGCGAGCTCGATGGCTTGCGCTACGAAATGGATCTCCCGCGCAAACTGCGGGATTCATTCTCCGCGCGACCGGCGATCTGGATCGGCGCGGTCGTGGTTGGTGGAATTCTCCTCGTGTCGTCTTTCCGTCGCACCAAGACCGTGTACGTCGCCGGCAAAAAAGGCGAACCGGAGAAAAAAATTCTCCAGGCCGGCGCGCTCGTCGGCCTCGCGCGCATGCTTCTGCCCGTGGCGCGTCCGATCGTGATGAAGTTCGTCGCCGGCAAAGTCAGCGATTACGCCCGGCGTCGCGGCGACCGCCGCTTTTAGATTTACGCGGTCGTGCGCGCTCGCCATGATCGCGCTGTTTGATGAGCGCTCCTCCGCTGCCGCACGTTGACGATTATCTCGCGCTCGGGCAGGAGGCTGGCGCCTCTGACATTCATCTGGACGTCAACGCGCCGCCGGTCTGGCGCTTGTTTGGAACGCTGCGACCGATCTGGCCGGACGCGCCCGCACTGACGGCGGCGGACACGCAAAAATTAGCCGACGCGTTCCTGCCGCAGGAACAACGCTCGCTCCTGGACGAGCGCGGTGACGCGGACTTTGCCTACGCCAACGCCACCGGCCGTTTTCGCGCCAGCGTCGTGCGCCAGCGGCTCGGCACCGATCTGGTGTTTCGCATTATCAACGCGCAGGTGCGTTCGATGGACGAGCTCGGTTTGCCCGAGCACCTGAAAATTCTCACGCGCTATCACAACGGCCTCATTCTCGTGACCGGCTCCGTCGGGTCCGGCAAATCGACGACGCTGGCGGCGCTCGTCGAGCAGATTAATCGCGATCGCCGCGAGCACATCATCACGCTGGAGGATCCGATCGAATATGTTTTCGAACCGAAAGGTTGCCACATCACACAGCGCGAAGTGCACACGCACACGCGCTCCTTTAGCACGGCGCTGCGCGGCGCGTTGCGCGAAGATCCCGATGTCATCATGGTGGGCGAAATGCGCGATCTCGAGACGATCTCGCTCGCGATCACCGCTTCGGAAACCGGCCATCTCGTGCTCGGCACGCTGCACACCGGATCGGCCGCGCGCACCCTCGATCGTTTGCTCGATGTTTTCCCGGTCGATCAACAGGAACAAATTCGCATCATGGTGAGCGAATCGTTGCGCGGCATTATCAGTCAGCAACTCGTGCCACGTCGCGACGGCCAAGGCCGCGTGCTCGCGCTCGAAACACTGACGAATACGCCAGCAGTCTCGAATGTGATCCGCGAAGCGAAAACATTCATGCTGCCCGGCATTATCCAGACGGGCCGCAAGCAAGGCATGCAGTTGTTAGACGACGCGCTCATCGATTTGTTTTCGCAAAACTTGATCACCGCCGAAGAAGCGTTGGCGCGCGCGGACCAAAAGGAAATTGTGCAGCAGGGAATTCACCGCGGATGACGCGGATCGCCAGGATGACCCGGATGAGCGCGAGTGCAAAAAACAGGCGGAGGAGGATGTCGCGCTGATTTCCATGATTAAATCTTTCTTATCTGCGATATCCGCGTAATCCGCGGTTCTCATGGCCTATCTCGATCAATTTTTACAGGCGATCGTGAGCGAAGGCGCTTCCGATCTGCACATCGGCGAAGGGCAGCCGCCGAAAATGCGCAAGCACGGCGACGTGATGTCGATGCGCGAGGAAGCGGTGCTGCGCGACGAAGCGATCATGATGTTGCGCGATATCGCCGGCCCCGAGCGCTGGGGAATATTCGAGGAACGCGGCGATCTCGATTTTGCCTACGAGATGGACGTGGCCTCGCGTTTTCGCTGCAACTACCTCAAGCAGGCGAACGGCTACGGCGCTGTCTTCCGGCTTATCCCGACCAAGATCGCGTCGCTCGAAGAGCTCGGCATCCCGACGGTCGTGAAAGAGTTCGGTCACTTGCGCGGCGGGCTCGTCCTCGTCACAGGCCCGACCGGTTCCGGCAAGTCCACCACGCTGGCGGCGCTGATCGATTATATGAACACGAATTTCTCGCGTCACATCGTGACGATTGAGGAGCCGATCGAATTCGTGCACGACAACAAAGCGAGCATCATCACGCAGCGCGAAGTGCCGGCGGACGCGCAATCGTTTCCCACCGCGCTCAAAGCGGCGCTGCGCGAAGATGCCGACGTTGTCCTCGTCGGAGAAATGCGCGACCTGGAGACGATCTCGCTCGCGTTGACGGCGGCGGAGACCGGACTCCTTGTTTTCGGAACGCTGCACACGAATAACGCGCGCAAGACCGTCGACCGCATGGTTGACGTTTTCCCGGCGAACAAACACGCGCAGGCGCGCACCATGCTGGCCAATTCGTTGCGCGGTGTGCTGGCGCAATTGCTCCTGAAGAAAACGCCGGAAGCTGGCGGCGGACGTGTTGCCGTAAACGAAATCCTTATCGCGAACGCCGCGGTCGCCGCCATCATTCGCGAAGGCGCGACGCAGAAATTGCAGGACGTAATCGTGTCGGGTCGCGGGCAGGGGATGCAGTTCATGGACGACGCGATTTGGGCGCTGCTGCAACGAGGCGTTGTCTCGCCGCATGAAGCGTTCATGAAAGCAATCGACAAAACGTTGTTCAAAAAGTTTCTGCCGCCGGAGGAAGAATCGCTCGCGTTCGCGGCCGGCGCGGCGCCGGAGGACGAACGCAAGACTCCGGGCGAAATGGCGAAGAAACCTCGCGTCACGCGCCTGTCGCGTTGACAGTGCAAAACGCCGGTGGTATCCCCCATCTTACTCCCTCTGCAAACGCACTTAAACAGCCAGGTTCTCGTGTTGAATCGCCTGTGGCAGGCGGTCAACATTTGCTCGGCGCGCCGCGCCTTCTCCCTGCTTTATGCCGGGCACGCGCAGGTGGTGGCCGGGGACAGCGAAAATAATTTCCTGACGCACGATTTCGACAGCTGGCTCGATTTCTCCGGGCGCACGCCCGATCCGGAAATGGTCACCACCATTTCATTCAAGATTCGCATCCCGCGCGTGATCGTGCTGCTTATGTTCGATCGTCTGCCGAAGAAGGAAGTGAAGTTCACGCGGCACAACGTCTTCGAGCGCGACAAAAATACCTGCCAGTACTGCGGCAAAATTTTCGATCGCAGCGAACTCAATCTTGATCACGTGCTGCCGCGCGACAAAGGCGGCCAGACGACGTGGGAGAACGTGGTCTGCTCCTGCATCCCGTGTAACACGCGCAAAGGGAATCGATTACCCCACCAGGCGCACATGGTGTTGGTGCGAAAACCGAAGCGGCCGAAGTGGCGGCCATTTGTGCAGGTGACGTTTTCGAGCCAGCAGCACGAAAGCTGGAAGCACTTCGTCGATCTTGCCTACTGGAACGTCGAGCTGAGCGATTGATTCTTTGAACCGCGGATGACGCGGACAGGGAAGGGATTTTCGATCGCGACGCGCGACCAAATTTTCCGTGCGGTAGCGCGAGACTCTGTCGAGCCGACGAGGTTAGCGCAACGCGTTCAGGATCGGCTGCGGAAAAACGCCGAGGACGAAGATGCCGGCCATGAGTGCGAAGATGACCACGCGCGTGAGTGGCAGGATCGTGATCGGGTCGGCTGACGACGGTTTGTCCCAATACATCGCGCGCACCACTTTGAAGTAGTAATAAAATCCGGCGCCGACGGTGATGACGCCGACGATGACGAGAGCGAATTGTTTTTGCGCAAGCGCGGCTTGGAAAACGAGAAATTTTCCGAGGAAGCCGGCCGTAAACGGTACGCCGGCGAGTGAAGCCATGGCGACGAGCATGGCGAATGCGAGCAGTGGCGCGCGCTGCGCGAGACCGTTGAAATCTTCGAGCTGATTCTGTTTCACCAGCACCAGCACGAGGAAAGCGAGCAGCGTCATCAAGAGATACGCGACGAGATAAAACGCGATCGCGTCGCCTGAGAACGAAACGACGGCGATGAGCAGGTAGCCCGCGTGCGCGATGCTCGAGTAAGCGAGCAGGCGTTTCATGTTCGATTGCGGCAGGGCGGCGAGGTTGCCATAGAGCAGCGTGACCAAGGCGATGGCGACCAGCACGCTGCGCAACTCCGGCAGCACCAGAAATGTTTGCAGCACGCGTAGTAAGACGACGAAG
>JALYTV010000083.1 GCA_030854105.1 Verrucomicrobiota bacterium | reverse complement strand
CAGGCACGAAGCGACTCACACGCACTTCTTCGCTTTGTTGCTCCACTCCAGTTGCACGGTGTAACCGGCGAGCTTTTTCGTTTTCCACGCGCAGATGTCGCCGATCTCGCCGGCGCTGTCGTTATACCAGCCTTGGCCCGGGATCGGGTCGGTGATCGCTTCGCACAATTCGTGCGAACTCGTCGAGGTGAGCGCGTCGATAATTTTCATCGCGCCGAGGCAGCCCTGGCAATTCGGATACGGCATCACCGCGTAGAAAATTTTGCCGCCGATGCTGTCGTGATAACCGCAGAACGCCTGGCAGGAGGCGCTGCCGCCTTGCGTGACGCGCACGCCCGGCGCGAGGTAGACGAAGTAGAGCCTGCTCGCGTTCGGCTTCGGCAACGCTTTGCCGATCTGTTGCTGCAGCATTTTCTGAATCGCCGTGTCCGTCGTGCCGCGGCCGAGCGCTGGCGTGGTCAACGTGATCGTGCCGGCTAATTTTCCCGGGCCGATGGAAAACTTCGGCACGCTGTATTCGGCGAGCTGCTTCGTGAGCAGCGGCAACGTCGCCGTAAAAAAATCGTTAACCGACGCGATCGTCTGCGGAATTTTTCGCCAGCCCGCGCCCCAGAAAATGGTGAAGACCTGCACGGCGGTGAGCAGCGGACCGCCGCGATAAGTGAGCGTCGTCGGCGCGGCTTTGCCCGCGTGCGCCGTGATCGCTTTCGGCAGATGCAGCGGCACGATGCGAATCGCATCCTTGTCGCCGACCGGCATTTTCGCACTCTTAGCCATCGCGCTCTGGAAAAGTAACCGCGGGCGGCGGACGCGTCGCATTTTTTCTTACCCGCGCGGTCGAACCCGTTTACCATTCCCGCGAATCGCATGAGCAACGAATCCTCGGACCAATCCAATCCTTTGCGCGAAGGACTGACCGCGCGCGCCGTGCCGCAGCCGTGCGCCATCGTTATCTTCGGCGCGACCGGCGATCTCACGCATCGCAAACTCATTCCCGCGCTCTACAATCTGGTCGCCGATGGCGAAATGCCGCCCGCCGTCACCGTCGTCGGTTTCGCGCGCCGGCCGAAAACAGACGACGCGTTCAGGACGGAGCTGGAAGAGACGACGCGCAAATATTCGCGGCAAAAAGTGCGCGACGATCTCTGGAAAACATTTTCCGAATCGCTCTTCTATCATCAGAGCGAATTCGAGGACGAAGCCGGCTACGAGTCGCTCGCGAAAAAGCTCGATGAGATCGACACGGAACGCGGCACGCGCGGCAATCGCCTCTTTTATTTCGCGGCGGCGCCGGAGCAGTTCGAGCCGATCCTGAAAAATCTCAAAGCGGCGGGATTAAATAAAGCGAAGGAAGGAAGCTGGGCGCGCGTGATCATCGAGAAACCGTTCGGGCGCGATCTCGCTTCCGCGCACGAATTGAATCGCGTCATCTCCGATGCGTTCGCCGAGGATCAGACCTATCGCATCGATCATTTTCTCGGGAAGGAAACGGCGCAGAATATTTTGGTGCTGCGTTTTGCCAACGCCATCTTCGAGCCGATCTGGAACGCGCGTTACATCGATCACGTGCAGATCACCGCGGCGGAAACGCTCGGCGTGGAAGGCCGCGCCGGTTATTACGAGACCGCCGGCGCGCTGCGCGACATGGTGCAGAATCACCTGCTGCAATTGCTTTGCCTCGTCGCGATGGAAGCGCCGACCGATCTGAGCGCAGACAGCATTCGCGATGAGAAAGTGAAGGTCGTTCGATCGCTGCGGCGTTACGAAGCCGGCGAGATCGGGAAGGTTGCGGTGCACGCGCAATACGCCGAAGGCGCAATCAACGGCGAGCAAGTCGTGGCCTATCGCAAGGAAGAGAAGGTCGATCCGAAATCGGAAACCGAAACCTACGTCGCGCTGCGTTTGCTCATCGACAACTGGCGCTGGGCAGACGTCCCGATCTACCTGCGCGTGGGCAAGCGCCTCCCGAAATCGGCCACGGAAATTTCCGTGCACTTCAAGAAAGCGCCGATGGTTTTGTTCAATCGCGATCGCACCGAGCTCGATCAAAACGTCCTCGCTATTCGCATTCAACCCGATGAAGGCATTTCGCTGCGCATGATGGCAAAAATTCCCGGCACCACCCTGCGCATCGAGCCGGTGAAAATGGATTTCCGTTATGGAACCAGCTTCGGCAAAGCGAGCCCTGAAGCGTACGAGCGTTTGCTGCTCGATGCCATGAGCGGCGACGCCACGCTCTTCGCGCGCCGCGACGAAGTGGAAGAAGCCTGGTCGTTTATCGACACCATCGAGCAAGCCTGGCACGCGAAGAAAAACGCGCCGCCGCTCGCATTTTATCCAGCGGGCTCATGGGGCCCGGAGGAAGCAGACGAATTGCTCGCGCGCGATGGAAGGGCGTGGAGGAGATTGTGAAATCCCGTCATCCCGAGCGCAGCCGATGGATCTCGCGGAAGGTTCCTGGTAGCTCATCGGATTCCTCGGCTTCGCTCGGAATGACAGATGATCGCGTCGTCTAAGATTCGATGAACACGCCGGCAGCCGAACCCCAATTCTCCCTCGGCCTGCCGGTTGAAATCGGGCGCATTGATCACGAGCTAAAGAAGCTTTGGACTGACGGCGAGGGCGCGATGACGCGCGCGTCGTTGATGAATCTCGTCGTCTATAGCGAGGAAGCAGGCTCGCTCGCGCGCAACACGCAGCTCGTCTCGGAGTTGACCGAGAACCACGCCTGCCGCGCCATTGTCGTAGCCGCGAATCGGAAGGCGAAAGTCGATCGCGCGGAGGCGTGGATTAGCGCTCATTGTCATGTGCACAGCGGCGCGAAGCAGGTCTGCTCGGAGCAAATTTCGTTTTTGCTGGAAGGCGCGCGGCTGCTGCCCAGCATCGTTTTTTCGCAGCTCGATTCCGATTTGCCGCTCTATCTCTGGTGGCAAAGCGAATTCGCCGAGCCGATGGACGCGCAACTCTGGGCCTGGGTCGACCGGCTCATTTACGACAGCCAGGCGTGGCGCGATTTCGATGCGCAGATGCGGCTGGTGGAAACGGCGCAGCGCGATGCCAAGCACCGCATCATCCTGTGCGATCTCAACTGGACGCGGCTGGTGCATTTCCGTCTCGCCTTCGCGCAATTCTTCGATCCTCCGGCGTCGCATCATCATTTCCGCGAGATCACAGCCATCGCGCTCATGCACGCGCGCGGCTATCGCTCAACCGCGCTGCTTTTCCTCGGCTGGCTGGCTTCGCAACTCGATTGGGAGGTGCGCGATAAACCGTTCGCGTTCCAGAATCGCGACGGCAAAACAATATCCATCGCGCTCACGGAAGCCGGCGAGTTTCCGCTCTCGCTTTTCACCGCGCACTCCGGCGACGTGGAATTTCGCATCGCGCGCGCGAGTTGTGGAGATTTGCTCGAAGTCGGACGCAGCCCACGCGACGGCGAACGCTCCCTGCTGCCGGCCAGCGACGATAGTCCGGTGAAATTAATGAGCGAGGAATTGATGCGCGGCGGTTCGCGCCAAATTTATCGCTGTGCGGTGGAGAAAATGCGCGGCCTGCTTTAGCGGGACGGCAAAGCAGCGAAAATTTCGCGCAATTCCCGCACGCTGTTTTCGATCGCAAACATTTTCGCGCAACGCTCGCGGCCGGCCGCGCCGAGCTTGCGCGCTTCGTCACGCTGATCCAACAAACGGCAGATCGCGTCGGCTAACGCTTGGGCGTTTTCGGTCGCGACGAGATGGCCGGTCACGCCGTCCACGACCATTTCGCGCACGCCGCCGATGTCGGTGGAAATAATCGGCAAGCCCGCGGCCATCGCTTCCATGAAAACGGTTGGCAGATTATCGCGGCCGCCTTTGGCATCGACGCGACACGGCAAAGCGAAAACGCTCGCGGCGGCGAGGCGCGCGCGGATTTCCGCCTGCGATTGCGCGCCGCGCAGTTGCACGCGAGCGCCGAGATCGCTAATGAGCGCGGCGAGTTCTTCGCGCAACGGACCGCCGCCGATGATTTCGCAACGAAAATTACGCTCACGCATCAGCGCGCAGGCTGCGATGAGCAGATCGAAGCCTTTGATAGAAACGAGGCGTCCGATTGAAAGAATGAGCGGCGGATCGGTGAAGCGGGCTGGTTGAAATTCGGAAGAGTCGATGCCGTTGTAAACGCGATGGACGCGGGCAGCGACGGCGGGAAAACGTTCGCGCAGATACTCGGCAAAGTGATCGCTGACGGCCATGATCGCGCTGGCTGACGCAAAAATCTCAGGCAGCCCGATCTGGAAATCGTCGGCTACGAGCACGTCGTTGGCGTGCACGGTGAGGCTGTAGGTGAAGCCGAAAAATTCCCGCAGCCACCATGCCGTGCGCGCGGCCATGCCGGCGAAATGCACGTGGACGTGGGTGACGCCGAGAGCGCGCAGTCGCGGCCCGAGATAAACGGCCTGGTGCAGCCGCAGCGAATCGCGCTTGCCGCGCCATTTTTTGAGCGTTTTGCGAATCTCGCGCGAAAGGTGCGCGCTTTCCTTGTCGGCCAGCCGGGCAAATTCGTCTCCTTCCGGCAATTGGTGCACAGCCGACACGATCTCGGGAGCCCACGGCTGCCGCAGTTCGGGATCGGGCTGGCGCAGCGAAAATACCGCCGGGCGAACGCCTTGCCGAAACATTTCCGCGACTTCGCGATAGCAAAAAGTCTGCGTAAATTTCGGAAAACGCTCAAAGACGTAGGCCAGCACGCCTCGATTTAGCCTTGCCCGCCCGGCTTGCCAACGGCGGAAGCGCCAATCTTTTTGCGCCAGACCGGCTCCCCGCACGACTCCTGCTTCTAGGAAAGGAGATGCCTCAGCGCGACTTCTTCTCCTTTTGTACCACCCTCCGGCCGGTGGAACTGAAAGCGCTAGGGGAGCTTTCGAGCGTTCGGCATTTGCAAAAGAGCGAAAAAATTTACGAACAGGGGCAGGAATCCGCCTCCATCTTCAGCCTCAACCGCGGCACGATCGATCTGCTGCGCAAGGCCGAGGGCGAACCGGACGAAGCCAGCGGTCTCGCGCGCGGCGATTTTTTTGGTTACGTCGATACCCTGGCGGATGTGCCGCGCCTGCACACCGCCACGGCGCGAGAGATGGTCAGCGTGCAATGTTTCGAGAAGGAGAAATTCGCGCAGTTGGCCCAGCGCGTGCCGACGTTTTTCCTGTTCCTGTGCAAACTGATGGCACGGCGAGCGCACGATACGTTGGCGGACACCGCGGCCGAGCCGGGCCTGCAATTGAGCGGCGATCTCGCCAGCTTCGATCTTGTCACCGTGCATCAGACGCTCATCAGCTCAGGGCAAACCGGGGAGCTGACCGTGCTGAGCGATGCGGGCGAGCGCCTCGCGACCTTTTATTTCGAGGAAGGCAGCCCGCGCAGCGGGCAATTCCAGCATCTCACCGGCGAGGAAGCGTTCTGGCAGTTGTTCCTCTGTGAGCAAATTCCGGGCACGTTTTCCTTCCGCTCCGGTCAACAGGCAACGGCGGCCTCCATTCAGTCTGCGCAAATCGCGATGCCGCCCAATGACCTGCTGCTCTCGGCCATGCATTACCGTGATGAATTGGCCTCGCTCAAGAAATCGATGCCGGGCGCGCAATCATCGCTGCAACGCGTGACGGAGAAGTTTGCCTGGTCGGAGAACGCCGATGCGCATTTGCGACCGCTGGCGGAACGAATCTGGCTATTGATGGGCACGCACCCGATGAGCATCGACGATCTTTATCGCCACAACGCCGTCTGCGAGCTGCGCATTTATCTCGCCGTGGCCGAGCTCCTGCGCAGCGGCGACATCGTCGACAAAACCGAGCCGCCGCGCTTCGCCGTCGTCTCATGAAAATCTGGCTCCTCGTTCTCGTGATCGCGCTGTCTAGCGACGGCTGCTCGCATTTTACCGCCGCCGGACGCTCGCAGGCCGCCTACGCGCGCTATGTGCGTCGTTGCAGTAAAGGCCGGGTGAAATTGCAGCAGAAAATGGCAAAAACACCGCATCTTCCCAAAGCGGACGCGCAGGGCGACGAGCCGCGCATGGCGACCCGCAGCGGGCCCGAATCGGAAAGCGGCCCGCAGTCGGTCACTTCCAGTTCGCCCGAGCAGTCGGCTCCGATCGAACAACCGGGCGCGCAGTAAAATCAGCGTTCGACCGGTTGCGGCCGGCCCTCGTCATCGAGCGCGACGTAAGTGAACACCGCGCGCGTTACCAGCACTTCTTCGCCGGTCATGTAGCGTTCCACCCAGACCTCGACCGGAATGCGCATCGAGGTGCGCCCGATCTTTTCCACGTGCGCATAGCAGGCGACACGATCACCGATTCTTACCGGCTGCACAAGCGACATGCCGTCCATCGCCACCGTCACGACGCGCGATTTCGCCGCGTTCCCCGCCACGATGCCGCTGCCCAAGTCCATTTGCGACATGATCCAGCCGCCGAAAATGTCGCCTGCGGGATTCGTGTCGGCGGGCATCGCGATGGTGCGAATGACGCATTCTCCTCTCGGCTTCTCCTTCGCGTTCACGGGGACACCAATACTCCGTCATTCCGAGCGAAGTCGAGGAATCCCGTTGAAGTTGTCCGGCTGTGTTGACAAGCCAGGTGGCGGCAGAGTTGTAAATGACAGCGCTCTGTCTTGTAGCGACGGCGCTCTGTTGCCGTTTGACGCGTGCTTTGCAGGCATAATGCATTACGCCGACAGAGCGGCGTCGCTACAGCAGCGTCTCTTCCAGCAGCTTCACAACAAAGCCAAGTTACCTCAAAGGTTTCGCCACGGGCTCCCTCGACTGCGCTAGGAATGACAATCAAAGAATCAACATACAATCGCCGTAGCTGAAAAACCGGTAACGCTCCCGCACGGCCTCGGCGTAAGCGCGCAGGATAAATTCGCGGCCGGCAAACGCGCTCACCAGCATGAGCAGAGTCGAGCGCGGCAGATGAAAATTCGTCAGCAGCACATCGACCGTGCGAAACTGGAACGGCGGATAAATAAAAATGTTCGTCTCGCCTGCGACCGCGCTGATTTTTCCCTCGCGCTGCCAGACGGCCTCGAGCACGCGCGTTGTCGTGGTGCCGACCGCGACGCGCCGTTTCGCTCGCATAATCGTGTCGGCTGACGACGGGGAAATCGCGAAGCGCTCGGGATGCATTTGATGACTCGTGATGTCGTCCGTTTTCACCGGGCGAAATGTTCCGGTGCCCACATGCAGCGTGATGAACACGTGCGGCAAGCGCGCCAGAATTTCCGGCGTGAAATGCAGACCCGCCGTCGGCGCCGCGAGCGAGCCTTCTTCTTGCGCAAACACGGTTTGATAACGCTCCGCATCCTCCGCTTCACTCGCTCGACCGACATACGGCGGCAGCGGCATCGAGCCCGCGCGTTGCAAATCCAGGTCGTCAGCCAGCACGATCTCGCGCGAGCCATCGTCGAAAAATCCGCCCGGCTCAGCGCGCACGTTTTGAATCGCCACCGCCGCGCGAAATTTCCGGCCCGGTTTCACCAGCGCTTTCCAACGCCGCGGCGCGATTTTCTCCAACACCAGAAATTCAATTTTGCCGTCGTCGGAAAAATGCCGCGCTGGCAGCACGCGTGAGTTGTTGAGCACGAGCAAATCGTCCGGCGGCAATAAATTTTCCAGCGCGCCGAAGTGCGTGTGCTCGATCGTTTGCTTATTGCGCCGCAAAACCATCAAGCGCGATTCGTCGCGTCGCGGCAGCGGACGTTGCGCAATCAATGCCGGCGGCAAATCGTAATCGTAATCCGCCAGACGCGTGCTCACGCGCCACCATCAAAGGGTTTGCGACCGCGCGCAAAATTGTCATCATCGGGCGTGCTGGAACCCGCGCTCGTCATCGTGCTCGAAGCTTTGAAAGAAATGCGCGCCGACCGCGAGCGGCCGCTGCGTGTCTCGCGCGCAACCATGGCGCGCCTCGCGCAATTGCATCGATCTGACGACGCGCCTCGCGCGCCGATTGCTTCCGATGGTGACCGGGCTGCGTTGCTCAGCGCGATCAACGCGCGCGTTTGCATCTGCCAAAAATGTCCGCACCTCGCCAAATCGCGCACGCAAACGGTCTTCGGCGTCGGCAATCCGCACGCGGAACTGATGTTCGTCGGCGAAGCGCCGGGCGCGGAGGAGGACGCGCGCGGCGAACCGTTCGTCGGCCGCGCCGGTCAACTGCTCACGCGCATTATCGAGACGATGGGCTTCGCCCGCGACGACGTTTACATCGCGAACATTTTGAAATGCCGGCCCGATATGCCGGCGGGCGCCTCCGGCAATCGTCCGCCCACTACCGAGGAAATGAAGACGTGCATCGGTTATTTGATCGAGCAGATCGAAATCATTCGGCCGCGCGTGCTGGTCGCGCTCGGCTCGACCGCGGTGGCAGGTTTGCTCGGCGCGAAAGGCGTGATGCGCGAGCTGCGCGGCAAATGGCATTCATACCAGGACACGCCGCTGATGATCACGTATCACCCGTCGTATTTGCTGCGCAATCAGACGCCGGCGGAGAAGCGCAAGGTCTGGGAAGACATGCTGCTCGTGCTCGAGAAACTCGAGCGCCCGATCAGCGCGAAGCAGCGCAATTATTTTCGCAACTGAGCGCGCAGACGACTGCGCGCCGCCATCGTGATCACAAGCGATCCGATCATGCCGCGCACTTCGCGGCGCGGAACTTTAATGCGCTCGCGCAATGCCTGCACGCCGGCGGCTTGCAGCAAGTCAAGCGTGCGCAATCCGATCATCGCGGGCAACGCCGTGGCGATGCGGACACGCGCGTTCTCGACCGCGAGCGAGTATGCGATGCCCGAGCGAAGTCCGGCGCGCGCTTCTTCGATCCAGCGCTGCAAGATCGGGTCGGCTGACGGAGGAGCGTTGATCAATTCATCCGGCGAAATTCCCGCAGCGTGCAATTCCTCCGCCGGCAAGTAGCAACGCCCGGCGCGCAAGTCGGCGCCGGCATCGCGCAGAATGTTCACCAACTGCAGCCCGCAGCCGAATTGATTACCCAGCGCGATCATTTCTGATTCCGGGCGATCGGAAAAACGGGCGAGTTTGCGAAAGCAAAGGCGCGTCCAGAATTCGCCGACGCAACCGGCGACGAGATAAGTGTATTCGCGCAACTCGGCCGCGTGCGCCAGCGCGCCGCCTGCGACCGGCCAGCGGGTGAGATCGAGGCGTTGCCCGCGCACGATAATCGCCAGCAGCGCGCGGATGTCCGCGCGATCTTCCGCCGCCAGCGCTGCGAGTTTCGACAAACAAACGTCAGCCGACACGATCAGCTTTCTCTCCGCGTCATTCGCTTGTCGCGGCGCGAATTCGCTGCGCATTTTCTCCACGATATCCGTTGGTCCGCCCTGGATCGCGCCGCCGAAGGCGTCGAGCATTTGCTCGCGCAAGGCAACGTCGATTCCGCTCGTGTCCGCGATCGTGTCCGTCGTGCGCGCAAGCAAATACGCCAACGCCACCGGTTCGCGCAGCGATGGCGGCAGGACGCGAATGGAAAGATAAAACGAGCGCGAGACGGATCGCAGCAACTCGCTCACGGCATGACGTTGCGCAGGTCGACGTGATCGGCGTTGCCCAATCGCATTTCGCTCGCGACCTTCACGTGCGCGGCCTGTTCTTCCAGCGATCCGAGGCTCGCCAGCCGCCGCCATTCCTCGATTTTTTTCAGCGCGATCGAATCAATCGCCACCGGATCGCGGCTCGCGTAAATGGTGTCGAAATGCTTTTGATAATTCGGATGCGAAGCGGGACCGCCCGCG
>JALYTV010000025.1 GCA_030854105.1 Verrucomicrobiota bacterium | reverse complement strand
TCCCTCGTGTGAGGACAACTCTGTGTTTTCAACGACACATTTCATATAGTGCGGGTGAGCCTAATCACTTGCCCGCACTCTTTACATGTCATCTAGGCGATGCAGCCAACCGCTGGCCGGCGTACGCCCAACTTTTAAGATGACCTCGACATTTTCACTCCGAGCGACGCGCGCTCTCGTCCGCCGTCGTTCATCTTGTTCTCGTTAGGCCCGTCCGAACACGCCAGCATCACGAGCGATGAAGCAAATAAAGGTTCTTGCCAGTGGTCAAGTGCATGTGAGCACCACTGGAACCAATCTCACAGCTGCAATGGATCTTTCTCGCGAGGCGCGCCGCAACAAAGCGAAAGTCATTGAGGGCGCGTTGACCGTGGAGAACGAACTTGTAAGGATTATCAATCACTACTTCTTCGGTACATCACACGACCGGAAAGCCACATTCCAAGCCCTGGTGCTTGAGTGAGACTGGTGCTCTTTCGCCGCGAAGCGGAAGCTTATGAACCACATCATTAACGAGCTTCACCTTTTAGAAGGGCATGAAAAAGCCGCGTTCGATAAGCTTCTTGGTGAAGTCATGTCTCTCCGGAACGCGTTTACGCATGGCGGGCTTTCGTCCGACGGAGCGCGTGTGTGGATTTCCTTCTTTCAGGGCACGCCGCGTAAACACGAATTGACGGATGAGTTTCTTACGCACGTTGAGACAACGCTGCGCGAAGCTTACGAGCAAAGCTTTGCGGTGAGTCAAAAAATCGGAGCCGTCAAACATCCCGGGAGTCATGGAGATACCTAACCGGACGGTACAGCGAACCGCTGGCCGCTCCGCGTTCCCACTTCCCATGACTTCCACATTCAACCGGCAGCGACGCGCGCCCTCGCCAGCCCCGAACGCTTTCGGGGCTGATCTTGTGTCTCGTTAGGCGACGCGATACCACCATGGGACGCATCCAACCGCTACGAGAGGGAATTCGAGTCCGATGAAGGCGGCCACAATCGAACGTTATGGGTCGCCCGGCGTGATCGAGGTACGCGACGTGCCCGTGCCGGTGCCCGGACCGGGGGAGGTGCTGGTCCGGGTCCATGTCACGACGGTCAACCGGACTGATTGCGGCGAGCTTCTTCACCCGACAGTCATCCGGCTGCTGATCGGCGCCGGCTTGTCGCGGCGAAACATCCTCGGCCTGGATTTCTCCGGAACCATCGAGGCCGTTGGCGCGGCGGCCAGCCTCTTCAAGCCCGGGGACCGTGTTTTCGGGATGTGCCCGCTGAGGAAGGACGGCGCCCAGGCGGAGTATATCTGCCTGCCCGAATCCGGGGCGATCGCGCAGATGCCCTCGAATCTCCGCTTCGATCAGGCGGTCGTCTGCGAAGGCGCCTTTTATGCCAATCCGATCATCGAACATTTTGCCCTGCAACCCGGCCACCGGATCTTAATCTACGGCGCGATCGGCGCGATCGGCACGGCTGCGCTCCAACTCGCCAAAGATCGCGGTGCGGAAGTGGTCGCGGTCGTGGCAGGCCGTCATCTCGGGCTGGCGCGCTCGCTTGGAGCTGACCAAGTGGTCGACTATATGACGGACGAATTCGAGCAGCTTGGCTGCAGCTTCGACTTCGTGCTGGATGCGGTGGGAAAGTTAGGCATCCGCCGATGGCGGCGATGGCTCAAGCCCGGGGGCGTTTTCGCGACGACGGATCGCGGCCCCTGGTCGCAGAATCTGCTGTTCGTGCTCTGGTCGAAGGTCACCGGAAACGGGCGCGTCGTGATTCCCATGGCGAAGCGGGGAAGCGGGCAGGCGTTCGTGAACGAGCTGCGGGACAAGATCGAAGCAGGCCGATTTATCCCTGTGATCGATCGGCGATATCCGCGCGCCGCGATCGCCGATGCCTATCGTTACGTCCAGACCGGAGAGAAGGCCGGCCTGGTCGTCATCGACGTCGTCGCTGAAGGTCGGTCGGCCGAACTTGAGGAAAAAAATTAGTCTCCAAGCGCAGACAGGGGAATAACAGGAAAGCAAAGTCACGAAGGACACTGAAAGACGGCCTCAAGTGCAAGGTCACCGCTGGCACTCACGCGGGGAAGTCCGGTATCGTAAGCGATATGAAAACCAGCAAGATTAGCCCTGTTACGATTACCGTAACGCAAAAACAATGTTGGGAGTTAGATGTTGCTCTCCGGTAATCTGCCGACGTGCAGCTGAGCTTGACCCGTTCTAAACCTCACCTAGAAGCGCCGGAACCAGCTGTAGGGGAAGCGGTCGCCGGGGCAATCGGTGGCCCAGCGCGGCGGGTTCACGTCGCGGTGCGGGCGCACTTCGATGTCGTGGCCGTTGGCTTTGCCGCAGCGTTTGCGCAGGTAGTTGATCAATTCCTCGCAGGATGCGAGCTGGCGCGGGCTGGGCTGGTCGCGGTTGAAATCGCCGACGAGGCAGATGCCGAGCGCGATGTTGTTCAAGTAATCGCTGTGCACGTGGCCGCCATTGATCTGCCGCCGCCAACGGTCGCCGACCTCGATCTGGCCGTCGCCGGTGGAGGTGCCGTTGCCGATGACGAACTGGTAGGCGAGCCCGTTCTGCATGCGGCGGACATGCCGGTGGTAGTAATCGAAAATGCGCGCGTTGCCTTGCCGCGTGCCGCTGTTGTGCACGACGATGAATTGCCAGCGGCCGCGTAGCACCGGCGCGCGATCGAGTTCCTCGCGCACCGAACGCGTGAGGTAACTGTAGTTGGTTTCCGGCCGCGACCAGAACCACCAGCCGCGCCGGCGCGGCGCGGGCGTCGGCGGCGGGACGTAACCCTGTTCGCCGACGTAGCCGGATTTCTCGACGTTGACCTGCGGGACGCTGCCTCGGTCGCCGATACCGCGCGAAAACGGCTGGGCGACAGACGCAGCGGGCGTCTCGCTCGGACGCGGCGTCGGCTTGGGCGTGGCTTCGTCTTCGTCCGGCGTGTGCGATTTTTTCGGCGACGCGCTCGGCGAGCTTTTCTTTTTCTTCGGGGACGGACTTGGCGACGCCTTTTTCTTTTTCGACGGCGAAGGGCTCGGCGACGACTTTTTCTTTTTGGCCGGCGGCGGCGGCGTTTTGGATTTCTTTTTTGCCGGCGGCGTCTTCGACGGTTTCGGCGTAGGCGACGCGCTCTTCTTTTTCTTCGGGCTCGGCGTGGCGGAAGCCTTGTGCTTGGGCTTCGGCGTTTCGTCCGCGTCCTGCGCGGAGACGATCATCGTGCCGACGATGCCGCCCATGGCGAGGAGAGTCGCCAGAAGAACGCGGAAGCGAATCACTGGCGGAGCGTAACAGAGACGCCTACGCGTTCAAGGGCGCGGACGGTTCCGGCGCGGGAGTTCTTGGTTCGCGCTCGCGTTGCAGGATCGCGTTCAACTTGCCGCCGACGAGCAGAAGAAAGCAGGTCAGATACATCCATGTCAGCAAAATGATGATGGAGGCGAGCGCGTGGTAGGTCGGGTTGTAGCGATCGTATTTCGTGACGTAGAGCTGGAAGAGTTTTGTCACGATGAGCCAGCCGGCGGCGAACAACACCGCGCCCGGCAGCGCCTGCCAGGTGGTGAAATATTTCTCGGGTGTGAGCAGATAGAGGCCGAGCGCGAGAATGATGAGCGCGACGCCTGTGAACGGCAGGCTCAACGCCGCCACCCATTCCTGCAGCGGAATCGCGAGCTGGAAATTCACTTCCGCGATGCCGGCGAGCGATTCGCCGAAGACGATGACGTTAAACGAAATCAGAATCGTGATCACGAACCAGAAGAGCAGCAGGAACGACACGACGTAATTCGACCACCAGTTGCGCGCGCTGTGGACGCCGTGCGTCTGCGTGAGCGCGCGCGAAATGGTGCTGATGAAATTGGTGCCAAAATAAATGCCGAGAATGAGCGCGGCGTTGCCAAGGATGCCGCTGGAGCCGCTCACCACGACGTTAGCCAGCGCGATGTCGAGTACGTCCTGCAAACGCGGGTCTGGTGGCAGGAAGGATTTAATGATGGTGAAAAGCCGGTGCAGCTTCGCCGGGTCGGTGCCGAAGAGGCCGAGCATTTGCCAAAGAAAAAGCAGCCCGGGCGCGAAGAGGAAAATGAATTGATACGCCAGTTGCGCGGCGAGGCCGGTGGTGTTGTCGGTACACAATTCCACCACCAGCCGGCGCGTGGTTCGCCAAATCAGCCGCAGCGCATTCATGCCGCGCAAGGTACTTTGCCCGCGCGAATATTCCATTACAGTCGGCGCGATCATGGCGAAGATCCTTATTCTCACCGCCGGCTTCGGCGAAGGGCACAACAGCGCCGCGCGCGGCCTTCGCGACGGTCTCCTGCACGTCGCGCCGGACACGCAGGTGCAGATCATCGATATTTTTGCCGATACCTTCGGGCCGCTGAACGGGATCGCGCGCCGCCTTTACCTCAAAGTGATCAGCGATGCGCCGAAACGCTGGGCCGCGTTTTACGCGCGGCTCGATCGGCAGACGGAATTCCGCAGCGGCTTGCGCTGGCTCTTCCTCGCCCGCCAACGCCTCGCGCGCATCATTCGCCGCGAGCAACCGGACGCGCTCGTCTCCGTCTATCCCGCCTACGCGCATTTTCTCGACGAGATGTATGGCGAAACGAACGGCGCCCGACCGCAGCGCATCGTTTGCGTGACCGACTCGATCACCGTCAACGCGATCTGGTATCGCTGCTCGGCCGATTATTTTCTGGTTCCGAATGAGCAAACCGCGACCGTGCTGGTGCGGGCCGGCGTCCGTCGGGAGACCGTGCGCGTCCTCGGTTTCCCGGTGAATCCGCGCTTTGCCGATTCGCGTTTACAGGCAGCGCGCTCTGCCGCTCGGCCGTGGCGCATTCTCTACATGATTAATTCCGGCAAGGATTCCGCGCCGCAACTCGCGCGCGAACTCGCTCGCCTGCCGAACACCGCGCTCACCGTCACCGTCGGGCGCGACAAAAGATTGCGCGCCGAGATCGAGAAAGCGCGCGTCGCCAGCGCGCAGAAATTCGAGATCATCGGCTGGACGACGGAATTGCCGCGGCTGCTCAGTACGCATCACGTGCTGGTGAGCAAAGCCGGCGGCGCCACCGTGCAGGAAACGATCGCCGCGCGCTGCCCCATGATTATCAATCAGGTCGTGCCCGGCCAGGAGGAAGGCAACGCGCAACTCATCGCCGAAAACAACGCCGGCGCCGTCGCACATTCGAACGACGAAGTGATTTCGCTAATGAAGAACGCGCTGGCTGACGACGGGAAAGTGCTGCGCGAATGGACGGAGAACATCGGCAAAATCAGCCGTCCCAATGCTGCGCGCGAGATCGCGAAATTTTTACTCGCGCTTTAGTTCCGTCATCCCGAGCGCAGTCGAGAGCTTGTCCTGAGCGAGGCATAGCCGAGTCGAACGGGGAGCCCGCCGCGAAATCTTTCAGTTAACTTCTACGGGATCCCTCGACTTCGCTCGGGATGACGGTGCCGACAACGACGCCTGTTACTATTGTTCGTCGCACTTCCAACTCCGGCGAGAGCACGACCAGGTCGGCATCTTTACCCGGCGCGATCTCGCCTTTGTCAGTCAGCCCGATCTGCCGTACGGGATTGCGCGAGGCCATCGCGATCGCTTCCACCAGAGGAACGCCGACATCACGCACCATTGTGCGCACGAGCTGAATCATCGTGGCCGTGCTGCCGGCAAGCGCCGATCGATCTTCCAGTAAACCGACGCCATCGGCGACGACGCATCTTTTGCCGCCAAGATCGAACGAGCTGCCTTCGCTCAGACCCGTGCCCGCCGTCGCGTCGGTGACGAGTGAAATTCCCGCCGCGCCTTTCGCGCGGTAGAGCATGCGCATCAGCGTCGGCGAAACGTGATACCCGTCCGCGATCAGCTCGCAATTGATGCGCGGCTCGGCCAGCGCGCATTCGAGCAAGCCGGCGATGCGATGAATGCCGCGCCGCCGCGCGCGCGACATGCAATTGAAGGTGTGCGTCGTGCTGCTCAAGCCGCGATTGATCGCAGCCATCACTTCGTCGTCCCACGCATTCGAATGGCCGGCGCTGACGCTGATTCTCGCGCGCGCAAATTTTTCGATGGCGTCGAGCGCCCCGTTTATTTCCGGCGCCAACGTGATGCGCTTGATGATGGCGCAACGCGCCAGCAACGGCTCGAGCAATTCCGGCGTGGGCTCGCAAATGAACGCGGGATTTTGCGCGCCCGCCTTCTTCAGCGAAAGGAACGGACCTTCCACGTGCACGCCGGCGATCTGCGGAAACTGCGGGCGCGCTTTTGTGATCGCGTCGATAGCCGACACGATCTGCGGCAACGGCGCCGTCACGGTCGTGAGCAGCAGCGATGTCGTCCCCCCGCGCGCATGAAATTCGCAGATCGCGCGCAACGCTTCGGCATCCGCTGTCATGACATCGCGGCCGAGCGCACCGTGCACATGCAGGTCGACGAAACCCGGCGCGAGAAAATCGCCGCGCAGATCGATCGCATCCGCATGCGCCCGGCGCGGCGACAGCGCCACGATCTTCCCGTCACGAATTTCGACGTCGAGATCGTCGCGCATTGTGCCGGCTAAAATCACGCGGCCATTGGTAAAGATCATCGGTTGTTAGCCTACCCGATCTGCGCGCGATTGCCTTTCGCGACAAGCGCGCCATCATCTTTTTCGTGATGGATTATGATGTCGCGATCGTCGGTGGCGCCTTTTCGGGCTCGGCCACGGCGTTGGTGTTAAAGCGGCATTGCCCGCAGGCGCGCGTCCTCATCATCGATAAATCGGAGGAGTTCGATCGCAAAGTCGGCGAGTCGACCACGGAAGTGAGCAGCGCCTACATGACGCGCATTCTCGGGCTTACGCAGCATCTCGGGCATGAGCAATTGCCGAAGCAGGGATTGCGCATGTGGTTTGCGAATCGCAGCGATCAGCCCTTCGACGAATGCGCAGAGATCGGCGCGCGTTACGGCGCGCGGCTGCAATCGTACCAGGTCGATCGCGCGACGCTCGACCAAAAAATGTTAGACGACGCGATCACGGCCGGCTGCGAATTGCTCCGTCCGGCGAAAGTGAATGAAGTGACGCTGCACGGCGCGGACGGACAAACGCTTTCGCTCACGCACAACGGCGAGACGCGCACGATTTCCGCGCGCTGGATCGTCGATGCCAGCGGACGCGCCGCGATGTTGGCGCGCAAGCTCGGTTACTTTCGCCCGAACACAGAGCATCCGATCAACGCGGTGTGGGCGCGATTCACGGGCGTGAAAGATTGGGACGCCTACGAATGGCGCGAGAAGCATTTCTCGTATGCGAACGCCTGCCGCACCAGCCGCGCGTGGGCGACGAATCATCTCATGGGCCACGGTTGGTGGTGCTGGATCATTCCGCTGCGCGGCGGCGACGTCAGCGCCGGGCTCGTTTACGACAGTCGCATTTTCGAATTGCCCGCGGGCAAGAATCTCGGCCAGCGTTTGCTCGATCACATTCACTCGCACCCGGTCGGACGCGAAATCTTCGGCGAAGCGCAAGTGGTCGAAGGCGATGTGCACGCCTATTCCGCAATGCCGTATTACAGCGAGAAAGTGTGCGGCGATGGCTGGGTGCTGGTCGGCGACGCCGCCGGTTTCATCGATCCGCTCTACAGTTCCGGCCTCGATCTTTGCTCTTACACCAGTTACGTCACGGCGGATTTGCTGGCGCGCAGTGTGCGTGGCGAAGAGGTGAGCGCGCTGCTGGAGAACTACAACGCGCAATATGCCGTCGCCTATCGCTCGTGGTTCGAATCGCTCTACCGCGACAAATATTTCTACATGGGCGAAGCCGATCTGATGTCGGCGGCGCTGCTGCTGGACGTGAGCAGTTATTATCTCGGCCTGGTGCGGGCCGTTTACGGCAACGCCGAGCAAACATTCGCGCGCCTGCCATTCGAAGGTCGGCCGGGACGCATCGCCACCGCGCTGATGAAATTTTACAGCGGACGCCTTTGCAAAATCGCGCAGCGCCGCGCCGCCGCCGGGACCCTCGGCCAGATGAACGCGCATCGCCGCGAACTCTACGACGGGTTCGTGCCGGATTTCCGCTTGCGCAAACAAATCGCGCAGGGCTTGCTGCGCTGGTGGAAAGCGGAGCTGACAAATTTCCTGATGTCGAACGACAAGGCGCCGGTGCGCCCGCATCCGCAGGAAATGCCAGCGGGCTGAGGCTGCGCGCGTTCGCCGTGCGCGGCGTTTTCTGGCGGCGCGCGCTCGATTGGGGCGTGCGTTACATCCCGTGGTGGCTGCATCCGCCGCTGAGCGATATCATCGCGTCGATCTTCTACGTGTGCGCGTCCGGATCGCGGCGCGCGATCCATCGCAACCTCGCGCTGGTGCTGCCGGCTTCGTCGCCGCTGCTCAATCGCATTCGCGCCTGGATGGTCTTTCGCAATTACGCGCGTTCACTCATAGACAGCGCGCTCTACCGCATCCACGGCGTGCGGTTCGACTTCGTGCTCACCGGCGAAGAGCATTTGCGCGCGCTCGCGGCCGCGCCCGGCGCGATCATTCTCACCGCGCACATGGGCAACTACGATCTCGGCGCGGCGCTCTTCGCGACCAAATACGCCCGCGAATTTCACATGGTGCGCGCGCCGGAACCCGATGCGGAGAGTGAGCGCCACATGCAACAGGCGCTCACGCAAAAAGGCGAAGTGAAGATCGATTACAACACCGCGATGATTTCATTCGATTTGCTGCGGGCGCTGCGCGCGGGTGAGATCGTTTCCATTCAAGGCGATCGCGTCATTCCCGGCGTCGCCGTGCGGGCGACTTCGTTGTTCGGCCAGCCGGTCGAGTTACCAGAGGGGCCGTTCAGTCTCGGTTATGTCGCAGATGTCCCGATCTATTTTCTGTTCATCACGCGACTGGGTCGCCGGCGCTATGGGGTGACGACTTTTGCGCCATTGCGTTTGCGGGCGGAGGGAAGGAATCGCGAGCAGGCATTGCAACTGGCGATGGATGAATGGGCGCGCACGCTGGGCGATTTCACGCGCGCGCACTGGTCGCAATGGTTTGCCTTCAGCGCGCTGCGCTGATCAATGCGGAAACATTTGCGTCTGATACCAGCGCAATAACGCTGCGCCGAAGAAGAGCCAGATGACGGCGCCCGCGGCCAGGTAAGGACCGAACGGAAGCTTGAGCGACCAGACGCGCTTGCCGATGACGAGAGTGGCGAGGCCAACAATCGATCCCAGCAACGAACCGGCGAAGACGGAAAACAGCACCGCTTGCCAGCCGAGGAACGCGCCGATGCAGGCGAGAAATTTCAAATCGCCGCGACCCATCGCTTCGCGCGGAATGCGAATCTCGGTCACTTCGCCGCGAATTTCGTCGAGCTGATCGAGCAGAAAATGATCCGATCCGATCTGCACGCGATCGTAATGAAAGCGGAGGATCGTGTCGGCAAACGCACGATCTTGCAGCGTCGCACTCGCACACGTGAGCAGCATTTGATCGCTTTCGCGCGCGAAAAATTCGCTCCACAAACTGCGCTCGTCGCCGACGGCGAAATCGGCGTCCTCGCCCTGCCGTTTCCATGAAAACGGGGTCGGCCCAGCGAGGCGAATGCGTTTGCGACCGAAGGCGAGCTTGCCCACTTCGAGCACGAGCCAGAGCAGCGCGTAACCAAGCGCGGCCGCGCCGGCGGAGTAGAGCAGCGCCGCTACGCGATTGTCGGTATGCATCAGCTGCGGGATCACAACCGACGCGATCACGCCGAGCACCGTGCCACCGATGGAAATTTCGTCGGGGATAATGAAATGCTCGAAGTCGATGAACGTCGCGGCGAGGACGAGCGCGATGAACACCCAGTAGCCGACCGCGAGCAGCGGCGGGAAGGTTTGCCAAAGGACGAGGAAGAAAAGCGCGGTCAGCAATTCGACCACGAAGTAGCGGAAGGAAATGCGCCCGCCGCAGTTGGCGCAACGACCACGCAGCGCGAGCCAGCTCAGCAGTGGCATATTTTGGTACCACGGAATCTGATGCTGGCACGCCGGGCAAAACGATCGCCGCGGTTCGTTGACGGAGAGATCGCGTGGCAGCCGGTAGATCGCGACGTTCAAGAACGAACCGACGCACGCGCCGAGAATGAACGCGAGCGCAGCGAAAATTTCGTAGGCGTTCATCTCGCGCGCGCCGCGCGTTGCCGCATGAACCACGCGATCCAAATGCAGCTCTCGTAGAGCAGGCACATCGGCAGACTCATGGCGATGAGCGTGAGCACATCCGGCGTCGGCGTGATGATGGTGGCGAGAATAAAAATGAGCACGATGGCGTAGGGCCGCGTGCGCGCCATGAATTCGTAAGTGACGAAACCAAAATAGACCAGCACGAGAACGACGACCGGCAATTCAAAGCAAAGTCCGAAGCCAAGGACGAAGCGCGTCACGAACGAATAATATTGCTGCACCGTCCACGTCGGCGCCCAGCCGAGCGATTGCGTGTCGTGGAAGAAAAAAAGAATCGTGCGCGGCAGCAGCCAGAAATAGCAGGTGAACACGCCGGTGAGAAAGAGCGCAAAGCTCACGCCGATGCCAGGCAGCACGATCTTTTTTTCCATCGCCGTTAATGCTGGAAGCACGAACTCGGCCGCGAAAAACAAGAGCAGCGGAAAGGAAAGAACGATGCCGGCGTAGAACGCGAGCTGGAACGAAATGGTGAATGAATCGGTAATGCCGAGCGCTCGCAGTGCGCCGACGCTGGGATCGACGGCGTGCAGCGGCGCCTGCATTACCCGGACGAGCACGTGACGCAAAGCGAAGCAAAGAATCATCGCCGCAAAAAGCGTGATCGCCATTTTCACCACCGTCCAGCGCAGGTCTTCGAGGTGTTCGAGAAACGGCTTCGACGTTTCGGTCTCGGGGGATTCGCGAAAATGAAAAATATCGCGCAGGCGCATGTCCTATCCCGGCGAGATCAAACCGCGCGCCACCAGCCGCGCGAAGGTAGCGAGCGTGTTCGCATCGCGAATGTCGCCGTCGGCAATCATCTTCGTGAGCTCGACTGCCGAAAATTCCTGACAATCGAGAATGCTCTCCTGTTCGCCGTGCGCCGGTCCGTTCGCGTGCGGTCGCACCGGTCGAACTAGAAATAAAAATTCGCGTTCATCGGTGAATCCGGGCGAACAAAAAAAATCGCCCAGGAAAAAAATCTCGCCACCCGGCGTCAGTTCGTAGCCGGTTTCTTCGCGCAATTCGCGCAAGGCCACATCTTTGAACGAGCCGACATCGCACACTTCGTCGACCTGGCCCGCCGGCATTTCCCAAATCGTATCGCGAATCGGAATGCGCTCCTGCCGCACCAGCAACAGCTTTCCTTCGGCCGTCATCGCGGCGATCACGACGGCGGATTTGCGTTGCACAATCGTCCACGTGCTCGGTTCTTCGCGCGCGGGTGTGCGGATACGCTCCGTCATCACCGCGAGGTGATCGTTGGAAAAATGCATGTCGCGCGACAGCGTGGTCCACTTGCCGCCGATCGGAGAGTCACTCACGGGCGTGAATTAAAGCGCCACCGCGCGAAAAGCTAATTATTCAACTGCGCCTGCCAGCGCGCGAGCTGCTGCGCGACGTTTTGCGGCGACGGCGCGCCGGCCGCGGTGCGGCGCGACAGCGCGGTGCGCGCATCGAAAACGCCAAGAGCGTCGGCGTCGAAATGCTCGGACACTTTTCGCAATTGATCGATAGACAGCGCACTCAGCGGCGCGGCGCCTTGCTCGGCGACGAGGCGGCCGACGATCTGGTGCGCGTCGCGAAACGGCACGCCTTTGCGCACCAGATATTCGGCAAGATCGGTGGCGAGCATCTGCGGATCGTTCGCCGCCGCTTCCATGCGCTCCGCGCGAATTTTCACGCCGGGTAACATCGCGATCCAGACATCGAGCGCCGCGCGCATGGTGTCGACGGAATCGAACAGCGCTTCTTTGTCTTCCTGCAAATCGCGATTGTAGGAGCTCGGCAATCCTTTCAGCAAAGTGAGCACGCTCACGAGATTGCCAATCAGCCGACCCGATTTGCCGCGCGTCAGCTCCGCCATATCGGGATTTTTTTTCTGCGGCATCAGACTCGAGCCGGTGGTGAACTCGTCCGCGAATTCGACGAAGCCGAATTCGCTGCTGCTCCAAAGAATGAAATCTTCGCTGAGACGCGAGAGATGCACGCCGAGCAGCGCGCTGGCAAAAAGAAATTCGGCGACGAAATCGCGATCGCTCACGGCATCGACGCTGTTAGCCGATACGCTCTCGAAGCCAAGCGCTTTGGCGATGGCGGCGCGGTCGAGCTCGATACTCGAGCCGGCCAGCGCGCCGGAGCCGAGCGGCAGAACGTTCGCGCGCCTGGCGGCGTCGGCAAAACGCGAGGCGTCGCGCTCCAGCGCTTCGATTTGCCCGAGCAAATAGTGCGCGAATGGAATCGGCTGCGCGCGCTGCAGGTGCGTGTAGCCAGGCATCAGAACGTCCGGGTTCGTCTTCGCCAGCGAAAGTGCGGCGCGCTGGAGATCGCGCAGTCTGGCGATCACTTCGCCGATTTCAGCGCGGACATACAAACGCAAATCGAGCGCGACCTGATCGTTGCGGCTGCGCGCGGTGTGCAGTTTCGCGCCCGCGACGCCAATGCGCTTCGTCAACGCCGCCTCAATATTCATGTGCACGTCTTCGAGTTCGCGTCGCCATTCAAAGCGTCCCGCGTCGATCTCGCTTTCGATTTCGCGCAGGCCGCGCGCGATCATTTCGTATTCGTCGTTCGTCAGAATTCCCGCGGCCGCGAGCGCGGAAGCATGCGCGATGGAACCGGCGATATCGTATCGATACAGGCGCTGATCGAACGAGACCGACTCGCTGAAGCGTTGGGCAACGTCCGCCGCGCCCGAGGAAAATCTGCCGTCGCGCATCACGTATTCTTCCGGACGGCGGTGACGGAGACAAACTCTGTTTCGGACAGGACGAATTTTCGCAGCTCGACCGCGACGGATTGCGCGGGGAATTCTCGCAGCAGCTCGCCCGCCATCTCGTCGGCTAACGTTTCCAGCAAGCGATGAGCGCGTCGGCTGACGTGCGTGCGCACGCGCTCGGCGACGACGGCGTAATCGATGGTGCAGGAAATTTCGTCGCGCAATTCGCGCGCGATCGGCACGAACGTAATACTGCACACCACACGCTGCGGCGCGCTGCGCTCTTCTTCGGCCACGCCGATGCGCGCCAGTAATTCGAGCTGCTCGATATGAATTTGCGATATCACGGCGCGCGACTCAGCCGAGGCGAAAACGCAGATCGCGAATCGTTTTGCCACCGAAGCGCGTCTTTAATTTCCGTAGCACCTCCGCCTTCGCGATCTGCTCGAGCTCGTAGTGCAACGAGGGCTGGAGCACGCGCACGTAGAGCACGCCCTCGCGTAACGCCGATGGCGTGGAATGCGCGGCGATGAATTCGCCGACGATCGAACTCCAGGCCTCGATGACTTCGTTTTCGCGCAACCGTTCGCGCAAGCCAAGCTTTTGCATCGCCAGCGGCAACAACTCGCCGGTCATCTGCCAGCGATCGCGTGAGCGCGCCGGCTGTGGCAAGCCGCGCCACTCTCGGAGAACGGTGGCGCGCAGGGACGATTTCATGAGAGGTAACGCAAGCGGCGAAGCTTGCGCCAGTTCAGTATTTCCGCCGCATGTTGCTCGGCAGAATATTCAGCTCCGTGCGGTATTTCGCGACGGTGCGGCGCGCGATCGGGATGCCGCGCTTGCCCAGAATCTCCACGATTTCCTTGTCGCTCAGCGGCACGCTTCCGTCCTCGCCTTTGACGAGATCGAGGATCGCTTCTTTCACGCTGGTGTTGCTCATCGATTCGCCGCTCGATGTTTGATAGCCAGGCGTGAAAAAATATTTCATCTCGTACACGCCCTGCGGCGTGGACATGTATTTGCCGCTGATGGCGCGGCTGACGGTCGTCTCGTGCACGCCGACGGCGTCCGCGATCTGCACCATCGTCATCGGCTTGAGCTGCGACGAACCGCGCTCGAAGAAATCGTGCTGCCGGCTGACGATCTGGTGCGCGATATTGGAAATCGTCTGCTGCCGCTGGTGGATCGATTTGATGAGGAATTTCCCGCTGCGGATTTTATCGCGGATGTAATCCTTCACTTCGTTGCCGTTGCCATCCTGCGACATGATGTCTTTGTAGGTATTACTGATGCGCAGGTGCGGGATTTGTTCGCCGTTGAGGATGACCTGGTATTGGCCGTTGATCTTCTCGATCGTGACGTCGGGCACGACATAGTTCTGCGGCGCTTCGGCAAAAATCTGGCCCGGGCGCGGGTCGAGCTGGGCAATGTTATTGGCGCATTTCTGCACCTGCTCGACGCTGATGCCCATGCGGCGCGCAATCTCGGGGAAGCGGCGCTTGCCCAAATCCTGCATGTGCTCGGAAATGATTTTGTATTCCAGGCCGCTGCCTTTGCCGGCGCGCTTCAATTGAATCAAAAGGCAATCGCGTAAATCGCGTGCGCCGACGCCCGGCGGATGGAAGCTCTGGACGAGCGTGAGCATGTGCTCAAAATCCTCCTGCGCGATGCCAGTGTTCAACGCCATCTCTGCCGGCGTCGTCTGCAGGAAACCGTTGTCGTCGACGTTGCCGATGATCAACTCCGCCGTCTTGCGATCGCCGGCGTTCAGCATCTGCTGGTTCAACTGCGACATGAGATGCTGCTGCAGCGTCTCGGTCGTGGCGATCGATTCGAAGAAAAACTGCCGCTTCTCTTCGTCCTCCTGCGAGCGGCCGCTGTAGCTGCCCGACTGCGCCATGTAATCGCGCCACTCCTCGTCGAGCTTCGCCAGTTGATCGAATTCCTCCTTGAACTCCTCGTCCGATTGCGTCTTGCCGTCTTCCGGGTTCGGGTCGGTCGCGAGTTCCTCGAGCACCGGATTGGTTTCCATTTCCTGCTGCACGAGATTACGCAGTTCGAGCAAGGGCGCCTGGAGGATGAGCAGGCTTTGCTGCAACTGCGGCGCCAGAACCTGCTGGAGCGAAAGATTCTGCGACTGATGCATCCCTTGGCCGGCCATGTGGCTCCTAGGATACGGGCCGTGAAATAGACCAGCAAGCAATTTTCGCGCCGCAAACGTCTTTGGCACGCCGCCCCCGCCTCGGCCAAATCCGCAGAGGAACGCGTCTTGCTATTTCAAGATCGTGTCGCCTATGAAACGCTTCCTTCTCGTCACCGTGCTGGCCACGCTCAGCACGCTCCCGTCCTCCATCGCCCAGACCGCCGCGCCGGACGCAAGAACGGCGCAACTGCTCGCCATGCTCAAAGATGTGGAGGTGCAGCAAACCCAGATCGTCGCCAACCAGGCCGAGATCGAAACCAAGCTTGCCGCCGTAGCCGAAACCATTCGCGTCGCGCGCATCTATTCCAGCCGCGGAGGTCACTAGCCATGCGCACACTCACTCTAGTTTGCATTATTGGCCTGCTCGCGGCATCAGTGGTCGCTCAACAAAACGAGGTCGTCGTCGCAGCGGCCAACGCGTCGGCGCCCGCGCCAGTCGCCCCGGCAGCGAAGGTGACCTCGGACGCCGATTTCAGCGAAATGATGAAAATTTTGCAGGCGATGAAGTTGCAAAACGACGAGACGCTAAAAAAGCAGCAGGCGGCGATGGACGCGCTGGACGAATTGGAAAAACAAGCCGACCAGGTCCGCATCTTCAGCAAACGCGGCTAGAGCGCGCCGTCTAACACCCGTCCGTCCAGAGCGGGTCGGCTATTTTTTCTTCGGCTCGATCTTGCGGTAGAGCGTCGCCATGCTGATGCCGAGCATGTTCGCCGCTTTCTCGCGCGCGCCTTTGCAATGCGCCAGCGTCGCTTCGATGTAATCGCGCTCCTGCTGCGCGATGAAATTTTCCAGCGAATCGCCCACCGGCATGCTGGCGCGCGCTTTCTGCGTTTTCTCGCCGGAGGCGTGCTCGATGATGTTCGGCGGCAGATCCGTCGTCAAAATCAGCTCGTTCTCGCACAGGGCGCAGGCGCGCTCGATCGCGTTCTCCAGCTCGCGCACGTTGCCGGGATAATCGTAAAGGCAAAGAATCTCGACCGCTTTCGGATCGATCTTCTTGGCTTCGCCGCCGGCCGCACTCGCCTGTTTTTGCAAAAAGTGATTCACCAGCAGTGGCACGTCTTCGAGGCGGTCGCGCAGTGGCGGAATCTCCACCGGGATGACCGCGAGCCGGTAATACAAATCCTCGCGGAACGTGCCGTCCTTCAATTTCGGCAGCAACGCTTCGTTGGTCGCGCCGACGACGCGCACATTTACCGGCGAGCTTTTGTTGTCGCCGACGCGGCGCACTTCGCGTTCCTGCAACACGCGCAGCAATTTCGTCTGCAACTGCGGCGCCATCGAGTTCACTTCATCGAGGAAAATAGTGCCGAGGTTCGCTTCCTCGAAGAGGCCGCGCTTGTCCGACACCGCGCCGGTAAACGAGCCCTTTTTGTGCCCGAACAATTCCGACTCGAGCAAATTCTCCGGCAGCGCGCTGCAGTTGATCGCCACAAACGGATGATGCTGCCGGTTGCTGTTGAAATGCAGCCCGCGCGCGACCAGTTCCTTGCCCGTCCCGCTTTCACCGATGATCAAGACCGTGCTGTCGGTGTCCGCGACCTTGTTAATAAGGCTGTAGACGAGCTGCATTTTGCCGCTCGTCCCGATGATGTTCTCGAACTTGTATTTGTTCTTGAGCTCCTTGCGGAGGTAAACGTTCTCGCGCAGGGCCGCTTGGTAATCGAGCGCGCGCTGCACCGTCATTTGCAGCTCGTCGATCTTGAACGGCTTGGTCACGTAATCGTACGCGCCCATTTTCATCGCCTCCACCGCCGTTTCCACCGACGCGTAAGCCGTGATCAAAATCACCGCCGTCTGCCGGTGATGCTCGCGCACGTGCCGCAGCACGTCGAAGCCGGTCATCGTCTCCATGCGGATGTCCGCGATGACCACGTGCGGCTCGATGGTATTCAACTGCTCGACCGCTTTCGGCGCCGAGTTGAACGGGAAAGCCTGGTGACCTTTTTCCCGGCACAGGGTCACGATGACCTCGACCATGGCCGGCTCGTCGTCGATGATTACGATCTTCGCCATTCGCAGCGCGGAGAATATTTCAGATTTGAGAAAAAGAAAGAGAAACCTACCCGACCGCGACCTTGCCGCGGATCATCACCCATGGAATTTCGCCGTCGAATTCTGCGATTTGCTCATAAACGTCAGCCGACCCGTTCATAGGCAGCGCGATCATATCGGCGGCGAAGCCGACGCGGATGCGGCCGAGCTGATCCGCCGCGCCGAGAGCGCGGGCGGGATTGATGGTGATCGTTTCCAGCACCGCCGCGGCGGAAACTTGCAGATGCAATTTCCGGAACGCGCGCACTTCCGCGAGCAAACTAAGATCGTCGTTGCTGGCGAGGCTATCGGTCGCAAGGCAGATGTTCACGTCGCGCAATTTTTCGAACGCGAACGGCCGATGCCGAAAATAGGCGTGGCTGCGCGGACAATGCGCGAGCGAAAGCTGCGCTCGATGTTGCGCGAGTAAGACGAGATCGCCGGCGTCGAGTTCATTCACATGCGCGAGGATCCAATTTTTCCCACCCGCGTTTTGCAGAAAGCGCGCGAGCGGTGTGAGGCCGCCGCAGTCGCTCATATCGCGACCGAGCGATTTTAGAAAATCGAACAGCCGCCCCGATCCGTCGGCGAACATTTCCATTTCCTCCGCCGACTCGGCCAAATGCGTCGTCAAAATCCAGTCGTTAGCCGACGCGATCTTGCCGCACTCCCGATACAGCTCCGGCGACGCCGTAAACAGCGCATGCGGCGCCAGCCCGAACGCGCCCTCCCCCGGTAGCGCACGCTTCCAGCGTGCCTTTCGCGGCATCCCTGCCGCGAACTCCCTCACCGCCGCCACCACCATTCGCTCCGCTTCTCCCGCCGCGTTCACATCGATCAACTCCGCGCACCACCAGGTCCGCAGCGGCGTCCCCGCACAACCCGCAACCAACTCCGGAAACGCTTCGAAGTTCACCAACGACGTCGTCCCAAAGCGCAACGCTTCGCCAAACCCGGCATCGATTGATTGCACATAATCGTCCGGCGTCAGCCTCGCTTTCGCGGCGTTGATCGCGCGAATCCAATCCGTGAAAGAATTCTGCGGCGCGATTTCCCCGCGCAAAATCGTGTAATCGAGATGGCAATGCGCGTTGATCAATCCCGGCAGCAAAATGTGATCGCGCAGCTCGATGATCTCGTCGTCAGCCGACACGCTCTGGCCGATTGCGATAATGCGTTCGCCCTCGACGCGAACCACGCCGCCGACCAGCGGCGGGCCGTCCATCGTCACCACCGCGCCGGCGCGGATGATCATCGCTTCGCCGTCGCGCGCGCGGCGGCCACAAGCAGATTGCACGCTTCCTGGCAAAGCAGCGGCGCGCAGCGTTCGCCGCGTCCGGTCTGATCGAACGCCGGATCGAACTTCTCCGCCGACAAACTGGCGACGCGCTCATTCCCATCGCGCGTCCACAGAATCGTGCGCAGGCAACCACCGTCCGAGCGGCAAACTTCGCGGACGACCTCTTCGATTTGTCCGTCACTGATTTTCGCCGCAACGCGATACATCCCGGTCTGACGCGCCAGCGTATCGCGCAACGAAGTCGTCGTCAGCCGACCCGCTTCGCAGGCATCGAGCACGGCGAGGCGACCGGGATAAATGGCGTCGAGAATGTCGACGGCTTCATCCCAATCTCTCGCGCGCGCGCGCCAGCCGTGCGCTAGATTCGGTGCGGTTTTCAGCGGACGATATTGGCCGGCGTCGTCGACCCTGGCGATTTCGCGCGCGGCATCCGCGGCGACTTCGCGCAGATCGTGTCGACTAATATCGGCGCAATGGATAATGGCAAAGCCGCCGTCGTTAGCCGACACGATCATCACTTCGCCGAGGCGCGCTGCGCCTTCTTCGTCGAACGTCGCGCGCAGGCTCGCGCTCACCGCAACGCGCGCCAGACCAACCGCGCCACGCCTTCGAGAAAATCGCGATCTTCCTTGCCAAACGCGTTCAACTTCGCGCTCTCGACATTGATGACGCCGGCCACTTTCTCGTGCTCGTCGTCGATGATCGGCACGATGATTTCCGAGCGCGTCGTCCAAAAATTCGGCAGGAAGCGTTTATCTTTTTTCACGTCGCGCACGATGAGCGTCTTTTGTTTTTCCACCGCTTCGGCGGTGATGCCCTGCGTCACTGGAAAGCGCGGATACGCCGGGCAGGTCTTGCCGGTGGCGGCTTCGATGACGAATTCGTGCCGCTTGATTTTGTAAATGCCGATCCAGCGATAATGGCAGCGCGTCTGCACCATCTCGGCGATCTCCTGCAACACATCGTGCCCGCGTCCGCCCGCGATCATGGTGACGCCGATTTCCTGCAGCGTGCGGCATTTGGCGTCGAGTTTGCGCGGCGCTTTCTTGACGGCCCGCTTGGCGCGACGGACGGCTTTTTTCTTAACGGGCATCCGTCACGCTACGCGCATTCAACGCCTGCTCAACGATGGCATCGGCGAATTGCGCCTCGGTGCCGATCGAGCTCGCGTAAAACAACGTGCGACCGCGCAGCCGATGCGGGTTTTGCCCAAAAACGGTGGAGGAATTTTCCGGCCGAAGGCCGAGCAAGACCGGGATGTCTTCGTAACTGTGCAGACCGTCCGCGATGAAAAAAGGAACGACGATCACGTTCTCCGCGTCGGTGAGTTTATCCCAGTCCGCGATCAGCGGCGGCTCTTCCATGTAAGCGTTCAAGACCGCGGCGAAATGGCTGCGGGCACGAATGCGTTCGGCCTCGCGCTTTGCCGCCAGCGCGCTGTTGTCGTTCAACGCCGTGCCGTGGCCGACGATGAGCAGCGCCGTTTTCTTTTCGTCGATGCCGGGCGCAATTTCGCGCGCGCGCTTGAGCAGAAGATCGGTCACGAGCGGATGATTGCCGACGGGCTCACAATAATGCCAGCGCTGCCCATCGGATCGCGCGGTGATCGCGCTGTCTAATTCCAGCTCACGCGGAATGATCGTCTGCGTGAAGTAACCTTCGCTGATGAAATTCGGCACGACGAAAACATCGCGCACCTCCGCGTCCTGAAACAAAAAGCGCGCGTCACGCAAACTCGGCTCCTCTTTCCAGAACGCGCATTTCACTTGGGCAAACAAACCGCGCCGCCGAATCGCGCGCGCGTGCGCCCACGTCGGCGCGCTCGACTCGGCGTTCACCGTCGAGCCGTGACCAACGATGAGCAGCGCCATCTTCACGCTGGAACTTAACCACCGCGCGTGCCGCGACCACCGGGATGAGAAAAGCTGAGTTTTCCTCCGCAATCTCCGCGGTGCCTTTCTCTACGCCACTGCATTTTAACCGCCGAGGACGCGGAGAACGCATTGCAATTGCTGCTGCCGGATGATCGCGTCGTTTCCATGAGCTAGTCGCTGCGCTGTAGCGGCGGTCTATGACCGCCGATTCGCGACAAACCCGGCGCTGAGAGCGCCACTACAACTGCGCCGCGATTTAGTCGCTGGTGTCTTCGTCCGCCGGCTCGGCCTTTCGCGGGGTTTCCTCGGCATCCGGCTGAGCGCGTTGTCTGTGATGCCCGCTCGCTTTCGCGTCCTTGTAAACTTCCTTGAATATTTTGCCGATCATCGGCGCGGCCGCCGAGCCGCCGTGAACCTTGCTGCCGACGTCACCTTCGTAGAGCGCGGCAAACGCATATTGCGGTTTATCGGCCGGCAAAAATCCCGCGAACCACGCCGCCGTGCGCTCCTTCATTTTCGGTCCCCACTGCGCCGTGCCGGTTTTGCCGGCGACCTCCGTATTATCAAGACGCGCCTGGTGCGCCGTTCCCGCCGGCGAATTCACCGCGTCGATCAAGCCCGTGCGCAATTCGTCCTGCGTCGTCTCCGAAAGATTCAGCGTGCGCTTTTCGCGCACGTTGTAAGCGGTCACGATATCGCCATCGAGCGCCTGCACCTGCGAGACCAAACGCGTTTGGAAAAATTTTCCGCCATTGCCGATGATGCCCATCGCCTGCGCCATCTGCAGTGGCGTCACCAGCACGTCGCCCTGGCCGATGGAAAGATTCGCGATGTCGCCGTTGAGCAACTTGCGGCCGTGCGTCGCGCGCATGTATTCGTTGTTCGGCACGCGCCCTTCCGCTTCGCCGCGCAACGGAATTCCGCATTTCGCGCCGAAACCGAGCCCCAGCGCCCAATCGATGATCGGGTCGGCTCCGGTCTTGATGCCGACCTGATAGAACCAGGTATCGCACGATTCCGTCAGCGCCTGCACGAAATTCAGATCGCCGCGCTCCGTTTTTTTCCAGTTGTGAAACGTGACGTTGCCCACCTGCAATGACGGCACGCAGTTGAACTCGTCGTCTGGCGTAATGTCACCATTTTCGAGCGCGGCGATCCCGACCGCGACCTTGAAGGTCGAGCCGGGCGGATACGCCGAACGAAACGCGCGCGGCAGCAGCGGAATATCGGGATCGTCCTGCAGCGCTTTGAATTTCTCCGCGGAAATCGACGGCACGAACGCGTTTGGATCGTAGGTGGGCCACGACGCCAGCGCGAGGATGTCGCCGTTGTTCGGATCCATGATGACGATGGCGCCGCGTTGGGCTTTTGCCTCCAGCGCCTTCTCCGCCATTTCCTGCAAGTGCAAATCGATCGTGGTGACAACGGTGTAACCCGGCACCGGAGGCGACACGATCTTCTCGGAGGTTTTGCGGCCATCCTTGTCGAAGGTGATTTTGTATTCGCCGTGTTTGCCGGAGAGCATGGCGTTGAACGTCTGCTCGATGCCTTCGCGCCCCTCCGTATCCGGCCAGATCGTTTCGTGATTATCAATGATGCCGTCGGGGTTGCGCCCGGTGCGCCCGGAGTAACCGATGATCTGGCCCGCCGTTTTCCCCTGCGGGTAAACGCGCACGTAAATCGGCCGCAGCGAAATCGCGTCCGGCGGATGTTTGCCAATAGCGTCGTGTTCTTCGTCGCTGAGATTGGTCGCGATCTCGAGCGGGAGAATGCCGCGATTGTGGTAATGCTTCAGGATCGCGTCGTCTGTGATCCGAATTTGGCGACCGATGATTTTCGCCGCGCTGGCGATGCGTGTGCGCGCGAATTCAATCACTTTGCTGTCAGCGTAATCGAGCGGCGTCGGAAAAATGAGCGCGAGATTGTAGCTGAGTTTGTTCTGCGCCAGCGGCACGCCGTGGCGATCGGTGATAAGCCCGCGCGGCGCTGGAATATCGAGCACGTAGGCGCGCGCGAGCTTTTGTGTTTCCCACGTCGGCGCAATCTCGTCCTCGGGCGCGGGCGTAGGCGACGCGCTCGCCGGCGACGGTGAGATTTCCTGCGCTTGCACCAGGCCGAGCCCGCTGAGCAGAAAAATCAGGAAGAATTTCATCGTGAAAGCTGCAGCCGAACTTGGCGGCGATTAGTGAGTTTGCAAAAAACGGTGCACGTCGGCGGCCAGCTTCGGGCCGATTCCTTCCGTCGCAGCGATGCGCTCGACGCTCGCCTTGCGCAACCGTTTCACCGAGCCGAATTCGCGCAGCAAAAGATTTTTGCGGTTCTGACTCACGCCCGGGCAATCGTCGAGAATGCTTTCGCCGATGCGCTTCTTCATCAGCAACTGATGATACGTATTCGCGAAACGATGCGCTTCGTCGCGGATGCGTTGCAGCAAACGCAGCGCGCCGGAATCCTCCGGCAGCCGCAACGGCAGCGCGCGGCCGGGCCGGTAAATTTCCTCGTATTCCTTAGCCAGCCCGATGATCGGCAATTCGTGCAGACCGAGCCGCTGCAATTCCTTGCACGCCGAGGAGAGCTGACCCTTTCCGCCGTCGACGATGATGAGATCGGGTAGTCTAACGGCGACGAACGTGGCGTCATCCCGAGCCCCGAATGCTTTCGGGGTCGAGGGATCCCGTGGCGTTTGCTCGCTGTCTGGCCGCGAGGCTTCTTGATTGCGCGACGGGATTCCGCGGCTGCGCTCGGAATGACCGATGCGCTCGATCGCCTCCGCAGGATTCTCCTGCGAAAATTCGGCGACGTCGGGATTCTCCGCGCGCGCCTCCAGCAGCACGCGCGCGTAACGCCGCCGCACCACTTCGGCCATGCTGGCGAAATCGTCCTGTCCTTCGACGGTGCGAATGCGGTAGCGCCGATAATTGTTTTTGTCCGGCACGCCGTCGCGGAAATTCACCATCGAGGCGACGACGTGCGTGGTGCTGATGTTGGAAATATCGAAGCACTCCATCACGTGCACCGGTTTGCCGAGCCCAAGCGCGTCGGCTAAGGCACGGACGTCGGCTGCGGGATTGATCGTCGTCGGCAGCGACGTGCGCGTGAAACGCCGCGTCGGTCGCGTGGTGCGGCGCAAATCCTCGAGCATGTTGCGCAACTCCGCCGCTTTCTCGAAGTCGAGTTTTTCCGCCGCCACGCGCATCTGTTTCTCAAGCTCGTCCATCAATTCGCGCGAATGTCCTTCGAGAAATGCGCACGCCATCGCCACGCGCTCGCGATAGACCGGCGCGGTGATGTCGGCCAATTTCATCGGCACCTGATACGTCGACGATTTCAATTCGCGCTCGGTCGGCGACCCGCGCCCGAAAGTCAGCACGCCGAATTTTTTGCGCATGAAATTGAGCGTCTGCCGCAGCGCGCCGGCGTGCGCATACGGCCCGAAGTAACGCGCGCCATCGTCTTTTTTGAAACGAGCGAGACGAAAACGCGGCCAGTCCTCCGTGAGATCGACTTTGACGACGAGAAAACGTTTATCGTCGCGAAACGAGATGTTGTAGCGTGGCCGGTATTCCTTGATCAGCTTGCCTTCGAGCAGCAGCGCTTCCGGCTCGCTCGCCACGGTGTGCGTTTCGAAATCCCACACCGCGTCGAGCAGCGCGCGCGTTTTCAGATCGGCCTGCGCCACTTTCGACGGCATGAAATACGAGCCGACACGCTTGCGCAGATCGCGCGCTTTCCCGACGTAAATGACGCGGTTAAAGCGGTCGCGCATGAGATAGACTCCCGGCTTATGCGGCACGTCGTGCACTTTCTTTTGCAGGTCGGGCTTCTCCTTCGTCGGCATCGCTCGCGAATTTACGCACGAACCTCTCTGGTGGAAACGCCATGAGCACATTTGACGTCGCGATCATCGGCGGCGGCCCGGGCGGCTCGACCTGCGCGGCCTTCTGCGCGCAACAAGGTTTGCGCACGTTGCTGCTCGAGCGCGAAAAATTTCCACGCGAAAAAGTCTGCGGCGACACGCTGAATCCGGCGTGCTGGCCCGTTTTTCAACGCCTCGGCACCGAGGCAAAATTGCGCGCGTCGCCACACGGTCCGCTCGCCCGCGTGGAATTCATCAGCCTGCGCGGTCTGCGCATTCCGGTCGATCTGCCGCGGAACGGCGACGCGGAAATTTCGCTCAAGCGCAGCATTCTCGATCTCGTGCTGCTGGAACGCGCGCGCGCGCTCGGCGCGGAAGTTCACGAAGCAACGACGCTCACCGCGTTGCAACGCGCTGATGACGATTGGCAACTAACCACAGCCGACGCGATCCACTTTCGCGCCCGCGTTGTGGTCGCGGCGGACGGACGCAACTCGACCGTGGCGCGTCTATTGAAACTACTGCCGCGCGCGACGAAGGAACGCGTCGCGCTACAGGCGCACGTGCCGTTGCCACGCGATTTCGGCGATCGCGTGGTGCTGCAACTTCTGCCCGGGGGCTACTCCGGGCAGGCGCCGGTAAACAAGCACGAACTGAATCTTTGTCTCGTCGGCAAACCGAAATCGCTGCGCGCGCTGCAAGATTGGGCGACGAAAACCTTTGTGCTCCCGGCGTCGCAAACGTGGCGCACCATCACCCCGTTGGCGCGCACGCCGTTGCCGCCCGCGCGCGAGAATTTATTGCTCGTGGGCGACGCCGCGCGCGTCGTCGAACCATTCACCGGCGAAGGAATTTTCTACGCGCTGCGCAGCGGCGAGATCGCGTCGTCAGTGATCGGAAGAATGGCCCGCGGCGATCGCTCCGCCGCGCACGATTACGCGGCGCAACACGCGGCGCTCTATCGCGGGCGTTTGTGGGTGAACAGTCTCGCGCGCGCTTCCGTCGTCTCGCCGACGTTCGGTTCGCTCGTTTTGGAAATCGCGCGCTTTCAGCCGGCGCTGATGCGTTTCCTCACGGCGAAAATTGTGCGGTAGGCCAAGCGGCGTCGCGGAGCTCCGCCCTCCATTGCGCGTTCGGTCGTTAATCCGGGCGCGGCCGAGGGATTTCGCTACGTTACCTTTCCGTTTCGCGAGGGATCCTTCGGCTTCGCTCAGGATGACGCGTGCGCGAGCCGACACGCTTTGACGGTGTTCGACATCAGCATCGCGATCGTCATCGGACCAACGCCGCCGGGCACGGGCGTGATCGCGCTGGCTATTTTTTCGACCGCGGCAAAATCGACGTCGCCGACGAGTTTGTAGCCGCGCGGTGATGTCGCGTCGTCCACGCGATTGATGCCGACGTCGATGACGACCGCGCCTGGGTGCACGTATTCCGCTTTTACAAAACGCGGCTGCCCGATGGCGGCGATGAGCACGGCCGCGCGCCGGCAAATTTCCGGAATATTCTTCGTGCGCGAATGCACAATCGTCACCGTCGCGTCGACGCCCTTCCGCATGAGCAGCAGCGCCATCGGCTTGCCGACAATCATGCTGCGACCGAGAACGACGACGTTCGCGCCGGTGAGCGGGACGTCGGTTTCGCGCAGCAAACGCAGGCAACCGAGCGGCGTGCAGGGGACGAAACCGGAGTCGTCGCCAAGCGCGAGTTTCGCCACGTTTTCGGGATGAAAACCGTCAACGTCCTTGCGCGGATCGAGCGCGCGAATGATCACCGCTTCATCGATCTGCGGCGGCGGCGGCGACTGCACCAGGATGCCATGAATGCTCGCGTCGCGGTTGAGTTCGTCGACGCGCGCGAGCAATTCCTCCTGCGTCGTCGTCGCGGGCAATTCGAGCTTAACCGAATGCAATCCAAGCTCGCGGCACATTTTGTCTTTCGCGCGCACATAGGCGCGCGACGCCGGATCATCGCCCACGAGCACGACGGCGAGGCCGGGCGCCAGCCGACGCGATCTCAGCTCCGCGATCTGCGCACGCAGTTCCGCGTAAACCTTTTCGGCTACGGCGCGGCCGTCGATCAGGTTCGCCATCGCGCGGAAAGTATCAGCGCATTTCCACCAGCGCCATCATCGCGACGCGCAAACGTTCTCGTTCCTGCGCAAATTCTTCTTCACTGGTGGTCTGTCGCACGATGTGGCGCGGCCCGATGACGTAGCGCACCTTCGAAAACGGTTTCGGCACGAAGAAACGATCCCAGCTGCGCAGGCGCCAGTAGCTGGAGAACTCGAAATTCATTGGCAAAATTTCCGCGCCGGATTTTTGCGCGAGGAAAACAATACCGGAACCGGGTTCATAGGCCGGGCCCCGCGGGCCATCGGGCGTGATGGCCGCGTGTTGACCGCGTCCGATTTTTTCCGCCAGCTCGAGCAGGGCGGTGGCGCCACGACGCGAACTCGATCCGCGCACGACGTCGAAGCCAAAATGTTTCAGCACTTCGGCGAGGATCGCGCCATCGCGGCTGGCGCTCACGAGCGCGGCGCCTTGCGCGCTCGGAAAAAATTTACGAATGGCGTAAGCGAAAAGAAAAAGGCGATTGTGCCAGACGGTGGCGATGAAAAGACGCTTCGGAATTTCCTGCAGCAGCCGCGCGCGATCTTCGACTTCGAAGCGCAGGGTGCGCACCCAGAGTTGGAAAATGCGGTAGCCGAGCGCGACCAGCAGGCGCGTGCGCCAGTTCGCCGTCTTCAATCTTCTTTCCACCGGAACGCACGCGCGTTCGGCAAGCCGAGCTGGTCGAGAATGCGCCAGACGACGGTGTCCGCCACAGCCGACACGCTCTGCGGATTGCTGTAATACGATGGGATCGCGGGCAGCACGATCGCGCCCGCCTCGAGCAGTGTGACGACGTTGCGCGCGTGGATCAAACTCCACGGCGTCTCGCGCGGCACGACGATAAGCTTGCGGCGTTCCTTTAGAAAAACATCGGCGGCGCGCAAGAGCGCGCTGTCTCCCGATCCGCTCGCGATGCGACCGAGCGTCGACATCGAGCAGGGCACGATAACCATGGCGTCGAAACGCGCGGAGCCGCTGACAAACGGCACATTCAGATCCTGCTCGCCGTGCTGCGCGATTTCTTCCGGAACGCGGAAGTCCGGCAGCTCCGTGGCGGTGACTTGTTTGGCGTGCCCGCTCATGACGAGATGCACTTCGTTGGCGCTGGCGTCGATCTGCCCGAGCAAACGCTGCAAATAAATGGTGCCGCTGGCGCCGGTCGCGGCGATGACGATTTTCATAGGTATCCGCTGCTGGCCAGTTTCCGCGTGAGATCGGCATGGCGTCCACGCAATTCGGCGTAGAGCGCGGCATTTTCTTTGCGCGGTTCCGCGCGCATTTTGCGATCCACTTTCACCGCGGCCTGGACGAACTTCTCGAGCGCGATCGGTTTGCCTTTCGTTTGCGAAAACGTCCACGCCGCCTGCATCGCCGCGCCGAGCGCCGCGCCTTCCGCGATTTTCAATCCGTTCACCGGCATGCCAAAAACATCCGAAACGATCTGCCGCGCGGTCGGGCTGAGTCCGCCGCCGCCGGTGATCGTGACTTCCCCGGCTTCGACGCCGAGCGCGAGCAAACGCTTCAGGCCGTTAGCCAGCCCGATCACGATGCCTTCGATCAACGCGCGCGAAATATCGGCGCGATTCGTATTCGCGAAATTCAAGCCGTGGATCACAGCCGACCCGTTCGGCAGATCGGGCAGGCGTTCGCCTTGGAAATACGGCAGGAACGTCAGGCCATTCGCGCCCGGCGGCGATTGCGCGGCGTGCATCTCGAGCGTTGCCATGTCCCAAGCGAACAGCTTGCGCACGCGCGCGACGGCATTGGCGACATTCATGGTGCAGACGAGCGGCAGCCAATGATCGGTGCTGTCGCAGAACGCCGAAATCTCGCCACGCTCGTCGACGATCGGCGTTTCCGAAAACGCGTAGAGCGTGCCGGAAGTGCCGAGGCTCAACGTCAGCCGACCCGCTTGGATGTTGCCGGTGCCGATCGCGCCCATCATGTTGTCGCCGCCGCCGGCGCTGACCAGCGCGTCGCCGATGCCCCATTTCTCGCCGAGCGTAGCGCGCAGCAATCCCAACGCACGCGTGGAGGAACGCAGCGGCGGAAATTTTTCCAGCAACTCGTCGTCGATGAATTTCATCAACGGCTCGCACCATTTTCGCGTGCGGATATCGAGCAGGCCGGTGCCGGAAGCGTCGCCAAATTCCATCTGCCGCTCACCGGTAAGCCACGCATTCAGGTAGTCGTGCGGCAACAAGATCGTGCGGGTGTGGCGAAAATTATCGGGCTCGTGTTCCTTGAGCCACAGAATCTTCGGCGCGGTGTAGCCGGCGACGATGGCGTTGCCGGTGCGGCGAATGATTTCGTCGACGTTGCCGAAAGCGCGATTGAGTTCGCGAGCCTGCTCCGCGGTGGAAATGTCGCACCAGAGTTTCGACGGGCGCACGGGCTGGTGGCGTTCATCGAGGGTGACGAGTCCGTGCTGCTGCCCGCTGACGCCGATGGCGGCGATCTCTTTTCGCCGCGTGCGGATTTGCTCCAGACATTGCGCGATCGCGCTGTCTGCCGCATCGATCCACGTGCGCGGTTCCTGTTCGAGGTGGCCGTGCGGCAGATTCTCGACGAAGGTGTGCGGAATCCGCGCCTGCGCCAGCACTTTGCCGGAATCGGCGTCGAGCACGAGCGCCTTGCAGCTGAGCGTGCCGCTGTCGAGGCCAAGGAAAAGCATGGCGCGAATTTGAATTCGAGGGTGACTCGCGGCAATTGTTTTAAGTGATGATCAAAAAATTACTGCACACGCGCTACCGCGTGACCGATCTGGAGAAAACCGTTTCGTTCTATAAGGACGTGCTCGGGTTGGAAGAAACGCGCCGGCACACTTCCGGGCGCGGCTCGCAACTGGTGTTCTTCAAGGCGCCGGGCAGCGACGAGGAAATCGAAATTTGTAAGTTCGACGAGAGCGGCCCGGTGCAGGTCGGCCCCGATCTCACGCATCTCGCCTTCGAGGTCGATGACCTCGAGAAATTCGCGAAGCAGACGGCGGCGAAGGGTTATCCACTTTCTGACGGCCCGCATCCGAATGGCAACGGCGGCGCGATTGCTTTTATTGACGCGCCGGAAGGTTACGAGGTGGAGTTGATCCAGCGGGGCAAATAGGCGGGATGATTTCGCATTCACATCGAAAATTTCGCAGCGCCCGCGCGAGAACGCGCTGGCTGACGTTCGTTTGCTGCGCGCTGGTGGCGTTCATCGCGACGCCTTCGCTCCGCGCTCAGGATGACGATGACGACGGTGTGATCCGGCCGACCGGCGTTCACAAGCGGCCTGCGTCGCAGAGCGCGACGCCTAAGAGGGCAACAACGAAGAGCAAAAAACGCAAGTCGTCCGCGATCGCGGAAGCAACGCCCGCGCCGACGCCATTTCCGTTGCCCGCAAGTCCGTCCGATCGCAATCGCGTGCCGGAAACGCGCGCCGTCTCGGTCATGGTCGTCGACGCACGCACCGGCGAGATTTTGTACCAGAAAAACGCCGACCAGCCGCGCCCGGCCGCCAGCACGCAGAAATTACTGACCTCGCTGGTCCTGCTCGATACCGGTTTTCTCGATCACCAGGTCACGGTCGAGCCGACCGACACTTTCGCGGAGCCGGTGCGCCTGAACATCAAACCTGGCGAGACGTATCAGCGCATCGATTTGCTGCGCGCGTTACTGGTGAAAAGTCCGAACGACGTCGCGCGTTGCCTGGCGCGCGACAATGCCGGCAGCGTCGAAGCGTTCGCGCTGAAGATGAACGCGAAAGCGCGCGCGCTCGGCGCCACGCATTCGTATTTTCTCAATCCCAACGGCCTGCCGATTCCCGGGCAATACTCGACGGCACGCGATCTCGCGATCATCGCGCGCGCCGCTTACAGCAACGCGACCATCCGCTCCATCGTCTCGCAACCGCAGTTGATCTTTCGCTACGCCAATGGCCGCACGCGCCTGCTGCAGAACACGAACAAAGTTCTCACCCGCCTCCCGTATTGTAATGGCATGAAGACCGGCTACACCGAGGCGGCGGGGCATTGCCTCATCGCCAGCGGTTCCCGCTCGGGTCGCGACGTCATCGTCGTGGTGCTCGGCGACACGAAGGCTGGCGTCTGGTCCGACGCGGCTTCGCTGCTCTCCTGGGGTCTCTGGCTCTGAGGCGGTCGCGTCGGCATGAGCGCGTCGTTTCAGGCGGAATTGCAG
>JALYTV010000137.1 GCA_030854105.1 Verrucomicrobiota bacterium | reverse complement strand
TCGCTATTCTTCTCGCGTTCCCGCTTTTCACTGATCTCGCGCAGGCGAAGAGCGACCCCACCTATCACCTCGACTTCAAGCAATTCGGCTTGCTCGCGATTCAGGATAACGGTCGCCGCAAACCGATCGACACTTTCGCGCGGCAAACACTGATTCAACTCAGCGGCCGCTCGAGTTACACCGACAAGGCGGGCCGCGCCTGGAGCGCCAACGATTTTCTCCTCGCCGCGCTGCTCGGCACCCACGATTGGAAAAGTGAGCCGATGATTCTCATCTCCGTCGGCAAATTGAAGACGCAGCTCGGGCTCGAGCCGCAGCGGCGCCGTTTTACCCTCGAGCAACTGGCGAAATCAAACGAGCTCCAGCGCATCTCGACCGAGGCGCGCGCGCTCAAACGCGCGGATAAAACACTCGATCGCGCGCAACAGGAAGCGATCATGGTGAGCGATCGGCTCGCCCTTTTCACGCACGTGCTCGACGACAGCGTCTTCCTCATCGTGCCGTCGCCCAAAAGTGAAAACGCCGCGTGGATGGTGCCGGACCCGGCAAGCATGAGCGGGTCGTTTAACGAGCAGCAATCGGCGCCCGCCCTCGCGGCGCTCACGAAAGCGATGAACGCGTACGCGTCAGCCGACGCGTTCAACTTCAGTGCCGGCGCGCACGAATTGCGCGACGATCTGCGCGCGATCAGTCCGTCCGTTTATCCAACGGAATCGAAACTCGAGCTCGAATATTTCTACAATCACTTCGACGGCTTCTTTTGGGCGATCCCTCTCTACGGGATCGCCTTCGTGCTGTTGCTCATTCCCGAGCTGCGCAAGAAGAAGAGCGCGCTGTCTGTCATCGGCGTCTTCGTCGCCATCGCCGCGCTTCTGTTTCACGCCACCGGCATCGTGTTGCGCTGCTTCATCGCCGGGCGTCCGCCGGTGACGAACATGTACGAATCCATCATCTGGGTATCGTTCGCCGTTTCGTTTTTCGGCATGCTCTTTTTTGCGCGGTATCGCACGGCGATTTATCTGCTCGCGGCGTTGCCAGTCACGTTCACCGCCCTGCTGCTCGTCTTTCAAATGCCGATCGCGATGCCGGCGAGCATCGATCCGCTCGTTCCCGTGTTGCGCGATAATTTCTGGCTCACCATTCACGTGCTTACCATCACCTTGAGCTACGCGGCGTTCGCGCTCGCGATGGGCTTTGGTCACATCCTGCTCTTTCGCTACGCGCGCCATCCGCGCGAGACGCGCGCCGACGCGCCCATGCATTTCTGGCTCTATCGCGTGCTGCAACTCGGCGTCCTTCTGCTTGCAGCCGGCACCATCCTCGGCGGCGTGTGGGCGAATTATTCCTGGGGTCGCTTCTGGGGCTGGGACCCGAAGGAAACGTGGGCTCTCATCGCGCTGCTTTGTTACATCACGACTTTGCACGGACGGCTTGCTGGCTGGTGGACGCAATTCGGTCTCGTCGTCGCCAGCGTCGTCTGTTTTCTCGCGGTGCTGATGGCGTGGTACGGAGTGAATTTCATTCTCGGCAAAGGATTGCACAGCTACGGCTTCGGCATCGGCGGCGAAAGTTACGTCGCCACCTTCGTCATCGCCGATCTGCTCTTCGTCGCCTTCGCCGTCTGGCGCTATCGCTCGAGTCGCGCTGCGAAAACGGCAGCTCCCGCAGAAGAGACGGTCTCCGCTTAACTACGCGACTCGTCGGAGGACGGCACGACGAACGGTGGATCGCGCTCTCCGAGCGCGATGGCCAGTCGCGATGGTTCGCTGGCATCCAAACGCGATCGGAGATCGCGTTCCACCGCTTTAGAAAAGAATTACTTTCGCGCCAATGTCGGCTCGACCATTTCGCAGAGGACGTGCAGCAGAAATTTGTGCGCTTCCTGGATGCGCGCGGTGTTTTCGCCACGCACGATGACGTCGACATCAGCGAGGCCGGCGCATTTGCCGCCGTCGCGGCCCAGCAACGCGATCGATTTTAGCCGACCCGATCTGGCCTCTTCCAACGCGCGCCGGATGTTCGCGGGATTGCCGCTGGTACTGATGGCGACGAGCGTGTCGCCTGATTTCCCGAAAGCGCGAACCTGACGCGCGAAAATTTCATCGAAGCCATAGTCGTTGCCCGTCGCGGTCAGAATGCTGCTGCCGGCGGAAAGATTGAGCGCGGGATACGGCCGGCGATCGCCAACGAAGCGGCAGGCAAATTCCGTGGTGAAATCGGCGACGTCCGCCGCGCTTCCCCCATTACCGCAGGCGAGAATTTTATTTCCGTCGCGCAAACAAGCGACGAGCAAGTCCGCCGCGCGCGCCACCTGCGGCGCGAGATCGCCCAGCGACGCGAGCGTTCTTTGTCCCGCGGCGATCGCGCTAGTTAAAAGTGTTTCCGGTGCTCCCTCTGCTTCTCCACTCATTGCGTGCAAGCATCGGTCTTCGGCTTAAATACGCAACGGACTCGGCCGCTCCCGCATCTGATAACCGTGCCACCTTACTCCCCGCGCGTCGATCGCATTGCGATATTGACCGGTTGACTCCAGCGCAAATTCCAACCGGGGCTGCCGGTGCCTTCCCCGTACGCCGCTCCACACTCGCCTATCGATGAATTATTGTAAAAAGGATGGACTGGCCCCTCTTCTCTAATTTGGAATCTATCTTATAAAGAACTGCCAGCGTCTATTCAGATCCTTCGCGGGGCGGCTATTCCAATAGCATGCAGTTCCGACTCGATTGGCTTGTCCTTGCGGGAACAGATCCCCAGAATTCCTGCCACTTCCCCGGCGTAATACTCAAAGAGCTCAAATTGATTTCTCGAAAAAGCCTGACGCATAAAGCGGAAATGCGATAAGCGCGTCTTTCGTAGTTCCGACGTGAATTGAAGATATTGCTCCCAATACCGTCGTCTAAGTCGCCTGGGAAGGCC
>JALYTV010000082.1 GCA_030854105.1 Verrucomicrobiota bacterium | reverse complement strand
AACTGGCTGCGGGTTCCCTCGTGTGAGGACAACTCTGTGTTTTCAACGACACATTTCATATAGTGCGGGTGAGCCTAATCACTTGCCCGCACTCTTTACATGTCATCTAGGCGATGCAGCCAACCGCGGACCAGCGATATGCCTCGATTTCTCTGTTTCATGAACGCCACTCATAATTCGCACGGTGGCTGATCTGTTCTCCTTAGAGGTATGAATCGATTTGATCCTAGCTTCAACGACACCGATCCCATCACTCAGCGACCATTCAGCGGTGGTCATCCTGATGGCGTGTGGATCATTGCCATCTGTCTCGGTGTCCCGATCGTGGTCGCTGCTTTGGGCGTGATCGTGTGTGTTGCTCTGCTTTTCTTCACGCCGCTGCGCCAGGCACTCTTGAGTTTACTCGGCGCCGTCGCTGCGACCGTGCTCATTAGTTTGATTTTTATTCCGCCCATTGCGCTCCTCTTTCGTCGCAGCCGCCACGCGCTGACTTGGCTTTTGTGCTTGCTTGGGCTGTTCGTGACTGTCTTCGGCGCGGGCGTCACGGCACCCGCGCAGAATCCGGCACGTTCAGCGCTCGAGTCGGCCGGTGCGATGGGATGTCTTCTGTTCGGTGCCTTCGCTTGGTATTTATACAGGCTCCGGCGGCAGGAGTTGCTACGCTGAAACGTCTAACCAGGCAGGCGATGCAGATTGTAAGCGTGGGTCAGGTGGCATTTGCGGCGACCATGATCGCTCTCGGAATTCTGGGCCTAAGCAAAGGCGATTTTACCCCGGTGTGGGCGCCGGTGCCCAAAGTTGTGCCGGCACGTGAGGTTCTGGTCTATCTGTGCGCTATTATTTCCCTTGGGTGCGGCCTGGGCCTGCTCTGGCAGCGCACGGCCGGCGCCGCTGCCCGCGTGCTACTCATATGGCTCCTGCTTTGGTTGCTGCTTTTAAAAGTGGCCGCCGCCCTCCCTGCGCCCACGGTGATAGGTTCCTGGTATGGCTGCGCTGAGACCGCCGTGATGGTGGCTGGGGCCTGGGTGCTGTATGCCTGGTTCGCCACTGAATGGGAGAGGCGGCGCTTCGGTTTCGCGACGGGCGAGAACGGCGTGCGCATCGCGAGGGTGCTCTACGGCCTGGCTTTGATCTTCTTCGGCGTGGGCCATTTCACCTACGTCAAACAGACCGCCGTGCTGGTGCCCGCCTGGCTGCCCGGGCATCCGTTTTGGGCGTATTTCACGGGCGCGACCTTTATCGCGGCGGGTGCGGCGGTGCTCATCGGGGTGTGGGCACGGCTGGCAGCCGCACTCTCGGCGTTACAGATGGGCCTGTTCGTACTGCTGGTCTGGCTACCTATCGTAGCGGCCGGCCACATCTGCGCCTTTCAATGGGGTGAGTTCGTGGTCACTCGTGCGCTGACGGCCGGCGCGTGGGTGGTGGCGGATTCCTACCGCGGCTTGTTCGCGGTGAACAAGCGCTAGGCAACCGTGAGAAGACTAACCCCGCCGGCGATGGCTGAGCTTGAGGTATCCTTGGAGCTCCATACGGTGAACTAAATGAACAACCTTGATGCTGGCCAGTTGCTTTGTGTGAAGTGCGATGATCTTCCGTGGAAACCTTCTACCTTCGCGGCGGGGTTGTTGGTCAAAGACGTGGCCGTTACCGGCGGCTTGGAGATGCAGCTTCTACGATTCGAGCCCGGCGCGCGACTTCCGTTGCATGCGCATGAATGCCCGGAGTTCATTTACGTTCTGGAAGGCGAGTTGCTGATCGGCGGTCAACGTCTGGGCCCGGGCTGGGCGAGCGTGGCTGGTGTTGGATCGACGCATTCTGACGTTCGTTCCGAAACGGGGTGCGTGCTGGTGCTGGTCGATCGCCCGCTGTAAGGCGCAGCCGTCGCATACGAAAAAGCGTTTCCTGAGCGCGTCGGCTGATGTTTAATTGCGGGATGAAATTCTTCCTGCGCTGCGCGCTTTTCCTGTCGCTCGTCTCGCCCGCCTTGGCTGATGAGGGGATGTGGTTGTTCAACAAACCGCCGCTCCAGCAGTTGAAGGAGAAGTATCAATTCGAGCCATCGCCGCAGTGGCTGGAACATTTGCAGAAGGCGAGCGTGCGTTTTAATTCCGGCGGGAGCGGGTCGTTTATTTCGGCGAACGGGCTCGTGATCACGAACCATCACGTCGGGCTGGATACTCTGCAGAAGGCGTCGAGCGAGAAGAACAATTATGTGCGCGACGGCTTTTACGCGAAGTCGCAGGCGGAGGAAATCAAAGCGACCGATCTCGAGTTGAACGTGCTCATGTCGACCGAGGACGTGACCGAGCGCGTGAAGAGCGCGATCAAAACGGGCATGTCGCCCGAGGCAGCGGACAAGGCGCGCAACTCCGTCATCGCCGCGATCGAGAAAGAGTCGGAGTCGAAAACCGGGCTGCGCTCCGATGTGATCACGCTCTACCAGGGCGGTGTTTACAATTTGTATCGCTACAAACGTTACACCGACGTGCGCGTTGTTTTCGCGCCCGAGGAGCAGATCGCCTTCTTCGGCGGCGATCCGGATAACTTCGAATACCCGCGCTACGATCTCGATATCTGCATCTTTCGCGCTTACGAAAACGGGATACCGGTGAAGCCCGAGCATTATCTGAAATGGAATACGAAAGGGCCGGCTGACGGCGAGCTGACGTTCGTAAGCGGCAATCCCGGCAAGACCGATCGGCAACTGACCGTGAGCGAGATCGCCGAGCTGCGGGATGAAGGCGTGCCGTATCTGCTCAACATGTTCTATCGGCGCGAATCGCTGCTGCATCCCTTCGCCAATCGCAGTTTTGAAAATGCGCGCCGCGTGAAAGAAGATGTTCGCGGCGTCGAGAACAATCGGAAACGCTTCGATGGTTACCTCGCCGCATTGCTCGATCCCGAGGTGTGGAGTTTAATCGAAGAGCGCGAGCAGAAACTGCGCGATGGCATCAAAGCCAACGCGCAATTAGCCGACACGATGTCGGCGTTCGATCGCATCAAGCAAGCGCAGGCCGAGCAAGCGAAGGTGTTGCCGGTCTATCATTATTTCGAGACTTTGCTCGGACGCGTCGGCGCCGGTTATCGAGCGCCGCGCGCGTTTAACAGCACGCTCTTCAAATATGCGCGCCGCCTGGTGCGCGCGGCGGAGGAGTTGCCCAAGCCAAACGGCGAGCGCTTCCCGGCTTTTCGCGACAGCAACAAGCAATCGTTCGAACTGGATTTGTTCTCGAACGCGCCGGTCTACGACGACGCCGAAATTCTCAAGCTCACCGATTCGCTCACCGACATGACGAGCCGCTTCGGCGCCGACGATTCGCTCGTGAAGCAAGTCCTCGCTGGCAAATCGCCCGTGGAACGCGCTACCGAATTAGTGAAGGGCACGAAACTGAAGGATCTCGCCGTTCGCCAGCAGCTTTACAAGGGCGGCGCATCCGCCATCGCGTCGTCTGACGATCCGATGATCGCGCTGGCTAAAATGGTGGACGCGTACGCGCGCGCGGCGCGGACAACCTGGGAAACGCAGGACGAAATCAAACAGCAGGCTTACGCCGGAATTGCCAAAGCGCGTTTCGCCATCGAAGGCACGAACACCTATCCGGACGCGACGTTCACGCTGCGACTTTCCTACGGTCCGGTGAAAGGCTACGAGCAAAGCGGCGAGCAAATTCCCGCGCTCACGCAGATCGCCGGCCTCTACGAGCGCGGCGCGCAGCATAAAAACGAGCCACCGTTCGACGTGCCGAAACGTTGGCTGGAGCGCAAAGATAAGCTCGATCTCAACACGCCCATGAACTTCGTTTCGACCGCCGACATCATTGGCGGCAACAGCGGCAGTCCGGTGGTGAACAAAGCGAACGAATTCGTCGGCATCATTTTCGACGGCGACATCCAATCGCTTGGCCTCGATGTGGTCTACTCCGAGAAACAGGCGCGCGCGGTCAGCGTCGACAGCGCCGCCATCAGCGAAGCGCTGCGCAAAGTTTACGACGCCGGTGCGTTAGCCGACGAGATCGAGGGGAAGAAATAGCCGACGTGCTCAGGATGAAGAACTGGAGTCTCTTAGAACGAGAGCGCTGCGGCGGAGTGGGAGCCCCTGATGTAATTCATCGTCCTCTAGGAAGCGGGATCACGGGCGGCGCCTAAACCATGACGACGGGCGCAAAACGCGTGCTCCTCTGGGTCGGCATTGTCCCCTACTCATCCTTCCAACCGCGCTCGGTTTTGCCGCGTTCTTCTATTTCCAACCGCATGAATACCAATCGTCCGCGTTTGTCGAACTCAACGCGAGTGGGCATGCCAAGCGCTTTGGACCAATCGACCACGACACCTTATCCTTCATCTTGCTCCTGATCGTTGTTTACACACCAGGCTTGGCGATGGTGGGAACCGCTGTCTGCGCGCGCAGACGGCGGAGAGATATCGCAGATTAAGGCAAGCTACTTGCCCAGCGGCGTCGTCACGTCCGTGCCCGCGGGCGGGGTGAACTCGAACATGCTGGCTGGGATCGCGCCGGAAGTTTGGTTTGAGTACGTGGTGATGACGCGGTCGCCGTTGGGCTGTTGCATGTCGGTGCGCGTGACGAGCAGCTCGGGACTGATCGTGACGTCGAGCTTTTGCAGAATATGCCGCAGCGACGGCACGCGCGGATCAAGTTCGATGACGGTGTTCGCGCCTTCTTTGCGGCCGGTGACGCGATAGGTCGTCTCCAGGCCCTGCAAGTTGAGCCCGGCGAGAATGGCGGCAATGCCGGCGTCCAGCGGCGAGTGTTTCGTCAGCGAATAGCGCTCGGCGGATTTGAATTTCGGATAATAAATCCATAGCTGCGTCCCGTCGCTCACCGTCACGCTGGGCGCGCTGCCTTGTGCTTCGCGGCGGAATTTATTTGGCGCTTGAAACCAAATTTTGCCGGTGGCGGAAATCGGCGCGTCGAGCAGATGCACTTTGCGTTGCTCCTGGAAGTTGGATTGCATGCTCCGCGCGCTGGCGCGTTTTTCGCGAATCTTCGCCAGCAGCGCGTTCACCTCGGCGGGCGCGAGCGTTTGCGCCGAAAGCCCGGCGGCGGTGCACAAGGAAACGAGAAGGATTAAGAGTGGGCGCATATTCATTTAATCGTGCAACAGCGGCGCTTGCGTGGCGGCCGCTGCGGGCAAGGTGAAGAAGATGGTCGCGGCGAGGCTCCAAAACAAGCCGATCGCGCAGGCGATGCCGAGACCAGCGAGCGTGGGATTGTGCGCCCAGCCGAGCGAGCCGAATCCTGCGATGGCGGTGAGTCCGGCGAGCAACACGGGCTTGAGCACGCCGCTGAGATCGCGCGGGATGTCGCGGCTGCGTTGCCAGACGAGGAGCACGTAAATTCCGTAGTCGACGCCGATGGCGAGCACGAGGCGGAAGGCCAGCACGTTCAGCAAATTCAGCGGCAACTGTACCAGCTTCATCGTGGCGATCATGGCGGCGACGGCGAAGGCGAGCGTGACGATTTGAATGAACCAGAGGCGCAAATTGCGATAAAGCACGGCGAGCAGCGACGCGTCGAACAGCGCCATGAGCGCGCTGATTACGATCAACTGATGGCGCGACCACGGAACGAGATCCGTGAGCGTGTAACTCCAGCCGGAGAGCGTCATCGGAATACCGGCGACCGGCAGTTCGCGCGCGAGCTCGTCCTTGTGCGGCTGCGTCGTGAGCGGCGCGTTCGTTGTGGCGAAGCCGGCGGTGAGCAGCGGATCGTGACCGAAATAGCGATCGATGAGGAACCACCACGCGGAACTCTCCGGCAACTGCGTGCGCCAGTCGGGTAGCTTGAAATCCGGCTGCGCCGCGGCCTGGAGTTGATCGAGCAGCTTGAACGCCGGCGCGAATACTTCCCCGCTGAAACCGTTGCTTGTAATTGCGTTTTGCAACGCCGTCCGCGACGCGCCGAGATCGAGCTTCGCCAGTTGCGCGCGATTGCGTTCGATTTCACGCGGCGAAAACGCGAGCGCGGCCGGCGTGGTGAAACTTTTGATCACACCACGCTGCTGCAAATCTTTCCAATGCGCGGCGACCGTTTTCCATTCGTCATGCAACTGCTGCGCATTCGTGGCGCGAATAATTCCGAGCACCGGTTCCCAGCGCACCGGCATTTTCTCCATGATCGCGGTCAAGGCATCGCCGGCACGGCTGTGCTTCGGTTCCATCGAGCGCGCGTTGGCGACCAGCGTCAGCGGAATTTGCGGCAGCACCGCGATCACAGACAGCGCGATCAGCGGCGGCAGACTGCACGCGAGAATCAAGCGCGGCCGGCGCAGCATGCACATGACGTAACCCTGCACCGCCGCAAAAATCAGATCGCCGTGACGCGGTTTGTGCCGGCGCGGCATGAGCAAAAAGAAAACGGTGGTCATCAAAACCGCGGCGACGGAAATGCCGATGGCGATGAGCACGCCGAGTTGAATGAAGCCGGTGGAATTGCTGAGCGTGAGCGCGAGGAAGCCGACCGCCGTGGTCAGCGCGCCGAAGAAAATGGCGCGGCCGAGATTGTTAAGCGCGTCGGCTATGGCTGGTTCGTGCTCGAGTCCTTCGTTACGCTGCTGCTGATACCGGCCGTAAATGAGGATCGCAAAATCGACACCGAGCCCGACGAGAATCGCGCAAAAACCGACCGTCACCATGTTGAGCCGTCCAAAGACGAGCAGGCCCGCGGCGAGCGCGAAAAGGCAACAGAGCAGCAGCGAGAATCCCATGCCGAGCAGCGGCGCGATGCGGCGGAAGCCGAGGTAGAAAACGATGCTGACGAGCAGCATCGAGCCGACCAGCGTGACGACAATGTCGTAGCGCATGCTGAGCGAAAGTTCCGCGACGTAGGCGGAGCGCCCGGTGATGAGAACTTGCAGCGGCGCCTTCCCGTTCCAGCCATCGGCGGCATGCACGCGCCAGGCGTTGATCTCTTTCATCAGCGCCTGACAGGCAAACGCACTGGTATCCTTCTGCCGCGTGACGAGCGGAAAGACGCGCATGGTACGATCGGGCGACGTGAGCGGTTGATCGCCTTCCAGCGCGGCGCTGCCAGCGAATGGTTTGAGAGACGGCGCGATCACGCCGAGCGGATCGAGCGTGACTTCGAGCTGCGGCCGCGGTGAGCCGCTCTGGATTTGGTCGCGCATGAACGCGAGGCGATCGCGAATGCGGGCTGGCTGCAAAATGGAAATGGTGCGATCGAATTCCTCCGGCTCGAGATTGAGCAACAGCGGCAGCGCGATGCCTTGCAAATCGCTCACACCATCGGGCGTCGCCATGGGCGAACCGGCCAGCACGCGCAGCGTCCACGGTTGCTCGCGCAAACGATCGACGAAAGTCGGCGCGAATTCCTCCAGCGCATCCACGTCCTGCGGATCGCACAGGAGCGCGAAGGTGAGCTCGCGCGTCTGCGCGAATTCGTTGTTATAAACTTTGAGACCTTCCACCGCGGGAAATCCGCGCGGCAACAAATTCAGTATCTCGGTGTCGAGACGGAGACGCGTGATCAGAACGAAGAGGCTCGCCGCCGCCGCCAGCGCGAGGACGAGCCAAACCAGGCGACGCCGCTGGGTAAGGACGTGCGCAATTTTTTCACTCGCTTGCATGCCGGAAAAGCGCGGTCGCGCCTAGAAACGAACCACCAATTTCTCGCCCGCTGCGCTGACCGTATAGGTCGTTTCCTGTGGGCGCTGCAGCATTTGCGCGCGCAACGCGATCCACGATTGGCAGCGCGCGGGCGCCTGGGATTCGGAAATTTTTCCGCTCCACGGCACACGCACAAGCGGGCCTTGCAGCCGCACGAATTTATCATCGCTGCGCAGGGTAAGCAGTTGCAGCGCGGAACCTTTCGTGAGCGTGAGTTCGAAATCGCCGCGACTGGTGAAACGCACCAGCACTTCGCCGATGAGCGAAATTTTGCGTCCGCGAACTGAGACTTGTCCGCTGCGCGCGGTCCATTGCTTCGTCGGCAGGAGAAATCGATGCACCGCGCAGCCGCTGTTAGACAGCGCGATCATGAGCAGCAGAAACGGACGGAGTCGACGCAGCGATTTCATGCGGAGATGGTCTCGCGATTTCGTTTCGGAATAAGAGTGAGTCGCGGGCAGAGCGTCCATCGTTTTTGCAGGCGCACGATGAGATAGAAAAGTTCCATGCGCCAGCGAATGGCGAACGAGTTGCCGATGTTGCCGGCGAGCACGGCGTTCACCGCCGGCGGCAACTGGAGCATTTTCGTGGGCGTGACGAAGACTTCGACAAACTCTTTGCCGGAATACCAGGCGTCGACAAAGCGCAAGTAGATATCCATCGCGCGGTTCACGAGCTTTTCGTAATTGGCGAAGAGTTTCGCGCGGCGTTGCGGGCGCGCCATCGCTGCGGTGATCGCGTCGGCTGCTTTTTCGCCCGCGTAAACGGCGAGAAAAACGCCGCTGCTAAAAACGGGATCGATAAAGCCGGCGGCGTCGCCGGCGAGCAGCCAGCGATCGCCCGCGAGCTTGCTGCTGCGATACGAGAAATCGGCCGCTGAATAAACCTGCGAAACGCGCCGCGCATTTTCCAGGCGCGCGTTTACCACCGGCTGTTCGGCGATGGCGCGCTCGAAAAATTCCTCCGGCGAAAGTTTCGCGCGCTTGAATTCCGCACTGTCGATGACAAGGCCGATGCTGGTGCGATCGTCGCGCAACGGAATAATCCAGAACCAGCCTTGCAGTGTGCGCACCATGCGCGTGAGCGTGCCGTCGATCCCCTCCTCGCGGTTCACGCCTTCGAAGTGCGCGAAGAGCGAGAGCTTCTGCAAATGCGGATAACTTTTCTTTAATTGAAATTTTGTGCCGACGAACGAATTCCGCCCGCTGGCGTCGATGACGAATTTCGCCCGCAGATCGCGCTGGCTATGATCGGGTCGGCTCACGCGCAATCGTACGCCGTCGTCGTCAAAGTCCGCGGCGTCGACCGTGGTTTCCTCGCAGACTTCGGCGCCGGTTTCCGCCGCGTGATCGAGCAGCAATTTATCGAAATCGGAACGCAGCACCTGATAAGAACGGTCAGTGCGCGAGTTGTAGCCGTCTTTGAAGAGAAATTTCGCCGACTTCTCGCCGCCCGCTTCCGCAATGTCGCCGCCAAATTTCTCCTGGAAACGGCCGCGCAATTTTTCCGAAATGCCCATGCGCTCGAACGTCGCCATGCTGTAGGGCAGGAGCGATTCGCCGATGTGGAAACGCGGGAATTTCTCCCGTTCGCAGATGATAACGCGGCCTCCCGCCCTCGCCAGCAAAGTGGCAGCGGTGCTGCCCGCGGGACCGCCGCCGATGATCGCGACATCGTATTCTTCCATCGGCGCTGAACGTAGCCGACTTCGCCGCGATGCAAAGGGCGCGGCTTGTCTGCGCGACGCTTTGGCATTAACACGACGGCGTGAAGTTGCTCAATCGCTATGTCAGCCGCGAACTGCTGGTGAATCTCGGCTTCGCCATTTTCGTGCTGAGCCTGGTGCTGATCGTCGGCAATATTTTTCGCAAACTGCTCCCGCTACTGGTGAATCACGATGTGCCCGCGCAATACCTCATCAGCTTCATCGCTTATATATTACCGTTCTCGCTCATCTTCACGATTCCGTGGGGATTGCTGACGGCGATCCTGCTCGTCTTTGGCCGGCTCTCGGCGGATAACGAATTGATCGCGTGGCGCTGCAACGGTGTGAGTATCGGACGCATTTGCCTTCCGCTGGTAGCCATCACGCTCATCTGCACCGCGCTCTGCTTTTGGCTCAACGTCCAGGTCGCGCCGGCGGCGCAGGAGAAATTGCGCACGAACTTGTTCGACCTCGCGACAATGAATCCGATGGCGCTATTCAACAGCGACCAGGTGATCGACGAATTTCCCGGCCGTAAAATTTACGTCGGCCGCAAGGACGGCAACAGACTGGAGAACATCACGGTTTTTGAGTTGAACGACCAGGCGCTGCCGATGCGGGTGACCTTCGCGCGCAGCGGAAAACTCGAAGCCGACCTGCCGAACAAACGCATT
>JALYTV010000024.1 GCA_030854105.1 Verrucomicrobiota bacterium | reverse complement strand
ATGAGCGCCGTCCCGTAAACGCTCGGCGGTCGCAGACCGCCGCTACAAATTTTCCCGCGACGGTGCGTCAAACGCGAAAACCCTCAGCCGTTGCTCAAGCTGCGGCGGCACGTGCGCCGTGATGACGGCCTCCTCGCCCTCGTAACGCAACTCCAGCACATGCCCGACGCGATGAATTTCCGCGATCAAATTCGATTCGCTCAGTGGTACGCGAAATTGCGAGCGCAGCCGCCAGGCGCCGAGCGCGATTTGCAGCGCCGCGACGAAACGCTCGATCCCCTCGCCCGTCTCGGCCGCGATCGCGACGCTGCCCGGAAAACGGCGCAGATACGTCGCGGCCAATTCGGAATTGTCGAGACGATCGATCTTGTTGAAAACGATGAGCGTCTGTTTACCGAACGCGTTCAATTCCTTGACCACGATTTCGACCGCTTCCATTTGCTCGTCGACGCGCGGATGACTGAGATCGACGATGTGAATGAGAATATCGGCCTCGCTCACTTCCTCGAGCGTCGCCTTGAACGACTCGATGAGCGTGTGCGGCAGCTTGCGCAAGAAACCGACGGTATCTGTGAGCAGAACGCGCTGTTTGTTCGGCAGCGTCAGACTGCGCGTGGTCGGATCGAGGGTCGCGAAAAGTTTATCGGCCGCGAGCACATCGGCGCCGGTGAGGCGATTGAGCAGGGTCGACTTGCCAGCATTCGTGTAACCGACCACGGCCGCGACGGGCCATTGATGACGCTTTCGTCCCTGCCGCTGCACGTTGCGCACTTTGCGCACGCCTTCGAGTTCGCGCTCGAGCCGCGCGATGCGTTCCTGCACGCGCCGGCGATCGACTTCGAGCTGTGTTTCACCCGGGCCACGCGTGCCGATTCCGCCGGTTTGGCGCGAGAGGTGATTCCACATGCGCGTGAGACGCGGCAGCAGGTACTGCAATTGCGCGAGCTCGATCTGCAGGCGGCCTTCCCGGCTGCGCGCGCGCTGCGCGAAGATGTCGAGAATGAGCTGGGTGCGATCGAGCACTTTGCGCGAAAAAAGATTTTCGAGATTGCGCCCCTGCGCCGGCGAAAGTTCGTCGTTAAAAATAACCGACGTGATCTGCCGATCGCGCGCGGAATCCTTGATCTCCTCCGCTTTGCCTTTGCCGATGTAGAACGGCGCCGTCGGTTTCGATAATTTTTGCGTTACTGAATCGACCACTTCCGCTCCCGCGGAATGCGCGAGCTCACGTAATTCGTCCATGGAATCGCGCAGCTCCCATTTCGACACGCCATCCTGCTCGAGACCGATGAGCAACGCGCGCTCGGGGCCTTTTTTCGGACCGGTCTCGATCATCGCTGCGCGAAATGGCGGCTCGCCATTTGCGAAATCGCGCTGACTGCTTCCCGCTGTGAAAAATCCGTCAAGTTCAGCGCCGGAAAGCTAGTTTGATGGCGGAACCAGGTCAACTGCCGCTTCGCGTACTGGCGCGTTGCCTGTTGAATTTTCGCGATGCGATCCGCGCGCGAAATTTCTCCCGCGAGAAGTTGCCGGATCTCGCGCAAGCCCAGCGCGCGCTCGGAGGTTTCGCTCGTCTGGCCAAGGTTGCGCACTTCCTCTTCGACGCCGGCGGCGAACATGAATTCAACGCGTTGATTAATGCGCTCGCGCAATTGGCCGCGCTCCCGCGTGAGAAAAACGCCGCGCGAATTGTCTTCGACATCTTTCCAGCGTGCCGACGCGCCGTTGTTAGCCGACGCGATCTCCAGCGCGCGAATGACGCGGCGCGGATTCCGCAAATCCACTTGCTTCGCGAGCGAAGGATTTTTTTCACGCAGCAAACGCACCAGCTCCGCCAATTCCTTCGTTTGCAACGCTGCGCGCATTGCCGGATCGGGCGGCGGATTCGCGGAGAGGCCGTGCGTCAGCGATTTCACGTAAAGACCTGTGCCGCCGACGACGAGCGCCGGCTTGCCGCGCGCACGGATTATAGCCAGCGCGCTCATGGCCAGTTCGCGGAAGCGCGCGGCCGACATCGTGTCGGCTAACGACACCGCGCTGATCAAATGATGCGGGACGCGCCGTAAAATTTCCGCTTCCGGTTTGGCGCTCAATAAATCGAGCCCGCGATAAATCTGAAAGGCGTCGGCATTGACGATCTCGGCACCAGTCGCGCACGCGACCGCGGCGGCGATCTCGGATTTTCCCACCGCCGTCGGCCCGACGAGAAAGAAGACGCCGCAAAAAAAATCGGGAGACCGGCGTCTGACCGCGTCTCCCGATTTCATGAGAGTTCGTTAGCTGCGAACGTGATCGCTCGCTTTCGCGCCGCTGACCACGAGCTTGCGGCCGAGGAATTCCTTGTCGTGCAACTCCGCCACCGCGCGTTTGGCTTCGTCGACGGTGTGCATTTGCACAAACGCGAATCCTTTCGAGCGCTGGTTGTGTTTGTAGGTCACGACTTCCGCATTCTGCACTTCGCCGACGCCGTTGAAGAGGTCGAACAGGTCGCTCTCCGTCGCTTCGAAGGAGAGATTGCCCACGTAGAGACGCGGGGTCGTTACTTCGATTGATTCCGGCTTACGCGCGGGACGCGGCTGCGCTTCGGCGCGCGTGGCCGAGCCGTTGCGCGAGACTGCAGCGCGCGCTGGCTGGCTGTTCTTGTTGTTGCCTGAGAAAAAGGCGGCGAGCTTCGCCCAGAATCCTTTTTTCGGCGCCATTCTCGGGCCGCCGTTCTGCTCGGGACGCATGCGCGCGTCGCCGGTTCTGCGTCGGGAACGGCCGCGGCCACCGCGGCGCGAGCCTCTTCCAGATGATTGAGGTTTCATGTTGATCCTTAATAAGTAACCTATGTTGTGAGCGGAGCGCATCGGACGATGCACAGCCTGCGTCATGCGTCTCTCGCAAGATCGACTCGGGAGAAAGCGCCGCGGGAAACTCCGCCGCATCTGGCTGGTGGGATTGCCATCGGCAAACCGCGGGGAACAGCGAGGGAAACAGGGAAAATGCGAAGCGTCGCATCAACAATATCCTCAAAATCTGAGCCGTGCGGGGTGCGGAAAGGGAAACTTCCCAGCCATCGTTAACGGCGCACTATCCTTCGGCGCGAACCGTTTGCAACCTACTTATTCACAACCCGCGCGGCCAGCCCCGCAGCCGGATTTCTCATGAGATCGCGCTGGCTGTGAGCCAATCGACGAACTTCGGCACGCCGTCATCGATCTTCGTCGTCGGTCGATAACCGAGCAGCCGGCGCGCTTTGGAAATGTCGGCGCAGGTGAGCGGCATGTCACCCGGTTGCTCCGGCAGCGCGTTGATCTTCGCTTTTTTGCCGACCGCGCTCTCGATCTGCGCGATCAATTCCCGGAGCGTGACCGTCTCGCTTTCGCCCAGATTAAAAATGTCGAACATCGGGCCCTCGTACTTCATCGCCGCCAGCACGCCCTGGATGATGTCGTCGATGTAAGTGTAATCGCGCCGCGTGCTGCCGTCGCCGAACTGATCGATCGGCTGACCGGCCATGATTTTGCGCGTGAACTGATGAATCGCGAGATCGGGTCGCTGCCGCGGCCCGTAAACGGTGAAGAAACGCAGCGGGACCACGCGCATCTGATAGAGGTGCGAAAAAGTGGAGCAGAGAAATTCGCCCGCGACCTTGGTGGCCGCATACGGGCTGATCGTTTGCGTAAGATGAAAATCCTCCGAGAACGGAATGGTTTTGCAGATGCCGTAGACGGACGAGCTGGAGGCAAAAATGAAACGCGCGATGCCGGCGGTGCGCGCGGCGTCGAGCAGATGCAGCGTGCCGTTGACGTTCGCGTCGTAGTACAACTGTGGTTGCGCGATGGACGGTCGCACGCCCGCCCGCGCGGCGAGGTGCGCGACGGCGTCGAATTTCTGGCGATGAAATAATCCGCGCACGGCGTCGTTGTTGCGCAGGTCGATCTCGAAAAGCGGCGCGTGTTCCTTAGCCGACGCGATGTTGGCCCACTTGATTTGTGGATCGTAAAAATCGTTAAAGTCGTCGAGGATGGCGACCTCGTGGCCAGCCACCAATAATTGATCGACCAAATGCGAGCCGATGAACCCCGCGCCGCCAGTAACCAGAACTCGCATGGCGCGAGCGTAGAGACGAAGCGAAACGCGGGCAAGTGGTTCGCGCTTTACAGCGCGCTGTTTGTGATCGGGCTGGCTGTGATCCTGGCGTGGCGGCTGGCGCCGGAATTGACGCGACCGTTGCCGCGCGATCCGGCATTTCAATTGCCTTCGCCGTTCTTTCTCGCTTCGCTGCCACTCGCGACACGTTTCGATTTTCCGCTCGGGAACGAGAACGGCGCGCTCGCCTACAATGCGCAAAAGTTCACCGAGAACCGCCATCTCGGCGACGATCTCAATGGCATCGGCGGCGAGAATTCCGATTTAGGCGACCCGATCTATTGCGTGGCGGACGGGCGCGTTTTCTTCACCGGCGAAGGCGGCTCGGGCTGGGGCAAGATCGTGATCGTGCTGCATGCGCTGCTGGAAAACGGGAAGCGCCGCTACGTGCAATCGTATTATGCACACGTCCAAGAAATTCTCGTGCACACGGGCGACAGCGTCGCGCGCGGCCAGCAGATCGCGACCGTCGGCACCGCGGAGGGGCGTTACCTTGCGCACCTGCATTTCGAGATGCGCGAATTCATCACGCCGTTCATCGGCGCCGGTTACCGGCAGAACACCGACGGCTGGTTAAATCCGAGCGAATTCATCGCCGCGCATCGCCATTAGACAGCGGGATTGCGCCAGAGATAAATCCAGTTGGCGAGGAAGAGGACAAGGAACGCCAAGCGGAATAGTCGCGCGGTTACCGGCTTCAACGGCGTCATGCGCAAGCGCGGCCAGCGCATCATGAGAACAACGGCCGCGTAGAAATCGAACGCGATAACTCCGCAGTAGCCAACGGTCGCGAGGGGATTCCAATGCCACGCCGCCAGAAAATCGCCGCGGCAAAATGCGATGGCCGCGCGCGTGAGCCCGCAGGTCGGACAAGGATGTCCCGTCACCGCGTGGAAAACACAAAACGGCCACGGCAAATGCAGCGCGAGCCAGATTCCCGCTAGCACGATGCCAATCACGGAGACGGCGAGCCAAATGGTCTCGTGATCGATTTCACCCGGCGCGAGTGGGCGCGCAACCACGCTCATTGATGCAGCCCATGCTGGAAGGCTGCGAAGCCGCCCGCAAAGATAGCGATCGCGATGGCAGCACCGCAGCAAAGGATCAGTGGCAGGAAAATCGCCAAAGCCGCGCGACCGGTCTCGATCTCGTGCGCGCGCGCCAGACCGATGCACTGGCAGATCAATCCCCAGATCGCGGCGATGATTCCGCCGCAGAAGGGAATCATTTGCAGAATTCCCATCGAGCCTTGCGTATAAGCCATGACGCGGAAAGTCGTCTCGAACGGCTGCTTGGCTCCTCCTACCAGCATGAGGCAAACGTGCACGATCGCGCTGCTCACGAACAAGCCGATAGCGACGAAGACGGGCGAAAAAATGAGGAGCGCCACGAAAACCGCGCCGGTTACGCCCAGCGCCTTCAGCGCCTCGGGATCGCCGCCCAAGCCGACGCCGAGCGATTGGAGCCCGAGTTGCAAAACAATCGAGACGACAAAACCAAGCGTGCCGCCTGACACCGCAAACAGCATTGGGTTCCAAAGGCCGCCGTCGCGCCGCATCATTCGGAACGCTTGATCCGGTGTGGTCAACACCGCCTTCAACGTCGCGATGAACGCCGTGAGCACACTCGTCGCGGCGCGGTTATCCCAGGGCAAACCGGTGCGCGCGATTTCCGCGGCGGCCGCCGGTGGCAGCGCGCCGGCGTTCGGCGTCACACCGGTAAATTGCGGAAAGCGGCTCAGCGTCTGCCATTCCGCCATGCCCTCCTGCCAGCCGAGATCGCTCTCGGCAAAGCGACCGGTGCGCAATCCCTCGCGCACTTCCTCTTCCGAAAACGGCCCGAGCGTCGCCCCGCCGCGATTGATATGAATGTTGGCCACGCTCGCGTTGTATGAAGCGGCGACGTGAAAGTCAACGCGCCGGCAATACAGCGCTCAACCGCGGTTGCCGCCCGGCTCCGGTTTATCGAGCGCGCGCCAGCAATACCACGCCAGCGCGGAGCGATATGGCCGCCATTTTTCGCCGAGCTTTTCCATTTGCTTCGGCGTCGGCAATTTTCGTTTGCCGAAAATTTTCGCGAAACCTTTTTGCACACCGAGATCGTGCACGGGCCAGACATCGGGCCGGCCAAGATCGAAGAGCAACAGCATCTCCGCCGTCCAGCGACCGATGCCGCGCACTTGCACCAGGCGCTCGATGATTTCCGCGTCGCTCATTTTGCGCAATTTCGCCGCGGTGGGAACGTTGCCGTCGATCGTTTTGACCGCGAGATCTTTGAGCGCGGCGACTTTGCTGCCCGACAATCCAGCGCCGCGTAATTTTTCGTCCGGCGTCGCGAGCACCGCTTTCGGATCGAGAAATTTTTTGCGCGGATAAAGCGCGAGCACGCGGCCCCAGATGGTGGCCGCGGCTTTGCCGCTCAGTTGTTGATACGCGATCGACTCCGCCAGCGCATCGAACGGCCGCACGTTTAGGCTCGGCACGATCTCGTAGCGCCGCGCTTTGCGAATGTGCGCGGCGAGGCGGGCGTCGCTGCCGATGAGATGTCGATGCGCGGCGCGGTGCACGCACGGATGTTAGCCGACGCGATCCCCTCGACGCAACAAACAGCGCGCTCAAAAAAACACGAGGGAACCAACTTGGCCTCCACCTTCGTTTTTCTTTCAGCATGGCGATTCAACTCACTCATTACGGTCACGCGGGATTTAAACTGGTCACGGCCTCCGGTCAGGTCGTGCTCATCGATCCGTGGCTGAAAAATCCGGGCTGGGACGGCGGCGAGAAGGAACTCCAAGCGCTCGATCGCGTCGATCTGATTTGCCTGACGCATGGGCACAGCGATCACGTTGGCGAATCCGTCGAGATCGCGAAAAAAACGAAAGCGAAGCTGGTGGCGAATTTCGATCTCGCGGCCGCGATGCGCACCGCGCTCGGTTACCCGGCAGATTTGGCGAATTCGGAATTGATCGGCGGCTTCGGGGGCGAAGTGCGCGCGGGCGAAATCACGTTTCGCTTTATCCCCGCCTGGCACGGCAGCTTTGTCGCGCCGAAGGAAAACGCGGCGCCGGTCTATAGCGGCACGCCCAGCGGGATCGTGCTGTCTGTGAGCGGCGGTCCGACCATTTATCACACCGGCGACACGGATTTATTTTCCGATATGGCGCTGGTGCCGCTGGAGGAACCGATCGACTGGATGCTGGTCTGCATCGGCGGCCAATACACCATGGGGCCGGCCCGCGCGGCTCGCGCGGTCGAGCTGGTGAAACCGAAGTTTGTCGTCCCGATCCATTTTGGGACGTTCCCGGTTTTGGCCGGCACGCCGGAACAGTTCGGCGCGGAAATGAAAAAGCGCGGCGTGACCGCAGAGATGCGCGTGATGAAGGCCGGCGAAACCATTCCGCTCTAGAGAACTCGCGTAAAGACGAATCCGTCTTACACTCCTGCTGCGAATAGAACTTTGTCTTCCATGAAAAAATTCTTCCTGCCTTTCTTCCTCGCCGCATCGCTCACGTATGCCGGTGAAACGACGACCGTCACCACCCAGACTACGGTCGAGGAAACGCCGCGGGACATTGTCGTCACGGATAGCTCCTACGTTTTCGAGAGCGACGTGAACCACGGCGGCACCATCGACAAGCAGGACGCGCTCGACGATTCGTTCGAATACGGCCATCGCTTTTTGCTCAGCGGCAATCTTTATCTTCAACTCGGTCTCGCCTATTCGCGTTTCGATTTCGGCAACACCGGCGGCATTCTGCCAGTGCATCTGCAAAAATATGTCGGCGTGGTGAGTCTCGAATACATGCAAGGCGCGGATACGGTCGCGCTGCTCGAGTTCCGGCCCGGTTTCTACACCGAGGAACATTTCGGAAGCGCGTCGTTTGACGTCCCGATCACCGCCGCGCGTTTCTTCACTCTGCAACGCGACAAACTTTATTTCCTCATCGGCGCGCAGGCGGATTTTCTGCGCGGCGATTATCCGGTGCTGCCGGTGGTCGGGCTCGTCTGGAAACCGTCTCCGCAGTGGGCCGTCTTCGCCATTCCGCCAGAGCCGCGCATCGTCTATTCGCCGTCGAAATGCCTTTCGATCTATGCCGGCGGCGAGCTGACCGGCGGCTCCTTCCGCACCGACAGTCATCCTGAGCTTGGCAAATTGAGCGGCGCGCAGGTCGATTACGCCGAATACCGCGCCGGCGCCGGACTCACCTGCCGTCTCAGCAAACAATTCGATCTCACCGTCGGCGGCGGCTACGCCATCCAGCGTCAGTTCAATTTCAATCGCGCCGACGAAAATTACCGCACCGACCCGGCGCCCTACGCTCGCATCCAGATCCAGGGAAGTTTTTAGTAGCCGTCGGATCGCGCAGCAGCGACGCACTCGGAGCGCCGTTCTCCTGGTGGATCACGCTCTCAGAGCGGGATTCTTCGCAGAGCCGACAAAAACGCGCTCGGAGATCGCGTTCGACCTAGTCGCTGCTAGGGGAACATCTCGTCGAGCTTGCGCGCGAGGGCGTGGCTGCCGCGGATTTTTAGCCGCCCGGTAATCGTCGCCCACGCGCCGGAGAGGCGGCCATTGGACAGCGCCACCCAATCTTTGTCGCTCGCGATGAACGTAACGTCAGCCGACGCGATCTGGCCGCGACCGAATCTCGCTTTCGCATCCCGCACTTCGATCCACCAGCGCCCACCTTGCGGTCCGCTGAGGTCGAATTCGTAACGCGCGTGCACGCCGGCGGCTCGGTCGGCGCGGAAGGCAGCGTGCATCGAATCGAACACCGCTTGCGGCGTCGCGAATTCTTCGGCGTACGAAATTCCCGCGCACGAGAAAATCGCCAGCGCACTGACCAACCATCGGCTCATAGCCATCCCGCTCATTCTTCGATTCGCTTCAACAAAAAGGCCGCCCCGACGAAGGTGATAAACGCGCCAACGAACAAAATGAGCAGATCCGGCCCGTAGAAACGCGGCCCGGCGTGATACAAATTCACGAGGCGAAACGCGCGGCAGAAATGCGTGAGCGGAAATAACTCCGCGATCCAGCGAATGGCGGCAGGCAATTGTTCCAGTGGCGCGAAGGCACCGGAAAGCACGAACACTGGCAGCAGGAAGAAAACGGAAAATTGAATCGCCTGCGTCTGCGAACGCGAGATGGCGGAGATAATGAGTCCGAGCCCGAGCGAGCAAAGCAGGAAGAGCAGGCAGACGAGCGCGATCACTGCCGGCTGCGAAATTTGCACCTGAAAATGAAAGGCGGTCAGCAACAAAATAATGAGAATGATGAGCGCCGAGACGACGAGATAGGGCACGATTTTACCCAGCACGATCTCGCCGCGGCGCAGCGACGTGACCATGAGCTGGTAGAGCGTGCCGGCTTCGCGTTCGCGCGCGATGGTACACGCCATGAGCGTGACGGTGAGCAATTGCAAAATGAGGCCGATGATTCCGGGCGTGACGTATTCGATGAAGCGCGTCTTCGGATTATAGAGAACGTGCGGGGTGATTTCCCACGGCGTCATCGCGGAAGTAAACTCGTCGCGCACGCTCTTCGGTAATTTTTCGCCCAGATCGAACACTTCCACGGGCAACGCTTCGATCATGACGTTGCGTTCGCCGAGCTGGAAATCGGCGAGACTTTTTTGCAGCGAGCCTTGCAGTTGGTCGCCGGTGTTGGTGTCGCTGCCGTCGACGTAAAACTGCAGCGGCTTCGGATTGCCGTTGACCAGCGCTTCGCTCCAGCCCTGCGGAATGACGAGCGCGCCTTGCACGCCGCGACCGAGTAAATCGGCTTCGTTGGTGATGTCAGGCGACATGATCTTCCACGCGAAAGTTTTGTTTTTCATCGCGACGTCGAGGAAACGCTGCGTGCGCTCGGTGGCGTCGCGATTCACCAGCAGCGTCGGCACCTCCGTGCGCTCGGTGTTTTCAAAAGCGTGCCCGAACATGAGCGTGAAAAACGGCGGCAGCACCAGCAGCAAAACCAGCACGCGTTTGTCGCGATAGATGTGCAGGAATTCCTTGTAGGCGACGCTGGCGATGGCGCTGAGGGAAAGCATGATTACGCGCCCTCCTTCAACATCGAGCGGTAGCCTTGCGAGTAAGCGGTGAAGACGTCTTCCATGTCGGGCTCGACCCAGCGGTCGCCCGTGAGACGCAAATTGTCGTAGGGCCATCGCGTTTTCCATTCGCTCAACAAACGTTCGGGCTCCGGCGCATACACGCGCAGGCGACCGCTGCGAAGCGAAACACCGAGCACGCCGGGCGCGTCGCGCAATTTCACCAACGCCGACATCACCGGCTCGACGCTGAGTTCCAACAACTTCACGCGGAACGATTGGATCAGCGCCTGCGGCGGGGCTTTCGCCAGGAGCGATCCATTTTCGATGAAGCCTACTTCAGTGCAGCGCTCGGCTTCGTCCATGTAATGCGTGGTGACGAAAATCGTTTTGCCGCTCGCGCTCAAGTCGTAAAGCAAATCCCAGATCTGCTGGCGATGCACCGGGTCGAGGCCGGAAGTGGGCTCGTCGAGAAACAAAATCGGCGGCTTGTGGATGATCGCGCAACCTAACGCCAGGAGCTGGCGCATGCCGCCGGACAAATTGCCCGCGGGCGTGTCGCGTTTCGCTTCCAGATCGATCAGGCGCAGCACTTGTTCGATGCGTTCGTGCAACTTTTTTGCCGGCACGCGATAGGCACCGCCGAAGAAGCGAAAATTTTCCACGACCGTGAGATCGCGATAAAGGCTGAAACGTTGCGCGACGTAACCGAAAAGCGTGCGCACCTGCTGCCGTTTGCGCCAGACATCGTGCCCCATGATTTTAGCCGACCCGCTCGTAGGCCGCGTGAGCCCGCACAACATGCGCATGGTCGTCGTCTTGCCCGCGCCATTCGCGCCGAGAAATCCGAAGATCGTGCCCGGTGCGATGTCGAAAGAAATTCCCCGCACCGCGGCCACTTGGCCGAAGGATTTGCCGAGGGATTGCAGCGAAATGGCGCTCACGCCTCTGTATTTGGATGGCAGACGCGGATTTGGCAACCGCCGCCCGGCAGTCTAAATATGCGGATGCGTTCGTTTTTTGTGACCCTGTCCGCGGTCTGCTTGCTCGGCCGCGCCGTGCTTGCGCAATCCGCCGACCCGATGGCGGAGCTGCACAGCTTTTCCGTTTTCGATAAACTCAGCCTCGACCAGATCGCGGCGGCTGACGTGAAAACCGCGCACGGTCCGCCTTCGAGCACCGGGCGTTTTCTTTCGGTGCAATCGGTCTACGTCGTGCCCGGTTCGCCCGCGCAACATCTCGCCGCCTTGCGCGCGTGGAAGCCGACGCAGCATCGCGAGCTGAAAATTTTCATGCATGAAGATTTCAGCAGCCCGAGCGAGTCGGCGTTCGCCGCGATTAAAAACGCGCCGGAAAATTCGCCCGTGCGCACGTTCGTGAACAACACCGCGAAGATGTCGAACGACATCCAGGTCAGCCGCGAGGAAGCGGGGAAATTCAAGGGCGGTGCCGACGCGAAGCTCAACGGCGCGGTCGGCGATTTCTGGATGAGCGTGCTGTCTGCGCGCGCGAAGGCATTTCTTTCCGGCGGCACTTCGGCGCTGCCGCCCTATGATCACGCGGGCCCGGTCATTCGCGCGGGCGATGAGCTGAACGGATTGCTGCGCGAGCAGGGAAAAATTCGCAAGCAATTCGCCAGCTTTCTCGACGGCACGGGCATCGGGCGCGGCGCGGGATCGCGGCCGGATTCGTATTGGGAATTGCAGGAAGTCGACGACACCGCGGCGGCGACGCTCGGCGCGTTTTACAGCAAGAGCGGCGGCGGCGGCGCGCAGGCGGCGGAGGTAACGTATTACTCGAGCGGCGGTTATTACGCCGGGCTCACGCTTTACCAAATGTGGCCGGTGACGGCGAATGGCAAGGCGTCCACCCTCGTCTGGCGCGGCGACATGGTTTCGTCGGCCACGCTTTCGAGCTTGCGCGGAGTGGAGAAACTGGGCTCGGAATCCGCGATGATGAAAAACATCGGCCGCGTGGTGACGCTTTTCCGCAAGGATTCCGTCCGCTAAATGAGAACGGGCCGGCACGCTCTGCTTTTCCTTGCCCTCCTCGCGCTCAATGGCGCGCGAGCGGGCGAGGTGCCTTTCGAGTATTCGTTCGACGAGACTTATGTCGGCAACGCCGACGTGAGCCTGCGTCGCCAGATTCCGCTCACCTACGACGAAAGCGATACCGTGCTCGATTTCATCTTCACGCCGCGCTTTTCCATCGGCGTGCTGCGGCTTGGTTTTTCCTACGAACGCTTTGCCTTCGGCTACGATCAGAGCGTTCCTTTGCCCAATCGCCTGCAGACCGTGTCCGCGGTGATCGGCATCGATACGCAGCTCTCCGATTCCATCCTGCTGCGCTTCGAGGCGCGGCCGGGCGTTTACACCGAGGACTTCGATAATCCGGAATGGAACGCACCGTTCGTCGTCGGCGGCACTTACATTTACAGCCCGGAACTGCAGTTCGTCCTCGGCGTCGGCGTCGATGTGGAACGCAAATATCCGGTGCTGCCCGGCGGCGGTGTTCGCTGGCGTTTCCATCCGAAATGGGTGCTCGACGCCGTGTTGCCGACCCCGCGCCTCGACTTTGAAGTGAGCAAAAGCCTCACCGCGTATGTCGGCGGAAATTACAAAGAATCGAACTTCCGCATGAACGATCACTTCGGCGACGACCACGGCCTGCCGAAGCTGAACGACGCCGTGCTCACCTACAGCGAAGTGCGCGTCGGCACCGGGCTCGATTGGAAAGTGACCGATTGGCTCACGGTCAACGCCGAGGCCGGGTACCAGCCTTATCGCTCGTTCGATTACTACCGCGCCGATCTGCGCTATCACGAACACAGCGGCGCGCCCTACGGCATGATCTCGCTGCACGGCGCGTTTTGATTCTCTGGCGTTCTGGAGCCACGGCGCTCCGCCGCCTTTTTTGTCATTCGGACCGGAGCGAAGCGCGTAGTGGAGGAGTCCCCCATCGTCCTCCTCCAGTTCGGCGAGGGGGATTCCTCGGCTTCGCTCGGAATGACATGCGGCCCACCTCACAGCCGACACTGACGACGCGATCAGCGCATCGATTTGTCCAGACGGCCGATCTTCAACATCTCCGGCCACACGCGTGCGACGCCGATGACGACAAGAATGGTGCCGATGCCGCCGGCGACGACGGAGACAACAGGGCCGACCAGCGCCGCCGTTAGCCCCGATTCCAACGCGCCAAATTCATTCGAGGTGCCGATGAAAATATTGTTCACGGCGGAGACGCGTCCGCGCATTTCGTCCGGCGTGAGCAATTGCAAAATCGTGCCGCGAATAATCACGCTCACGCTGTCGAACGCGCCGATAAAGAAGAGCGCCGCGAGCGAGAGCCAAAGCGCGTGCGAAAGGCCGAAGCCGATCGTCGCCGCGCCAAAGCCACCGACGCAAATGATAAGCGTTTTGCCCGCCTGCCGAATCGGCGGCAAATACGCGACCAGCAACGCGGTGATGAACGCGCCGACCGCCGGCGCCGCGCGCATCCAGCCGAGTCCGATCGGGCCGCAATGCAGAATCTGGTCGGCAAACATCGGCAGCAACGCCGTCGCGCCGCCGAGTAAGACCGCGAAAAGATCGAGCGTGATCGTCGCCAGAATTGCACGTTTGCTAAAAACAAAACGCAGCCCGGCGCTGACGCTGTTCCAGGCGGATTGCGTCGACGGCGGCCGGCTTTTCGCGCGCGGAATCGGGAGTACGGCGATGAAAAACAGAAACGCCGCCACCGCATCGAGCGCGTAGACAAACGAAAAACCGCGATGCGCGATGAGAAACCCGCACGCCGCCGGGCCCACCACCGACCCGATCTGGAAAACGCTGCTGTTCCACGTCACCGCGTTCGCGAAAACATCGCGCGGCACCAGCGTCGGAAAGAACGAACTGCGCGCCGCCCACGCGAACGTGCGCGCGAGTCCGATCACCAGCAGCAGCAGATAAATCAGCGGCACCGAACGGTCGTCGAAATGGAATGTCGCCTGATGGCGCTCGAATACTCCGGCGATGCTGCGGAGAAAATCGTTGCCGCGATCGAGCCACGCCCACGCTGGCATGGCGAGATGTTTCCATGAAACGAACGCGAGCGTTATCGACGCGACCGCACCGCCAAACTGCGCGAACATGATGATGTATTTGCGGCTGAAGCGATCGGCGGCGTGCCCGGCGAAGAGCGAAAGCAGAACGATCGGCAGCGCGAAAGTGAGCCCAACGAGGCCCAGCGCGGTGGCCGAATGCGTGCGCGCGTAAATTTCCCACTCGACGGCGACGGCGAGCATTTGCCGGCCGATGATCGAGATAAAATTTCCCGACATGTAGAAATTGAACGCGCGAAACCGGAAGGCCGCATACGGATCGTGCGTGGGCGACAACGCCGCCGCGCTGGCGAGAAGCGGGTCGGGCAGGTGCGGCATTCGTGTCGGCTGACGCGCGACTGTAGTTTGCGCGCGCGCGGAGGCAAACTTCTTGCCATCGGAAAATTCGCGCCTAACTCCAGTGCATGACGGTTTATTCCCGCAGCCATCCCTACCCGGGCCGCGTGCTGGTGAATCGCTCGCTCACCGGCGCGGGCTCGGCCAAGGACACGCGTCATTTTGAAATTTCGCTGGCCGATTCCGGTTTTAATTACGAACCGGGCGACTCGATGGCGGTCTACGCTAGCAACGATCCGACGTTAGTCGACGAGTTCATCAGCGCGTTGCACGCGAGCGGCGACGAGGAAGTTCCGGTGGGCAAAAACGAGACCGCGCGCTTGCACGACGCGCTTACGCGCAACTACAGCATCACCGCGCCGCCGCCGAAATTTTTGAGAGCGATCGTGGAACGCGCGAGCGCGGCGCCGTTGCTGAAAGATTTGCTCGTGCCCGAACGCAAACAGGATTTGCAGCAATTTCTCTGGGGCATGGAAGTGATCGATTTTCTGCTCGCGCATCCCTCGGCGAAGTTTGCGCCAGCGGAATTTGTCGGCTTGCTCACAAAATTGCAGCCCCGGCTGTATTCCATTGCGTCGAGTCTGCGCGCGCATCCGGACGAAGTGCATTTCACCGTCGACGTCGTGCGTTACGCATCGCACGGCCGTGAGCGCCGCGGCGTGGCATCGTCATTTCTCGCGGAGCGCTGCGGGACGTCGTCGGTGCCGATGTATCCGAGTTCGTCGAAACATTTTCATCTGCCGGAAAATCCGGACGCCGCGATCATCATGATCGGGCCGGGCACGGGCGTGGCGCCGTTCCGCGCGTTTCTCGAAGAGCGCGCAGCCACTGGAGCGACGGGGAAAAACTGGCTCTTCTTCGGTTCGCAAAAAGCGGCGAGCGATTTTTTCTACCGCGACGAGTTCGAGAAAATGCGCGGCGACGGAGTGCTGCACAAGCTCGACACCGCGTTCTCGCGCGATCAGGCGGAGAAGATTTATGTGCAGCATCGCATGCGCGAAAACGGGGCGGAGATTTGGCGCTGGCTCGAAGACGGCGCGTATTTCTACGTCTGCGGCGATGCGTTGCGCATGGCGAAGGATGTCGACGCCATGCTGCGCGAGATCGTGGAGAAACACGGCGACAAGTCGCCGGAAGAAGCGGCGGCGTTCGTGGAACAGTTGAAGGCGGACAAGCGCTACAAGCGCGATGTCTACTGAGTGCGTCGGCTGATGTTCGTGCGCAGCGCGAAAATAGCCGACACGATCCACGCCAGCGCGCTCGTCGCGGCGATCGCGCAGCCGAAAAGCAACCAGCGCGGCCGATACAAGAGCGTGAGTTTACCGCTCGTGCCGGCAGACAATTCGACGAGCGGAATGAGTCCGCGATACGACGCCACCGGAAATGCTTTGCCGTTCACTTCGGCGCGATAACCGGGGAAAAATGGTCGCGAGAAGATGATCGCGGCCGGCGCCGACGCCGGAACGTTAACCGACGCGCTCACCCGATTCCGCGCGACGTCGATGTCGCTGATGCCAGCTTCAGAATGTTTGTCGTCCCAATTCACCGAGCGCACCGGCGGAATGAGCGCGCGATGATAAACGCGACCTTCGCCGGTGTGCGCGACGAGCCGCCACGCGGATGCCGGCAACGGAGCCAGCGCGTTCTCGTTCGCGACGATGATGCCGTCGACGCCGACGCGCGCGAGCAGTTGGTCTTCGCCCGCTTCGTATTCGAGCAGCCATGCCGCGGTGGCGTCATCGATCTCGCCGTGAATTTCGCTGGCGAACAAACGCGCGACGCCGGCGGGCCGGATCGGGCTGTAGCCGTTAATGAAATGGAGGGCGGCCCACAACGAAGTGCTGCCGAGCCGCAACGTTGCGCCGACCGGCCCCGTCTTCGCTTCGAGTCGATACGCGTACTCCGGCGGCGGATAAATGCTGAGATAAAGATGCTGCGGATCGAGCGGCTCGGGTTTGAGCAAACTCTGTGGCAGATCGAATTTGGGCACGCCGCCATTCGGCGGAAGGCAAAGATAGGTCGCGAGCAAAACCGCGAACGCGACATAGGGCGGCAGCCAGGGACGGAATTTCGCCGCGCGGGGTGTCAAGCCAACGAAGGCCCACAGCAGCACGATGACGCCGAGCAGGATCGTGAACGGAGAGGCTTGCTCGCCTTCGACGCCGAAATAATGGGCGGCGATGACGGCCAGCGCGCCGACGATGACGCCGAATAATTCCAAGCGCAGACGCGAACGCGATTGCCAGAATAAATCCAACGCGCCGCCCGCGCAAAGTGCGAGCACGAGATGGAACAGCGGCAGCCAGCGAAAACTCCAGCGAAACATGCCCGCGGTCGGCGTCATGCAGAGGATGAAAACGATGACAAGCAGCGCGATCTCCCAACGCCATCGTTTCAAAAATGCGCGCGGCTCCGCCCACAGGATCGCGAGCAACGCGAGCGGCGGCACGAGCCCGCAGGCGAGCTCGGTTGCGCCGTGCGGCGTAAATTTGGAAGAAAAATTGACCCAGCGCGTCGTCCACGACGGCAGAATTAATCCCGGCCACGCGCGCCACGGCACGAGCCATTGGAAATGTTCCGAGGCCGGTTGCACGGAACGCGCGGAGCCTTGCACGTATTCGGCGAGGGCGAGACACGCGGGCGACGCGAGCCCGAGCCCCAAAGCGCTGCCGAGCACAAGCGGCCACACCGATGTTAGCCGACGCGATCTTGCGAATGTGCGCAGGCAAAGCCACGCGAAGACGAGCGCGAGCATCAGCACGGTGTAAGGAAATCCGCCAGTGGTGAGCAGATAAACAAACGGCGCGGGCCAGAGAAAACGCCAGCGCGTGCGCGACGCCTCGAGCGCGCGTTCGCCGGCCCACCACGCCCACGGCAGCCAGGTAAACGCGCCCAGCGCACCGAGCCAATCGGTCGCGCCCCAGCAAATATTCCAACCGCTCAGTGTCGCGACAATGGCGACGAGGAGTGCGTTCGGCGCGGATATTTTTTTTGCGCGTGCCAACAAAAATGCGCCGGGTGCGAGCGCGGCGAGATGCACCATGGCGAGCGCGGCGGCTTGCTGCGGAAAGGTTAGCGAAAATTTCCAGATCGCGACGATGGCGGCATTGATGAAGATAGAGAAGACGCCGTACTGAAATTCGCCGGCGAGATTGCCGCAGACCCACGAGTAGGGACTGAGCAGCGGAAATTCTCCGTGATTCCACGCGCGCGCCATGTCTGCGCACACGGGGAGAATTGACAGCTCGTAGTCGTCATTCCAGAAAACGAGCGGATCGTGCGCGAGCAGCAGCAGACAAAAAACAATAGTGATCGCGCTGGCTGCGATCGCGCCGGCAAGATTTCCGGACTTCACACGCGTGCGATCAAACGACCACCGGCTGGCCTTCGGTCATGACCAGCACTTTGTCGTCGAGGCCGGCCACGCGCGCGCTTGCGAGCAAACGCTCCAGCGGTTCGTCGAGCGGCTCGTAGCCGAGGCGGAACGTGCCGTAATGCATCGGCACCAATTTTTTCGCGCGCAATTCCTGGAAGGCCTGCACCGCTTCCTCGGGATTCATGTGCACTTCGCGTCCGCTCGGCGGATCGTAAGCGCCGATCGGAAGCAGCGCGATGTCTATGGCGTAGCGCTCACCGATTTCCTTGAACCCGGGAAAATACGCGCTGTCGCCGCAGTGAAAAATGGAGCGCTCGCCCGTCTCGATGACGAAGCCGCCGAAGCCACGGTGCGCATCGGCGAGAAAACGCGCGCCCCAATGATGACACGGCGTGAGCGAAATTTTCAGCGCATCGAGTTGCAGCGACTGCCAGTAATCGAGTTCATGCACGATGTTGAAACCGAGATCGTGCACGAGATTGCCGACGCCGACGGGCACGACGATCGGCTGGTCGGCGGCGACTTTGCGCAGCGTACGCCGGTCAAGATGATCGAAATGCGCGTGCGTCACGAGCACGAGATCGATCTCGGGCAGATGATGCAGCTCGATGCCGGGCTGTTTCAAACGCTTGATGACCTTGAGCCACTTCGCCCAATTCGGATCGACCAGCACATTCATCTCGTGCGTTTGAATCAGAAACGACGCGTGCCCGATCCAGGTGATGCCGAACTCGCCCGGCTTGAGTTCGGGAAATTTCGGCGTCGTGTTTTCGCCGCTGCGCTTGGTGAAAAGCGACGGGATCAGCACTTCGGAGAGGAAATTGCGTCGGTGCCAAGCCATGCCGGGCTTGAGCGTCACGCGCGTGGATTTTTTTTCTTCGGCGCCGGTCTCCGACGCCTGGCGCACGACGCGCGTTTTTCTCGAAAAAGGAGTCGGCACTTGCGGCGAACCATATAAGCTCGCGTCGCCGATTCAAAATCTTTCGCCGCGATGAACCCGGACAATCTCAAACGCCAGTTGCGCATACAGATGCAATTGCGCTTGCGCGAGCTCTCGACCGAAGATCGCGAGGCGTCGTCGGTGACGATTTGCGAACGCGTTCTCGCGTTACCCGTTTGGAAATCGGCGCACGTCGTTTCCGTCTTCGAGCCCATGCGGGCCGAGCCGCAGATCGAGCTGCTGGTCGACGATTTGCGCCGGCACGGCCGCGAGATCATCACCATTCTGCCGACGGCGCGCGCGCACGAAGACATCTCGCTCATCGTGCCGCTCGATCTCGTGCTCGTGCCCGGCCTCGCTTTCACCCGCGAGGGCGCGCGGCTCGGGCGCGGCGGCGGTTTCTTCGATCGCTTCCTTTTTCATCGCGCGCAAAGCGCGGCGAAAATCGGCGTCGGTTTCGCCTTTCAAATCGTCGACACGCTGCCGCAGGAAGCGCACGATGTGAAACTCGACGCCGTCATTACCGACTAACTGCGATGGCATGAGCCTGCCGCGGCAGCCCTTCGTCGGTCTGACGCTGAGCGCGATCGCCGGCATCGTCGCCGCCGATTATTTCCCGACGTTAACCATCCCGCTCTGCGCGCTCATTGTGGTCGGCGCGCTCGTCGCCATGCGCTGGCCGGCGGGTCCGCTCGTTTATGTCGTGGTCGCGACCACGTTTTTCACGCTGCACAGCGCCCGAGTGGTGCGCAGCCCGAGTCGCGAATTGGCAGAGCGTGTCGGCAATAAGCCGATCGCCGCGGTCGTGGACGGCGTGGTCGCGACCGAACCGAAAACGGCCGCGAGCGGCGATGCGGTGTTTCTGCTGCGCGTGCGCGAGCTGGAAATCGAGGGGCGCAAAGACGCGCTGCCTGCGCTTTTGCAGGTGCATTGGCCACGCGCGCCGCAACTCGGCGACGAGTTGAGCCTTTTCGGAACGATCGAGACGATTCACGGCGCGCGGAATCCGGGCGAGTTCGACATGCGCGAGTACCTGGCGCGGCGCGATGTTTTTCGCACGTTCATCGTGCACGACGCGGCCAACGGGCGAATTTTGCAACGTGGAACTCGTTTCCGCCTGCTGCGCGCGCCGATGGCCTCGCGACAATGGATGCAACGCACGCTCAGTCGTGGCATCGAAGACGCGCCCGACGTCATCGGTTTGATCTGCGGCACGTCGCTCGGACTGCGCCACGAAAGCCCGGAGGACATCGAGGAACCGTTTCAGCAAACCGGCACGCTGCATTTGTTCGCCGTGGCCGGATTGCACGTTGGCATCGTCGCGCGTCTGCTCTGGACAGTGGCGATGGTACTGCGTTTCCCGCGCAAACTCGCGACCGCTCTCATCATTCCCGCGCTTTTTTTCTACGCTGCGATCACCGGCTGGCATACCGCGAGCGTGCGCGCCGCCGTCATGAGCGCGCTGCTTCTGGGCGGAATTTTCTTCGATCGAAAAGTTCTTGCGCTCAATAGTCTCGCGGCAGCGGCATTCCTCATTTTGCTCTTCGACTCCGCACAACTCTTCACCGTCGGCTTCCAGCTCTCCTTCACCGTCGTCGGATGCATCGTGCTCTTAGCCGACCCGCTCTTTCGCTTATTCCAGCGCATTACTGCACCGGATCCGTTTCTGCCGCGCGCGCTGTTTCATCGGCTGCAAAAGATGCGCGTCGCCATTCTCCATGCGCTTTGTCGCGGCGCCTCCGTTTCGCTGGCGGCGTGGATCGGATCGCTGCCGCTCATTTATTGGTATTTCCATCTCATCACCCCGATCTCGCTCTTCGCCAATCTCGCCGTCGTGCCAATCGCCTATTTCGTGCTCGCGCTCGCGCTGTTGTCGCTTCTCGCCGCGTCAATCTCCGTGAGCGCGTCGGTTATTTTCAACAACGCCAACTGGCTCGCTTCAAAAATCGTGCTCGCGCTGGTGCACCTCTTCGCCCTCGTGCCGGGCGGCCATCTCTGCTGCGCGCGCTTTACCGATCCCGGGGAACTGCGCAGCATTACCGTGCTCGATGAAGGAGCCGGCGGCGCCGTCTATGTGCGCGCCAACGGCTACGATTGGCTGCTCGATTGCGGGCCGGCGCGCTCCTACGAACGAACACTGAAAGCATTTCTCCACAGCCGCGGCGTCGATCGTCTCGAAGGCCTCGTACTGACGCACGGCGATGCGCAGCACATCGGAGGCGCGTTTGCGACCATTAGCGATTTCGCGCCGCGAGAAATTTTCGATAATCCACTGGATGTGCGCTCAACGGTGCAGGCGCGATTGCGGACTGAACTGCGCCGGCGCGGAACGCCGCTGCGCTCCCTCGTGCGCGACGAAGCGATTTTACTCGGACCCGATGTACGCGCGCAGGTGCTCTATCCGCCGCCGCAACTCAAGATCGCGTCGGCTGACGACGGGCCGCTCGTCTTACAGATCGATTTCGGCGACACACGCGTTATTTACGAAAACGATGCCGGCAGCGCGGTCGAGCAAGCGTTGCTAAAATATTACGATGATTTGCGCAGCGATATTCTGATCAAAGGTCACCACCATTCCGGCGACGCCGGTTCGCTCGCCTTCATCGATGCCGTGCAGCCGCGCGTAATCATCGCCACCTCGCGCGACACGTCGGTTTCCGAACGCATCGACGACGCCTGGGCTGCCGAGATCGCCCGGCGCGGTATCAAATTATTCCGGCAGGACGAATCCGGCGCGGTAGAAATCCAATTGCGCGAGGAAGAGTGGACCGCGCGCGCTTTTTTATCGGACCAGTACTTCCGCGCACCTCAGTGAGCGTCGTAGAAGCCTTCCGTGCGCAGCAGGAGAAACGTGGTCGGGCTGTAGATTTCCCCCTGCCAGAAGAGCCGATAGCATTGCAGCGAGTCGCCGATCATAACCAGCGCGATCAACGCGATAAGAACTGCACGCGTCCACTGCGCACGACAGCGCCCCGCGACATACACGATCGCGAGCGCCGTGCCGATGCGCACGAACACGTCCGCGAAAAGAACGAGGCGCACGTTGATCACTGGCAGCTGCGCGAAGAGCAAGAGCGCGGAACTGAGATAGATCAACGCGAGATTCCTGCCGTGCCGGCGCCCTTCATCGTCGACGGGCGCGGACAAACCGATGGCGCTTCCGACCCACGCGAGCGGCGCGATCGCCAGAAAGGCCACGAGATAGGCAAACCACGGACCTTTCTCGAAATGCACGGTGTAATCGAGCGTTTGTTGCAGCGAGGCGTAGGTGCGGTAAGTGCCGGTGAAATTTGCGACGCTGCCGCAAAGTGCGATTTCGATGAGCAAATACGCGAGCGGCGCGAGGACGAGCGCGAGTAGCAGTAAGAGCGACGGTCGCAATTTCATCGCTCGCCAGTAATAGAGCGCGGCCAATCCCATGATGGGATAAAGCAGCACCGCGGATTCCTTCGTCAGGAACGCGAGGGTGAGGCAAAGGCCAAAGAGCAAATGCGCAAGCGCGCTCCGGCGTCGCCAACACGCGTCGAACAGAAAGAGGCAACCCAGCAACGTCAGCGCGGCGAAGGTATCCTGCGTGGCGCGCCGCGAGAGACCGGCCGCCAGCGGCGACGTAATGAGCAGCGCGCCGCAGATCATGGCCGCGCGCCGGCCGACAAGCTGATTGGCGAAATGCGCGCCGAGCACCACCAGGCCCACGCCGGCCAAAAACGAGAGCCAGGCCAGATGATCGACGATGAAACCGCCGAGGATTTTGCACGTCCACAGTGCGGGCAGGATGAAGCCGACGCGGAGGAAGAGCGGCGATTTTTGCAGACTCGGCGTGACCGGATAATCGTGCAGCCACTGGCGCAGCCCGGCGACGCCGCCTTTGTCCAGCGTCTGCGCGAAGACGACATAGGCGCGTTCGTCCCAGCCGGTGCGCTCCACGTTGAACATGGTCGGCAAACGCAGCGCACACACGGCGAGCATCAGGAAAAGGAGCCAGCTCTGGGAACGCATGCGCGGTGAGACTAGAGGAGCGGGCCGGCGCGATGCGACATCAATCTGGCGTGGAATTTTTCTCCAGCAGCAACCGGTAGATCGGCAAACCGCGCTCGAGGAATTTTTCTTCGAACGCCGTCCCCGGAAACGCCGGAATGTTTTCCACGCGACGGAAGAACGGGTCGCCTATGAGCAGGTTGTCGATGTGCTGGAAGTAATCAACGTGATCGGTGGCGATGTGCAGTTGGCCATCGGGAACCAGCGCGCGATGAAGCGCGCGCATGAGCGATTCGTTAAACGAGCGGCGATGCTGATGGCGTCGCTTCGGCCACGGATCGGGGAAGAGCAGATGAAAAAGCGTCACGCTCGCCGCGGGGACGAGATGCTGGACTGCGCAGGACGTTTCGATTCTCAGCACGCGCGCGTTCGTGAGTCCGGCGCGCGCCATTTTGCGGCAAAAGCTTCGCGCGCGACCCGACAAGCGTTCGATGCCGAGGAAATTTCGCGCGGGAAACTCCTGCGCGCGAGCGAGTAGAAACTGGCCGTCGCCGCAGCCGAGATCGATCTCCAGCGCAGCGGCGCGCTGAAAAATTAACGAGAAATCGAGCGGCGTGCTGATCGAGTCGGGAATAAATTCGACCGCTGCTTCCTCTTCTCTGAGTGCTCGCCCTCCGCGCATGCGAGCAAGTAAACGCACCGAACAAACACGCAAGCGCGCTGTCTATGATCCTAATGAAACGTTTCTCCCTCCTTCTCGTCGCCATCCTGCTCGCGCATTTTGCCTCAGCCGACCCGATCACCCCGCGCACGGCTGTCCTTGCCGGCGGCTGCTTCTGGTGCATCCAACCCGCGTTCGATAAAGCGCCGGGCGTGATCAAAACCTCCGTCGGTTATTGCGGCGATGTCGTGCCGAACCCGACCTACGATCTCGTCACCTCGGAGACGACGAAGTATCGCGAGTCGATCGAGATCACCTACGATCCGGCGAAAATTTCCTTCGCGCAGTTGCTCGATATTTATTGGAAACAAATCAACCCGACGCAGGCCGACGGCCAGTTCACCGATCTCGGCCCGAGTTATCGCGCGGCGATTTTTGTGGCGAACGACGAAGAGCGCAAGATCGCGGAGGAATCGAAGGCGAAGCTCGCCGCCTCCGGAAAATTCGATAAACCGATCGCGACGGAAATTCTGCCGGCGATGAAATTCTACCCCGCGGAGGATTATCACCAGAAATATTACCAGACGAACACGGGACACTTCGAAGCGTTCGAGCGCGGTTCGGGCCGCGATGCGTTCAAGGCGAAAAAGTGGGGCGACGACAAAAGATAAACGGCGCGCTCAAAAAATTATCGGCGTCGTGAATGCCGCTGGCACAACCGTTGCTTAAACAAGGCACGAGCCAGGAAGTCACTTAAAACACTAGCCCAACCTTACGTTTCGTTCCTTGTGCTTCGAGCGCGGCCAGCGATGGCCGCGTTTCCTTTTGCGAGAGAGCGCGCTGGCTAAAAGCGGTAGAGATCGGATTTCGGCTCGACGAATTCCGCGCGCGCGACGGCGAGATTCTCCGCCATCACTTTCGAGAGTTCCTGCGCGAGGACGATGGCGATCGCTTTCGGATCCCTGGTGTAAACAGGAATCGGGAACGAGCCGGCGTTGCGATCGTAGCCGTAGATCGTGCCGTCTGTTTCCCATACGCAATAAGCGTGGCCGGCGGGATGGTTATCGTAGCGCACGAGCAAAATTCTTGCCCAGAAATCGTGCTCGAGGCTGTGCTGCGTTTTGACCACGGCGAGATAATTGCACGCGGAAACAACGCAGCCGTTCAGCACTACTAAATCGTCGTTACTGGGTTGCAGCACCACTTTCTGCGTGCAGCCGGCGGCGAGCAGCGAGCTGAGAACAACGGCGGCAGCGAGAAGGCGGAACGGCTTTTTCATTTTTTGGCGGCGGAGGGAACGAGGAGGTTCTAGAAATTATAACACTCGGCTCATTACGGGAAGCGGAATCTTCCACCAGCGCGAGATTTCTCGCTGCGATCAGCAATCGTCGCGCGGACTTGCCGCGTCGCAAGTTCCGTCGTCAGACGACGCGCTCATAGACAGCGCGCTCCGGCTTGGCGCGAGCACGTTTGCAAAAACCCGCGTTTGGCCGCGGCGTGGCACGGGAATTCCTCCATAGACGCATGCCTCGATACAGGCGACACTGCGGCCCTTCACCCCGAACTGAAAGCCCGATCCCATGTCCCTCCTCCTTGAACCCGTTGTTGCCGAAACCATTCCGCCCGAAGCTTTCATTCCGGAAACGGCAGCGCCCGCGCGCATGTTCTTCCGGCTGCCACGGCATCGCATCAACTGGATCACCAGCTCGTTTCTCATCGGCACCGCCGCGCTCGCGCTCACAGCCGTCCCGCTTTACCTGCTGAACTTCGGGCTCGATTGGTTCCAAATCGCGCTCTTCTTCGTCATGTTCGCCGGGTGCGGCTTCAGCATTTCGCTGGGCTATCACCGGCTCTTCTCGCACATCGCTTTTCAAGCGAGCTGGCCCATTCGCCTTTTCGTTCTCATCTTCGGCGCGGGCGCGTTTGAGAATTCCGTGCTGATGTGGGCGAGCGAACATCGCCGGCATCACAAACATGTCGATCACGACGACGATCCCTATTGCATTTCGAAGGGATTTTTCTACGCGCACATCGGCTGGCTGCTTTTCAAACTCAATAACGACGAGCCGTTCGATAACGTGGCCGATCTACAGCGTAACAAGCTCGTCGCCTGGCAGGATCGCCACGTCCAATCGATCGCCGCCATCGTGAGCTTCGTGTTCCCGAGCGCGATCGGTTTCCTCTGGAACGGCTGGGTCGGCGCGCTCGGCGCGTTCCTCATCGCCGGCGTCGCGCGCGTGGTCGTGCTCCAGCATTGCACCTTCCTCATCAACAGCGCCTGCCACACCATCGGGCGTCAGCCCTACTCGACGAAATGCAGCGCGCGCGATTCGTTTTTTCTCGCCTGGTTCACCTTCGGCGAGGGCTACCACAATTATCATCACGAATTTCAGCACGACTACCGCAACGGCGTGAAACCATGGCAGATGGATCCGACGAAGTGGATCATCTGGACCTTAGAAAAAATAAAGCTGGTGCGCGGATTACGTCGCGTTTCCTCCGAGAAAATCCGCGCGGCGGAATTGACGACGCGTTCGAATCCAGCGCATTGGACGCGGCCAGAGCGCGCTGTCTAACATTCCGCGCTGGTCGCTCGCCGGGAAATCGGATAGTTCTGATCGATGCCTGATTCCGACGACGAGCAGCATCTTCGACTGTTAGCTATTTTCGCTACGTGGTCGGCGGGTTGACCGCGCTCTTGGGTCTTTTCCCTCTTCTTTATGTGGGTTTGGAGTTTTGGTACTGCAGGGCGGCTTCTTCCCGAGCCAAGCGCAACAGAATCAGCCGCCGCCGCTCTTTGGCTGGTTCATGATCGCGTTCGGAGCCCTTTTCTTTTGCATGGCAGAAGCCTTCGCCATCAGCGTGATCGTGGCTGGGCGATTCATTCACGCGCGAAAACGCTACTGATTCGCCTTCGTCCTCTCCTGCCTGCAATGCGGCTGGTTTCCGTTTGGGACGGTTCTCGGCGTATTCACCATCGTGGTTCTCTCGCGCGAATCGGTGAAGCGAAAATTCGGCCTGCGCACAAACGAACCACTGCCGAGCTAAGCTAAGGGTGATGTTTACGGGACAAAGCGCGAACCGATTTCGAGTCGTATCTGCCCTAAAAGACCATCCCCGCACCTTCCCACAGTGGGGAGACCCTCTTGAATGAATAACGCTATTTGAACGCGCGTTATTTCTAAATTTTGTCTTTCCTCCACCCGCCAACTTCGGTCGCACGAAAGAATCCTAAAAGAGACGACCACTTTGGAACCCCGCAATCTGTAGCTTCGAAATCGGACTGCGACCAAATGAGCGCGCAGCGGCGGCACCGGTCTTGTGGCCCCAACGTTCGATCGAATGATTTGTTAGGCGACATGGCTGTCGCGAACTCCCGTGCGAAGTCAGCACAGGGATACAAGCGACACGTGATACTCGCGGTGACGGGATCGACGCCGAGCAGTTGCGAGTGGTCGCTCATGCACGCTGGCATAAGGCCGAAGAAATTTCCGATCCCGAGAGCAGGCTCGAGCACGCGACCGTGTTCGAATTTAATCCGCTCGGCTCCGTAGATCGCGGAGATGACTGTCGCAGAAGTGCAATGCGCGTTGAGAATCGATGCGCGCGCATCGACGTATTCCCAATCCGAGAGCAGTTGTTTAAGACGCGCGTGTTCGGCAGTCCACTCTGGGGATCCGGGGTCGGCAAACACCTGCGGAATCCCGCCCTCCCCAACGTATTTTACTGTTACTCGCTTCTCGTTGTCTGTCGGCGCGCGGTCCCCATCGCTCAGCTCCCGCACCAATTCGATCGCGGCGAAGTTTGTCCCGACATTTTTGCTTGAGCGTCCTTCTCCGAGATGATCCTCGGCCCGGATGCGGTAGTTGGCCGCATTTAGCTCTCTTCCGACGGAAGCAAAATGTATTTCGCGCGAATCATTTCCCAAGCCCGATAGTGCGCCTGCTGCGCGGTAAGTTTTTGCTCGGTTTCCCATTGCCGAGTGAGAGCTTCCATTTCGTCCAGCGTTCTCTCCTGGGCCTCGAAAAGTTCTTCCATTAAGGCGCCCTTCCTCTCCAACTCCCGCACCACTCCCGGTCGAAGCTCCCGCCTGTGGCGCTCCGCCATTAACCCGTAAACCGTGAGATGACGTTCGGCGTTCATGGGATGGTGCGAAATCAAAAAGGCTAAGTTGGTCGTCGCGACTCGCGACTTTTCCATTGCGCTTGAGCATACACGGCGGACGCAATGGTGTAACGCCCGGCGTGGGATCCTGCTCCCGGACGGGAGCGGTCGATGTTCCCTCCGGCTCACCCCAAAGGGTTGGGAACGCGCACGCGCAACGCGCCGACGCGAAGCCGGTACTTTAACGGCGCCGGCATCATTTCCACTTCGCCATCGAGTGATACCGGAACAAACGAGGGCTCGATTTCCAGACGTACTTCGCGCGCACAGACCATTTCGAAATCGTGTGCTTCTTCCGCCTTTCTTCGAAGCATCCTGAAACCAAAACGCAAAATGCCGGCCCGGCTTAGCGGCTTGGGCAAATAGATTGCGAGGTTATGCGCGTCGATACACTCCCGGCCGCGAAGATGGAAGTAATCGAGTTCTTCCGGATTGTTGCAGACAAAGACGAATCGGCTGCGAAATACCTGCTCTCCGTTATTAGTCGTTAGGCGGATCGTCATGATGTTGCCCCAGCGCATGAGCGCAGTCGCCCCGCTGATGAGCGCGATGAATCGGCTTCGTCCGAAACGGCGAAACATTTTCTCGCGGTGTCGTAGGGCGAGCGGATAAAGGCCCACGCTGGATCTGCTCAGGAAAGTGCGGCCGTTTACTTCGCCGACATTAATTTCTGCTGTCCGCCCGTTCACCACAGTTTGAACCGCCGCTCCAAGTTCGAGCGGAATGTTAAGTCGTTTGGCGAACAAATTGAACGTCCCGAGAGGAAGCACGCCCAGAATCTTGCCCGTGCCAGTCAACGTCGCAGCAATGGCATCGATTGTTCCGTCGCCACCCGCTGCGACGATTATTTCGACGTCACTCCGCACGGCTTCCTGGGCTAGCGAAGCGATCTCACCACCGTTCCGGGCAACAAGTAATCGTGCAGAGATGCTCTGCGACTGAAACAATTCGGCGATTTGAGCTTCGGTCTCCTCTCCGTGATGACCAGCTCCACGGTTCAGAATTACGAGCGTCCGCGCCTTGAGAGGTTGCACCTCCGCGTTCACAACGGAAGAGCGCTAAGGCGATGGCGCCGCCTCAACAAAGTAGGTTATGGGGTCCTGACGATAAAAGCGCGCCAGCTCCCGGTATAACTCGGGTTGCTTCGCACGAAGCGCGGCGGGACGCTCGAAAAATGCCTCAGTCGCGACCGCGAAGAATTCCGAGGGATTTGTCGCGCCATAGGTGTCGAGAACGGTTGGCGTTCCCGCCTGATCTGCCGCACGCAAGGCTTCGAATTCACGGCTCATGACTCTGGCCCAGGACAGGTATTCTGTGCGAGTAGCGAGCGCGGGCGCGCCATCCGTTTCAGAATCTTCAAAGTCGAGTTGATGCGCGAACTCATGCAAGATCAGGTTCCTCCCGTCGGCCGGGTCCGCCGCGCCTCGTTTCGCTTCGTCCCACGCGAGCACGAGTGATCCCATTCTCCGGCCAGTATGACCAAGCCGGCTGTCCTCGCTCTGCTCCCAAATGTTGTTTCCAAGATAGCGTTCTTCGTCGGCGATATAGGCTGACGGGTAAACGAGGATCGTCACCAACTCTGGATAGTAATCTGTTTCGCGATGCAGAAGAAGGAGACACGCCTGCGCGGCGATCGTAACTCGGATCTCATCATTGAGCTTGAGGCCGCCGCAGCCTTCGAAATGCTTCTCATCGAGGAACACTTGAATGTGCCCGAGAAGCTCCCCCTGATCCGCGACTGGAAGTCGCCGGAAAATCGGGACGTTGCGCGCGATAATGGATTTCCATGTCGCAGGAAATGGCCGGACGCGCAGGCGCTGGCGACGCCGACGCTTGAAAGCAGCGAAAATCATGTCGGCACTGTCATGCACCAACAGTTGAAATGACCAGCGAAAACAGAAGCCGCGCGGACACACTCGGATTAGAAGTGATTCCCGCTATTAGTCAATTACCATCTTGACTTATGTTTCATTTGAGGCGATAGACTCGAACGCCGCAGGCCTGATCGGAGCACGGCGTTTACCCGCATAAATAGGGTCCAATCAAATGCCCAAAGATAAGCTGAAGAAAATTACGGCGGAATTGAAACGCGCCTACGCCATGGAATTGGAGACGGTTCAGAACTATCTCGCCAACTCCATCGATCTGGATGGCGTGCGGGCGGAAGAAATCAAAAAATCGCTCGCCGCCGATATTCCCGAAGAGCTCGGCCACGCCATGATCCTGGCGAAACGGATCAAAGTCCTCGGCGGGCGGGTTCCTGGATCGTTGGAGCTGGAACGCGACCAGAAATATCTGCAACCGCCGGCCGATTCGACCGATCTCATTACCATCATCAAGGGAGTGATTCTGGCGGAAGAAGGAGCGATTACGCAATACGAAAAAATCATTGGCATTTGCGAGCAGGTTGACTACGTGACGCAGGATCTGGTCATAGGGATTTTAGGTGACGAACAGGAGCACCGGCGAGCATTCGTCGGGTTCCTCACGGAGTTCGAAAAAAGGAAGTAACCAAGATGGCAACTGGATCAGCGGTTTGGGAAGGCACTCTCAAAGAGGGTAAGGGCACAATGAAACTCGGGAGCGGCGCATTTGAAGGCGCCTACTCGTTCGTGTCTCGCTTTGAAAATGGAGCAGGCACCAATCCCGAGGAACTGCTCGGCGCCGCGGAAGCCGGCTGCTTCTCCATGGCTCTCTCGCTCAACCTCGAGAAAGCGGGGCATCCGCCGAAACGCATCAACACGACGTCAAAAGTGACGCTTGAAACCTCCGCCGGACGC
>JALYTV010000136.1 GCA_030854105.1 Verrucomicrobiota bacterium | reverse complement strand
CTGGTGCGGCGTGGCGGCGTCCATCCGCGCAACCTGCGATGCGCCAAGCGACACGTCCAATATCGAATAGGCAATTCGCAGGAAGGCGACGTTGCGCAGCAGGCGCGCGCGATTGAACATTGCCGCGCTCATGGGTTCCTCGTCACTCGTTCTTTTGCTCGCGGGCATTTTGCTGGTGGCGTTTCTCTACTCCTCTGTGGGGCATGCCGGCGCGTCCGGCTACATCGCGGTCATGAGCTTGTGCGGGCTGGCCGCAACCTTCATTCGCCCGACCGCGCTGGTCTTGAATATACTCGTGGCCTGCATCGGCGCGTATCAATTCTGGCGCGCGGGTCATTTCTCGTGGGAATTTTTCTGGCCCTTCGCGCTGCTCTCGGCGCCCTTCGCTTTTGTAGGCGGCTATGTGCCCGTGTCGTCGGTTGTCCTGCGGCCGCTCCTCGGCGGAGTGTTGTTGTTTTCCGCCGCGCGCTTGTTTCTGCGCACAGGCGATCCCGCGGAACTGAGGCCGCCGTCGCGGCCGGTCTCGTTAGGCGTGGGCGCGGGGATCGGGTTTCTCTCAGGACTGACCGGAACGGGCGGCGGCATTTTTCTCACCCCGCTGTTGCTCTTTTGCCGCTGGAGTCACATGCGGCGCGCGGCGGCGACTTCCGTCTTTTTCATTCTGGTGAATTCAGTCTTCGGACTGGTCGGCTATTTGAGCAGTGGACGTCCGCTTCCACGCGATGTCTGGATGCTGGCCATCGCTGCAGTCGTCGCGGGAACAGCCGGATCTTATTGCGGCAGCCGGCGGTTTCCCGTGCGCACGATCTCGCTCCTGCTCGCGACTGTCCTTGTCGTCGCGGCTTTGAAATTGATCTTCACTCGTTAGGCCAATTCTATTTGCCTAACGAGAGCTGGGGCGAGTTTTGCGGCGACCATGGATTGCAGGTGAAGTGCGAATGCACAATCGCCTCTGCGTGTTGCCGGATCACGCCTAACAAGTGGTTAACATCAAAGCCATAACACTTGGGCGCGAAAGGCGTGAGATTCTTTTCCGCCAGTCGAAACAAACGCACGGCCGGTCCGAGGCGGCGTCCATGCACGCGATGCTGCGGCGATTCGAAATGCTTTTGCAAATGCACAAACCCGCCCGCGGCTTGGATCAAGCCTTTGAAATAATCGGCATCGCTCGAAGTCGTCTCCAGCCAAAGATGCTCCAGCACGTCGTGCGCTTCGTAATATTTCTGCTCGTTCCAGCAGCGAAAAAATCCGCGATAACACGGATGTTGCGCGATGTCGGCAGAGGCAACGACAGGAGCGTTGCCCTCCAGTTCAGCGACGAATCGGGAAATCTTCTCGCCTTTGGTCATGTTGATGTAAGCTGGCGTTGTCTGAGATGAGGAGCAAACCGGCACGCTTGATTTTCCCACTCGGGAAACGCGCGCGAAGCTGGCGCCGTAGTGCAGGATGACGGCCGCGGGCCTCATCCTTATCCCGCTGGTTATCGCGGCGCTCATTTTCTGCTCCGCACTTTTTTCCGGGCTGGAGACCGCGCTCTTTTCGCTCAAGGCGCATCAACTCCGGCGATTGGAAGCGCAGCATCCATCGCTGAAAAATTTCATTCAAGCTTTCCGCGATAATCCGCGCCGCGTCCTCAGCGTCCTGCTCCTGGCCGATGTGCTCGTAAATATTCCGCTCATCGTTCTGTGTCTTTTCTTTTTGTGGGAAGGACCGGCCGCCGCCATGCACATTCCGCAATGGCTCGCCGCCACCGCGATTTTTGCGGTGGTGGTTTTAGTCTGCGACTTAATTCCAAAACTGCTCGCCGTCTCCGCGCCGTATCGTCTTTCCGCCATTGGCGTCTGGACGTTGCGCGCCATCATGCCCCTTCTCGATCGCATCGGTCGCGTGCTGGAAAAAAATTCCGAAGCATTGGTCAATCGCATCTTGCCCGCCGCGCCGCAGCGGACGGCCGCGCTCGCTGACGAACAACTCGAGACGCTGGTCGAGATCAGCGAAGAGGAAGGTTCACTGCACGAGGCGGAGGGCGAGATGATCCAGGAAATCATCAAGCTCGGTGACAAGACCGCGAAAGATTGCATGACGCCGCGCGTCGACACCTTCGCGTTGCCCGAGGACCTAACGAATGCAGATGCGATCGCGCAGTTGAAAGCAACGCGCCATCGACGCGTGCCTGTTTACGCCGACACGCCGGATCAAATTGTCGGCATCATCGATGTGCGGATGTTTTTGCTGCAGCCTAACGAGCACTACACCGAGAACCTCGCGCTGCCCTCGTTCGTGCCGGAAACGATGCCGGCGATGAATCTGCTGCGAAATTTTCTCTCGCATCCACAGGGCCTCGCCGTAGTCGTGGATGAATTCGGCGGAACGGAAGGCATCATCACCATGTCGGATGTGGTGGAAGAAATCATGAGCGACGCCGCGCCGCTCGGCGATGCGGAGCTTTACATCGAACCGCTCGAGGACGGTCGCCTGCTCGTGAGCGGCAACGCGCGGCTCGACGATCTCGCGGAGCATCTCGGTTTCGACTTGGAAGCGGACGGCATCGATACGATCGGCGGATTGGTTTTCAATCGCCTCGGGTACCTTCCGCCTTCGGGCGCGCAAATCGAACTTCCACGGCTCGCCATCACGGTGCGTCGCACCGCGCGCAAACGCATCGAAGAATTGCTTCTGCAAAAAACCACCTGTCTCACGGAAGATTGTCTGAGCGACGATGGAAACGGCGCGGAGGAAATTCCATGATCTGGTTCGCCGTCATCGGCCTCTGCGCGATTTCATTTTTGTTCGCCGGAATCGAAGCTGGTCTGCTCTCCGTCGATCCGGTTCGATTACGTCAGCGCGTCAAACAGCGTCGACCGGGCGCGCGGCGTTTATCGCGCATGCTCGAGCAACCGCAACGACTGCTCGTGACCGTTCTTCTGGTCACGAACATTGCCGACATCTTCGCGCTGCTTATC
>JALYTV010000023.1:24429-30668 GCA_030854105.1 Verrucomicrobiota bacterium | reverse complement strand
GGCGGTCATAGACCGCCGCTACAGGAAAAAGTGGAAGGCGCCTTCTACGTTTGGACGAAAAACGAAATCGAGAGCGCGCTGGCTGACGACGGGCCGCCGTTTGTTTTTCGCTACGGCGTGGAAGAGGGCGGTAACGCGGCGCCGGATGCCGATGCGCACGGCGAACTGCGCGGCAAGAACGTTTTGTTCGAGCGCCACACGCTGGCGGAAACGGCGGCGAAGTTTGGCGAGAGCGAGGAAAAGATGCGCGCGCGTTTGAATTTCGCGCGCACGAAATTGCTCGCCGTGCGCGATCGGCGGCCGCGCCCGCATTTAGACGACAAGATCACGACGGCGTGGAATGGTCTGATGATCTCGGCGTTTGCGCGCGGCGGCCAGGTGTTAGCCGACGCGATCTATCTCCAAAGCGCGCAGCGCGCGGCGACGTTTCTGCGCGAAAATCTTTACGACGCGAACGCGACGACGCTGGCGCGCAGTTATCGTGAGGGTCGCAGCAATGTCGCTGGCTTCGCCGACGACTACGCCTTCGTTATTCAAGGTCTGCTCGATCTCTACGAGGCGTTCGGGGAAAGCGAATGGCTGCGCTGGGCGATGGATTTGCAGGTGACGCAGGATCGCTTGTTCTACGACGCGAAACACGGCGGCTATTTCACCACCACTGGTGATGATCCGAGCATCTTGCTGAAGATGAAAGACGATAGCGACAGCGCGGAGCCGGCCGCGAGTTCGGTTAGCGCGCTCAATCTTGCGCGCCTTGGCGCGATGCTGGATCGCGCGGAATACATCAAACGTGCGCAGGCGACGGTGCAGGCTTTCGGCACGCAACTGGCGAGTTATCCGAGCGGGCTTCCGCAGCTATTGGTCGCGCACGATTTTCTCACGGGGCCAATCCGCCAGATCGTGCTGGCTGGCGATCCGGGCGAATTTCAAAACGCGTTGCGCGGCATCTTTCTCGCGCGCACCATCGTGCTGTTTGCCGACGGCACCGCCGGTCAGGAATTTCTCGCGTCGGCAAACGACGCGATCACGGAAATGAAACCGGTGCGGGGAAAACCGGCGGCGTACGTCTGCGAAAATTTCACCTGCCAGGCGCCGGTGACGGACGCGAGCGCTCTGCGCAAGCTTTGTAGCGGCGGTCTATGACCGCCGAGAATTTGCAGCTCGATCGGCGGTCATAGACCGCCGCTACAGAGGAAAAAAACGCGCGGCGGCATCGGTCGACACCGCCGCGCGCTGAATTTATTTCAACAGATCAGCCGGCACTTTGCCGCCGTTCGCGGCCAGCTTGCGCATGACTTCCTCGTGCAGCCAGATGTTCATGCTGGCCGAGTCGTTCATGTCGCCGCTGTAATGCAGGTCCTTCGCGAGTTCTTTGCGCGAAGAAATACTGCTGTCCATGCCGACCAATTTCATGAGGTCGACGATGGAATGGCGCCAATCGAGTTTCTCTGAATTTTTCGCCGCCATTCCATCGAGGACGGCAGCGACATCAACGTTTTGTGGCGCGGCCGCGGGCGCCGGAGCGCTGGCGGTCGGAGCAGCAGTGGACGGCGCGCCTGCCGGAGCGCTGGATGCAGGTGCAGCCGACGCAGTGGTGGCACCGGCGTGACTGAAGATTTTCGACATTAGGTTACTAAACATTCCCATGCCTGGAGGCTGAGGGCGGCGCGTCGCCGTAGCAATCGAAATCAGTTATTGTCGGGAGATTGCAACAAGGGCCGCTTGCGTCGCAGGCGCAGCCAGTTGTTCCAGGTCTTTTTCATGCTGTCTTTCGGCGTCAGATATTGCTGGTTTAGCGAGTTGCTTTTCACGATCTGCGCGAGCAGCGATTTCACCGAAAGTTCATCGGTATCGAGAATGGTGTAGGCGGTGCCGACGGCGGCAGCGTGATGCGCATCGCTCGCCGCCGTCATGGGCAGCCCGCGTTCCTGCGCATACTTGAACGCGTACGTGTTATAGCGGCGCAATGTGGTCGCGGCGTTGAACACTTCGATCGCGTCGACCGGCAGCGTCTCCAGCGTGGCGAAGCGAATGCCCGCGCGGAATAAATCGTACGGGTGCGGCGGAATCGCGAGCCCGCCGTGTTCGTGAATCAAATCGACGACTTCACGAGCGGGTCTGCCTTTCAGCTTCGGCGCGCCGGGCAGTGTCGTGCCGATGCAGAGCAGATGACCTTCCGCGGTCGTGACCTCGACGCCGGGAATAACGAGAAAATTGTCCACCGGCATTCCGTCGGCGCGCATCAAACCTTTCTCGATCATATAGGTGATCGCCTCGCAGGTGTTGTGATCGGTCACCGCGATCGCGTGCAATCCTTTCTTCTTCGCCGCCACGATCAGATCTTCCGGTGCGGAGACGCCGTCGCCGGAAAAAAGCGTGTGCGAATGCAGGTCAACGTTGAAGGGCATCGAGCGGACGCTAGTTTCGGAAATGCAAAATGTCGCCTTCAAAGAATGGTCGCTGGTGTGCGACGCGCTCGGCCGCGGCGAGCAGTCGATCATCCTGCGCAAAGGCGGCATCGCGGAAGGACGCGCCGGCTTTTCGTTCCAGCACGACGAGTTCTTTCTTTTCCCGACATTTTTCCACGAGCAAGTCGAATGCGTGCGCGTTCGGCCGACGGAAATCCCAACCTCAGCCGACACGATCACGTTGCGCTCTTACGCGAAAATCGAAGCGGCGGAACGTGTCACCAGCCTCGCGGTGGCGGAAGCGCTGGCGCCTTTGCACATCGTGTCGGCTGACGTGGTGCGCGAACGATTTCACTACGAAGGCGACGGCTTGCAGGTTGCGTTCGTGCGCATCTTCGCCCTCAGCGACCCGTGGTCGTTTCCGGATGAGAAACGTTTCGGCGGTTGCCGGTCGTGGATCGATTTGCCAACGCCGCCGTCGCGCGAGCTGCGCGCGGTTTTGCGCGACGAAGAAAACGTCAGCCGACGCGATCTGTTTCGCGCGACGCTGGGTTAGAGGACTTCGACCAATTCTTCCGGCTTCGGGTCGTGATGATCGCCGCTGCGGTTGAACTGGATGTCGTAGAGGCGGCGGTAGTAACCCGACTTGGCGAGGAGTTCCTCGTGCGTGCCCACTTCTTTGATGTGGCCGCCGTCCATGACCACGATTTGATCCGAAGAAAGAATCGTCGACAGCCGATGCGCGATCGCCACGACGGTTTTGCCGGAAGCGAGCCGCTGCAACGCCGCCTGGATTTGCTGTTCCGATTCGGAGTCGAGCGCGGAGGTCGCTTCGTCGAGCAAAAGAATCGGCGCGTTTTTCAAAATCGCGCGCGCGATGGCGAGGCGCTGTTGTTGGCCGCCGGAAAGGAGCATGCCCTTGTCGCCGACGACGGTGTCGTAGCCCTGCGGCTGCGCGAGGATGAAGTCATGCGCGAACGCCATCTGCGCCGCGGCAAAAACTTCTTCGCGCGCGGCGTCGAGCCGGCCGAAAAGGATATTGTTGTAGATGGTGTCGTGAAACAAAAACGTATCCTGCGTCACGACCCCGATTTGCTGGCGCAATGATTGTTGCGTAAGCGTGCGCACATCTTTGCCATCGATGCGCACCACGCCCGAAGTCGGATCGTAGAAACGCAGGATGAGCGAGAGAATCGTGCTCTTGCCCGCGCCGCTGGCGCCGACCAACGCGTAACTTTTCCCCGGCTCGATGCGCAGATTGATTCCCTGCACCGCATCCGAATTGGTGCCGAGATAACGCAGCGACACATTATCGAACGCGAGCGCGCCGGCCGAGTGCGTGAGTTTCGTCGCAGCCGGCGCGTCCTCCACCGTCGGCTGCGAATCGAGCAACGCGAAAATTCCCGTCATGGCCTCGACGGAGCGCTGCATGACGACGTGCAGCTTGCTGAGAGTTTTGACGGGATCGTAGAGAAGGAAAATGCCGGTGATCAGGCCGAAGAAGCGACCGGCGCTCAGATTCGCGAAGTAAACGTAGAACAACGCCCCGCCGACGCCGACGGCAGCGATCGATTCAATCAACGGCCCGGTCGCTTCCGTCGCGCGGATCAGGCGCATCGCGTTCCGGAATTGCAGGGTGTTGCTGTGCTGAAACGTTTTTTCCTGATGCGCTTCACGCGCGAACGACTTGATGATGCGAATGCCGGAAAACGTCTCCTGCATTGTCACTACCAGCTGTCCGATCTCCTGGTATTCCGACTGCACCGCTTTGCGCGCTCGTTTTCCGAAAAGGCGGATCGGAATGATGCAGCTCGGGAACAGCACGAGGGTGACGAGCGTAAATTTCCAATCCATGTAGAGCAAGACGCTGATGGCTCCGATAATCGAGATCGGTTGCTTGAAGAGATCGCTGCTCACCAGCGTCAACGCCGTCTGCACGCCGCGGGTGTCGTTGGTGATGCGTGAGATCAAAATGCCGCCGCGCATGCGATTAAAAAAATCCATCGAATGATGAATCACGCGCGTGAAGAGGCGATCGCGCACGTCGGTCACCACGCGGTTGCTCACCCAGTTCATGTAATAGGTGTTCCCGTAGGACAGAAGACTGCGCGTGGTCATCACCAGTGGGATGAGTAAGCAGGTCCAGATGATTGCTTTGATCGATCCGCCCGATTCCATCATGCCCGGATTGTGCATGAGCTGATTCGCATTCGGCTGCGCGCCGTGAAAGATCGCGCCTGTCACCCGTGAGACGACGAGAGGAAACACCGAGTTCACCACGCCATAGAGAACGCCGAGCACGAGGCCGAAGAAGAAACGCCAGCGATACGGATGCACGTAGCCGTAGAGACGGCGATACGGAGTCCACGCCAGTTTGATCGTGTCGAGGAAGGAAGCTTTAGCCATGCAGGTTTGGCGCTGGCGGCGTGAATGCTGCCGCCGAATTGAGCATCGAACGCATAGCATCGATCACCGCAGCCGTCGAGATCAGGCGCATCGGTTGCTTGCCGGCATTGGGATCGAATTGGGTAAGGGGAGTGGCACCGAAGACGATGGTGGTGCGATCATTGCGCGGTCGCCAATGAAACGGGTTCGTCGGGCCGAAGAGCGCGACCTGCGGTGTGCGCAAGGCGGCGGCGAGATGCATCGGCGCGGTGTCGACGGTGACGAGCAGCCGCGCGCGCTCGATTAACGCTGCGAGGGTGAGCAAATCCACGGAGAGATCAAGGACGTCGACATTGAATTTCGCGCGAATGGCGGCGAGATGATTTTGCTCCATCAGCGAACTGCCGCCGGAAAGAACTGGGCGCAGACCGAGTTCGCGCGCGGCGAAAGTGATGACTTCGGCCCAGCGCTCCGGTTCCCAGAATTTTTCGATGCGCGCAGAGCAGGGATGGAAAATCGCAAACGGCTCATCGTGCCATTGCGCCTGGATCATAGACGACGCGCTCTGCTGCGCGGCAGCGGGGAGCGCCAGGATCGGGTCGGCTGACTCCGGGCGAATTCCGAGCGGCGCCAGTTGCGCGAGATCGAAATCGATGGTGTGCAAATTGCGCAGCGAACCAGCCGCGAAATCGGTGTAAGCGCGTCGTTTAAAATTCAACGGCGACTCCTCCGACGTCACGCGCTGTTTCGCGCCCGAAAGCAGCGTGAGCCAGGCCGAGCGATCGTTGCGCGTGAAATCGACGACGGCGTCGAAACAGCCGCGACGAATTTCCACCCACGCGCCGAGATCGCGCAGCCCGCGCCGCGTAATGAGAAACTGATCCACGTTCCGAATCGCCGGCAGCAACGGCTCGCATGCGCGCGCGACCGCGAGCGTGATCTTTGCTTGTGGAAACTGCGCGCGCACCGCCTCGATGGCCGGCGTGGTGAGAATGAGATCGCCGAGCCGGCGCAGTTGCAGCAGGAGAATTTTCACCGCGAAATCATGCGTAACGCGCGATCGTAGGCGCCGAGCAGGCGCGCGCGGAAATGATCCCAGGTAAAATTTTTCACCACGCGTTGGCGCGCCGCTACGCTCATAGCCGACACGATCTCGGGATGGCGATAGAGATGCTCGATGGCGGCGGCGATGGCGCCGACGTCGCCGGGACGCACGATGATTCCTTCGATGCCGTCGCGCACGATATCGCCGGCTTCGCGCGTGGTGATTTGCGGCAGCCCGCAGGCGGCCGCTTCCACCGTGACTTTCGCGTTGCCCTCGAGGGCCGAGGGAAAAACGTGGATTGTCGCCTGCCGCAAATACGTCTCCGGATCTTTCACGAACCCGATCGTGCGCACATTGTCGCGCGCGAATTTCTTCAAATACGGTTTCGCCTCGTCGTGCAC
>JALYTV010000023.1:0-24419 GCA_030854105.1 Verrucomicrobiota bacterium | reverse complement strand
AGTTCGAGCCGATGCCAAGCTTCGAGCAAATGATGAATGCCTTTGCGCTCGATGAGCGCGCCGGAAAAAATAACGCGGAATTTCTCCGGTCGCGTGCCGGGCCGGAAGCGTTCGGCGTCGACCCCGCGCGGCAGATAAAAAAGTTTGTCGTCGCTGATGCCTTGCCTGCGAAATGTTTCCGCCGCCTTCTCCGAGAGAACGATGAGCAACGTGGCGAGATCGTATTCTTCGAGGTAACGCGCGGGACGCGCGAGCAGATTGTCTTTCCAGCGCGCGAAACCTCTTTTCGTCGTCGGCGGTGGCGGATCTTTGCGCGACGCGAGGCGTTGGCCGCCACGATGCCAGGTGGGAATTTCGACGATGGACGGAATGCGCCGCTGCCGCGCGACGCGCAACGTTTTCAAACAATCGCCCGACCAGCTATGGAACAAATCGAAGCGACCGGTCGCGAGTTCGCGTGCCGCGATCCAGTCCGCGTAATGCTTTTTCGCGCCGTAATAATAAGGCCGCTCCATCGACGAGAGCAGACGCACCGGATGCCAGCGCAGCGATTTGATTTTCGCCGCTGGAATTTCGCTCTGTCGATTATCGTAGGCGATCGCTTCGCCGAGGAATCCGCCGCGATACGATGCGCGCAACGCTTCAAACGCGTCGGTATCGAGCCCGGAGCCGCCGATGCGCGCGGAGATGGCGAAGAGCAGATTGCGCGGCAAACGCAGGACGGAATTTTGTGGCGTCACCGCGGCGTTTAGAGTTTCACCCGGCATGCGAAGAAGTATGGTTTCGGCGGCGTTCAAGTAAATGGAGAAACTGAACATCGGCTTCGTGCGGCGTGGGTTCTCAGCGAGCGGCGGCGCGGAGGCGTATCTGCGGCGGCTCGCGCGCGGCGTCGTGTCCGCGGGTCATCGCGCCACGCTTTTTACCAACGCACAATGGCCGGCGGAAATGTGGCCCGCGGGTGAGATCGAGCGGCTGGCGCCGACCGAGCCGGTGGAATTTGCCGACGCGCTCGCGGCGATGCGGCCGCGCCAGTACTGCGACGTGCTCGTCAGTCTCGAGCGGGTTTGGAGTTGCGATATTTTTCGCGCCGGCGACGGCGTGCATCGCGCCTGGCTCACGCGTCGGGTCGCCTTCGAATCGCGCTGGCAGCAGATCGCGCGTCGCTGGCAATCCAAGCACGCCGCGATTTTGCGTCTGGAAAAAGCGCTGCTCAGCGACGGTGGCGCGCGTCATGTCATCGCGAATTCCGCGATGGTGCGCGACGAAATCGTGGCCGAATACGGATACACAGCGATCTCGGTGGTGCCGAACGGGGTGCGCGTCTCCGATTTCGGCCCGGCGCCGATGAAGCACGAGGTCGCGCGCAATCAGCTTGCGCTCGCGCCCGGTCAAGTCGCCGTTCTGTTTCTGGGTTCGGGCTGGGGGCGCAAAGGATTGCGCTACGCCATCGACGCGCTCGAAGCGGTGAACGATCCGCGCCTGCAATTGCTCGTCGTCGGTCGCGGACCGGCGCGCAAATTCAAATCGCGCTTCGTGCGTTTCCTTGGCGAAGCGAATGATGTGCGCCCCTTTCTCGCCGCCGCCGACATTTTCATTCTGCCGACGATTTACGATCCGTTTTCCAACGCGTGCCTCGAAGCGATGGCCGCGGGATTGCCCGTCATCACCACCAGCTCGAATGGTTTCAGCGAGATTATGACCGATCGCGTGCATGGCTCGGTCGTCGATCGCGCCGACAATGTGAGCGCGCTGGCTGACGCACTATGGTATTGGAGCGATGGCGGACGCCGCGAGAACGCGCAGCAAACAATTCTCGAACGCGCCACGCAGTTCGATATTTCGCGCAGCGTCACGCAAACGCTCGACCTGATCGTTCAGGCCGCGCTCGCGGACGCGACGTCGGGGAAAATGCTGAAGACCTGATCGAGGCGCGCGATCTCAAAAATCGGGCGCACATTTTCGCGCACACCGGCGATGGCAAATTTGCCGCCGTATTTTTGCACGCTTTGCATGGTTTGGATGAGCACGGCGAGACCGGAACTGTCGATGTAGCTCACGCCCGAGAGATCGGCGACGAGCACTTGCGGAGTTTCCTTGAGCGCGCTGGCAAATTTTGCCGCCGTGCGCGGCGAGACGTGCAAATCGATCTCGCCTTCGAGAGAAACAACTTTCGCTGCCATGGCCGACTTTTCCGTCATCAAGCTGCAATCGTCAATGCGTTACCATCCGAGCGTATCCATCACGCGATCGACATCCGATAAATCGTCGAAGAGAAAATCGGGTTGGCTAAGAGCGAGACGTTCGCGCGGCCAAGTGCCGGTCGCGACCGCGATCGTGCGCGCGCCGATGGCGCGGCCCGCGGCGACATCGTGGCCGGTATCGCCGATCACGTCGATGGCGCCGCTGGCGAAATCGTGCCCATGTTTCTCCTGCGCGCGTTGTCTGGCGAACGTTCCCAGCTCGTTGCGATCGTGATGATCGTCGGCGAAGGCGCCGAACTCGAAAAAATGCCAGAGCTCGTAACGGCGCAGTTTTAATTCCGCGCCGCTTCGCAAGTTTCCCGTCAGCAACGCTAGCACGCGATCGGGTCGGCTATGCAGACGCTCCAGAATTTCGCGCACGCCGGGCAAGACGCGTCCCTGCAATTGCGGCAGGAATTCCGCGAGATGCTCGAGGTAGGAATCGAGAAACGAGCGCACATTCTCCGCCGCGGACTCGACGTGATACTTGCGCAAAATAGCCATCGCGATCATCGCGTCGGTGCGTCCCGCGATTTCGATGTCATCGAACGCGTCGTCAGCGCCGAAACGCTCGCGCACGACGCCTTGCAGCGCCTTCACGCCCGCGCGCAACGTCGTCACCAGCGTCGCGTCGACGTCCCACAGCAGGAGGCGTTTTTGGTTTGTCATCTGTGCGCTCGCAATGCGCGCAGCAGTGTTACCTCGCCGCGAGCATCTGTCATGTGCGCGGCGGATTCAGTTAAAAAACGCGCTCGGAGATCGCGTTCCACCGGATGCTAGTGATCGCGCGCCGCCGGGGGCGGCCTCTCCGAGGACGCTACTGAGAGGTGAATCGCGCTACAAAATTCTTCGCTGTGATCAGCAAAGCGACAACATCCTGCGACCACTCGGGATGACAGAGAAACTGAATCTGCGTTAATCTGCGAAATCTGTGGACGCCTCCTTTTATCGCGCACGCCTCGCGCCGTCGCCGACTGGATTTCTGCATCTCGGTCACGGCACGATATTCCTCATCGCGCAAAAACGCGCGCGCGACGCCGGCGGCGATCTCGTTTTGCGCATCGAAGATCTCGATCACGCGCGTTGTCGCCCGGAATTTGCCGACGCGATCATCGACGATTTGCGCGAGTTCGGCTTGTCGTGGAACGAAGGCCCGGATGTCGGCGGACCGTTTGCGCCTTATCGGCAAAGCGAGCGGGGCACACATTATTTCGCAGCGTGGCAAAAGTTGCGCGATGCCGGAGCGATTTATCCGTGCACTTGCTCGCGCAAGGATGTCGCCGCCGCCGCCAGCGCGCCGCATGCGGAATGGGGCCGGCGGGAGGCGAGTCATCAAAACGAAGAGCCGATTTACCCCGGAACGTGTCGGCTAAAATCCGGAAGCGAATTTTCGGAACCGGCGGGAGTGAACTGGCGCGTGCGCGTTCCTGACGGTGAAGAGATTTCGTTCATCGACGGTGGCGTCGGCGAGCAACGCGCCGTCGCGGGCCGCGACTTCGGCGACTTCGTCGTTTGGCGACGCGACGATGTGCCTGCCTATCAACTCGCAGTCGTCGTCGACGACGCCGCGATGCAGATCACGGAAGTTGTGCGCGGCGAAGATTTGTTGCTCTCGACGTTTCGGCAGCTCCTGCTTTATCGCGCGCTCGCCCTCACGCCGCCGTTGTTTTTCCACGCGCCGCTGGTCGTCGATGAAAGCGGTGTGCGACTGGCGAAACGAAACGCCGCGCTCAGTTTGCGCGAATTGCGCCAGCGCGGCGGGTCGCGATGAGTCATCGCAACCGAACGCGTCTCAACCCCGCAAGGAGGGCGGAGCTCCGCGACGCCGAGGTCTCGCGGGAGCTCGACCATCCAGCCGCTTACCGCGCTAATTGCCCGCGCGTTTGCGCAAGCTGGCGATCCCGTATTCCCAATACATCTTCGCCATGACGCTCCCGGGTATGGCGGCCGGGCAAACGGCAACGCATTCGTAGGTGTTGGTGCAATTGCCGAAACCTTCCTGGTCCATTTTCTGCACCATCTTCAATGCGCGTGAGACGCGTTCCGGCTGGCCCTGCGGCAGAAACGCGAGATGCGAAACTTTGGCCGCCGTGAAAAGCATGGCCGACGCGTTCGGGCACGCGGCCGCGCACGCGCCGCAGCCGATGCACGCGGCCGCTTCCATCGCGATGTCGGCGTTGTGTTTGGGAACGAGAATGGAATTCGCTTCCGGCGCGGAACCGGTACGGGCAGACACGAACCCGCCCGCCTGCACGATGCGATCGAGCGACGAACGATCGACCACGAGATCGCGCACGAGCGGGAACGGCTTCGCGCGAAACGGCTCGATCGTGATCGTCTCTCCGTCGCGGAACGAACGCATGTAAAGCTGGCAGGTCGCGCCGGGATGATTCGGGCCGTGCGCCTCGCCATTGATGGTGAGCGAGCAGGTGCCGCAAATTCCTTCGCGACAATCGGAGTCGAACGCGATCGGTTCGTCGCCACGCTCGGTCAGCTCGTCGTTGACGATGTCGAGCATCTCGAGAAACGACGTGTCGGCGGAAATGTCGCGTGCCTCGTAGGCGACGAGCTGGCCTTTGCTGTCGCGATTCGGTTGCCGCCAGACACGGAGCTGGAAGTTCATGGTTGAGAGGGAAGAGTTGAGAGCAAAGATCGGCGAAGGCCGCTCAGCATCCGGCTCAGTTCCTCAGCAGCGTCATAAATCTGACGGAACGCGGCCTCTTTCACGAATTCCTGCCGTTGCACGACGGTTATCTGCGCGACAACTTCGAACAGACTGCCGCATGCGATTTCGATGAAGCGCGCGAAGTCGGGCTTGGAAGAGCGGGATGAACCTTCGGCAATGTTCGATGAAATCGATACCGCGGCGCGCCGCAGCTGATGGGTGAGACCAAAACGTTCCTCGGCGGGAAAGTCGCGCGTCTTTCCATAAATCAGGTCGGCGAAATCGATCGCTTTCCTCCAGACTTCCAGCTTCTCGAAGTTGAACATAATGACTCTCTCAACCCTCAACCAAAAACCATCCGCTCACTTATAGCTCCTTTGCGCGAGTTCGACGGCGTCGAATTTTAATTCTTCCCGGTGCAATGTCGGGGGCTCGATTTTGCCGTTGCCTTGATATTCCCAGGCAAACACGGCGCTGTATTTCTCGTCGTTGCGTTTCGCTTCGCCGTCGGGTGTCTGGTGTTCTTCGCGAAAATGGGCGCCGCACGATTCGTCGCGTGCGAGCGCGTCGGTTACCATCAGCTCGGCGAACTCCAGAAAATCGGCGATGCGTCCGCCGCGTTCGAGCGACTGATTGTAGGTCTCGCCCTGGCCGGGCACGCGCACGTTCTTCCAGAATTCCTCGCGCAATTCTGGAATGCGCGCGAGCGCTTCGCGCAAACCGGCGGCGTTGCGCGCCATGCCGCATTTGTCCCAGATGAGCAAGCCGAGCTCGCGATGAAAGAACGTTAGACTACGTGATCCGTTGGCGCTGAGCAGCCGGCTGATGCGCGCGCGCACATCGTTTTCCACGCGCTCGAATTCGATGTGCTCCGTCGCCGGCCGCTTCCCGATTTGTCCCGCCAGATACCCCGGCAATGTATTCGGCAAAACGAAATAGCCGTCGGCCAGGCCTTGCATGAGCGCGCTGGCTCCGAGCCGATTCGCGCCGTGATCGGAAAAATTTGCTTCACCGATCACGTGCAGGCCGGGCACGTTACTCATCAAATTATAATCCACCCACAACCCGCCCATGGTGTAGTGCACCGCCGGATAAATGCGCATCGGCGCGCGATACGCATTCTCGCCCGTGATCTTGTCGTAAATGTCGAACAGATTGCCGTAACGCTCGCGGATCATCGGCTCCCCGACGCGCTTAATCGCGTCGGCAAAATCGAGAAACACCCCGCGGCCGCCGGGGCCGACGCCGTGGCCTTCGTCGCACACTTCCTTGGCCGCGCGCGAAGCGATATCGCGCGGCGCGAGATTGCCGTAGCTCGGATACTTGCGCTCGAGATAATAATCGCGCTCGCTCTCGGGAATTTCGCCGGGCGCGCGCGTGTCGCCTTGCGCTTTCGGCACCCAGACGCGGCCGTCGTTGCGCAACGACTCCGACATCAGCGTCAGCTTGGATTGATGCTGGCCGGTAACCGGAATGCAGGTCGGATGAATTTGCGTGAAGCAAGGATTGGCGAAAAGCGCGCCGCGTTTGTAAGCGCGATAGGTGGCAGTGACGTTGCAACCGCGCGCGTTGGTCGAGAGGAAAAAAACGTTGCCGTAACCGCCACTGGCGAGCACGACGGCATCGGCGGCGACGCGCTCGATCGCGCCGGTGCGCAGATCGCGCGTGATAATTCCCTTGGCGTGCCCGTCGACGAGCACGAGATCGAGCATCTCGGTTTGCGGATACATTTTTACCGTACCCGACCCGATCTGGCGGCTGAGCGATTGATACGCGCCGAGTAAAAGTTGCTGCCCGGTCTGGCCGCGCGCGTAGAACGTGCGCGACACCTGCGCGCCGCCGAAGGAACGATTGGCCAGCAGCCCGCTGTATTCGCGCGCGAACGGCACGCCCTGCTCGACGCATTGATCGATGATGTTGACGCTGACTTCGGCGAGTCGATGCACGTTCGCTTCGCGCGAACGGAAATCGCCGCCTTTGATCGTGTCGTAAAACAAACGAAAAACGCTGTCGCCGTCGTTCTGATAATTTTTCGCGGCGTTAATGCCGCCCTGCGCGGCGATGGAATGCGCGCGCCGCGGCGAATCCTGGTAACAGAAGCACTTCACGTTATAGCCGAGCTCGCCGAGCGTGGCCGCCGCCGCGCCGCCGGCGAGACCGGAGCCGACGACGATGATCTCAAACTTGCGGCGATTATTCGGCGCCACCAGCCGCGCGTGATCTTTGTAGTTCGCCCACTTCGCCCCGAGCGGGCCGTCTGGAATCCGTGCGTCAAGCGACCCGATCATAACGGTAAGAAAAATTCGAAATGCGAATCCCGAAATACGAAATAAACGCGAAATACAAAATTCATTGTTCGGATTTGCGCACGATGGCACCGAAGATTTTCATCAGTTCGTCGGCTTCGCCGAGCACACTGCTTCCTACATCTTGGATTTCGGCATTCGAATTTGTTTCGATCTTCGACATTAGGATTTCGGATTTTCCCCCTATCATAATGGCTGCGCCGGATGCACCCAGCCGCAGAGCACGGCGATGGGAATGGCAGCGAACCCGAGAAAAATGAGCCAGGCGAAAATGCGCGCGCCGAGCGCGAGCTTGGGCGTGAGTTTTTTGTCATTGAGCCCGAGCGATTGGAAAAAACTCGAAGCGCCGTGGCTCAGATGCAGGAAAAGCAGAAACATGGCGAAGATGTAAAAGCCGGAGACGTACGGATTCTGAAATCCGTAAACCATCATCGAGTAAATATCGCGATGGCCGAGCGGATCGTTTTTCAAAAGCAGAAAGCGCGAATCGGTCACGCGCACGGTGAAATGCAGCAAATGGTAGATGAGAAATATGAGCACGATGAGCCCGCTCATCACCATGTGTCGTGACGCGAAACTCGCTTTTACGTACTCTTGCTGTTGGTAATTTTGCGGACGCGCGCGGCGATTCTCGAGCGCGAGCTGGATGGTGTAGTAAATGTGCAGCAGCACGGTGATGAGCAGCACGCCGCGGATCATCCAGAGCAGCGGACCGAGATCGCGCAAATGTTGCGCGTAGTCGTTGATCCAATCCGGCGGCAGGAAAATCTGCAGGTTGCCGAGCAGGTGACCGATGATGAACAGGATCATGATCACGCCCGTGACCGCGACGATGAATTTTCGTCCGACGGAGGTGCGATGGAAAGAGAGGAGCGCGGTCACTCGCAGTTCATTTTGTCTCGAATTTTTCTGCGTTCAACCGTTCTTGCAGAAACAGAGCGCGTCGGCTGTGAACAGTGACGATCGCTCATGCTTCGATCAGCTCGAAAAATTTCGTGAGATCAATGTTGCCGCCGGAGACGACAGCGACGATCGGGCCGAGGCCGGCTTTGCCGGTCAGCGCCGCCGCGACACTGAGCGCGCCCGCGCCTTCCGCGATGACGCGCGTTTTTTCGGCGAGCAATTTCATCGCCGCGCGCGTCTCCGCGAGCGAGACGACAATGTAGTCGTCGACGATTGGGCGAATGCGCTCCCACATGCGCGGGAACATGCTTTTGCCGCCCGCGCCGTCGACGAACGAGTATTGCCAGTTTTCGAAAACCTGCGGCGAATTTTTCGCGTGCGAGAGCGCCGCGGGCGCGGCCGTCTCCGGTTCCACGCCGATGACTTTGATCGACGGCTTCAGCAATTTCATGCCGGCGCCCACGCCCGCGATCAAGCCGCCGCCGCCGATGCCGGCGATGACAGCCGTCGCGTCGGGCGCGTCTTCCATGATTTCGAGCGCCATCGTCGCGTGACCGGCGATGAAATTGTGATCGTCGAAGGGATGAATGAACGAGCCGTCGACGCCGGGAAACGCGCGATCGTCGAGCGCTTGCCAGGCTTTCTCGTACGGCACCAGCACGAGCTTCGCGCCGAGCGCGCGCATGCGATCGACTTTCGATTGCGGCGCCGTTTCGATGACGACGACGGTGCACGGCACGCCGGCTTTGCGTGCGGCGTAGGCGACGCCTTGTCCGGCGTTGCCAGCGCTGATGGTCCAGACGCCGCGCGCGCGTTCGCTTTCGGGCAACAGCGCGACGGCGTTGGCGGCGCCGCGCAATTTGTAGGCGTTGATCGGCTGGAGATTTTCCAGCTTCAGGCGGATGTCGGGAAAATCCGGGCCGAGCTCGAGCTTGAGCAGCGGCGTGCGCGTGATCGTGCCGGCGATGCGCGCGCGTGCGGCCTCGATCTCAGCCAGCGCGATCGGGCGAACGGGCTCCATCTTATTTGCTCCCCGGTTTGATCGCCGGAATCGCGGCGAGATCGGACGGAATGTGATCGGCGTCGAACGTCTCGACATTCATCTCGACGAGGCTGACGAACGGGCAGCCGAAATCGGGTCGTTTGCCGCCGGAACGATCGACGATGACGCCGACCGCCGCCACGATGCCGCCGTGCGCGCGCACGATGTCGATGGTTTCCTGCACGCGTCCGCCGCGCGTGACGACGTCTTCGGCGACGACAAATTTTTCACCGCGCTCGATCTCAAACCCGCGTCGCAACACGAGGCCGCCCGCATCTTTCTCGGCAAAAATGTGGCGCTTCCCGAGCGCGCGCCCGACTTCCTGCCCGACAACGATGCCCCCGAGCGCCGGCGAAATCACCGCATCGCACTCGTGGCCGCGCAATTTATCCGCGAGCTGTCCGCACACAGCCGACGCGATCTCGGTGTGCTGCAACAGGAGCGCGCATTGGAAAAATTGCCGGCTATGCAAACCCGAGCGCAAAACGAAATGCCCATCGAGCAGCGCGCCCGTTTTACGGAAAAGATCGAGAAGATCGTTGCTCACGGAAGTTTCTAGACAGGATTAACAGGATTTTTCAGGATTTCGAATTGGATCGTGGGATGCACCGTCGCGGTTGGCTTCATCGACGAATCGCGCTCATTCGTGTTGGCCGCGAAAAAACATCCAGTCTCCGTCTGATACTAGGAATAGCTGTGGCCCCCATTCTGAACCGGCTACATCGAGGACCCACTCGCGTCCCTCGCTGACGACCGAGTAATCCAACTGCTTATATCCCGCGGTTGGTTGCGGGATGTCGTGAATAAACTCCGGTTTGATGTCTTCAAGATGGGGTGGGAATACTCCGTATTTCTTGTGGTACGCGTTGATAGCCGGCGCTAAAATCTCGCCACGGCGTCTGGTCTCTCGTATTCGGGCCTCCGACCACCTGTTGCATCCCGCCAACACAATTACGAGAAGACAGGCAGCTGAGATCCGCGCCTTGTTCATCTACAAGAGATTAACAGGATTCAGAATCGTGTTAATCCTGTAAATCCCGTCCGTCTTCACTCCCAAGTATCGATCGCTTTGCCACCGACTGGATTCGCAACGGCGAGGACTTCGATTTCGATGTTGGCGCCTTTGGGGAGCGCGGAGACTTGCACAGTCGAGCGCGCGGGCGGGTCGCTCTTGAAATAGGAGCCGTAGAGCTCGTTGACGGTTTGGAAATCGCCGAGGTTGGTGAGGAAAATGGTCGTCTTCACGATGTGGCTGAAGTCGAGGTTCTCGGCGCGGAGGACGGCGGCGATGTTTTCCATGACGCGCTTGGTCTGCGCGCTGATGTCGCCAGCGACGATCGCGCCGCTCTTCGGATCGAGCGGGATTTGGCCGGAACAATAAACGAAATTGCCCACGCGCACGGCCTGGGAGTAAGGGCCGACGGCGCCGGGCGCTTCCGTCGTGGAAATAATTTTCTTCATGCGCGAAGCAAACACGGGTCAGATCGCGCTGTCTAACATGAAGTTTTCGCGCCTGCCGGAGGCCTCTGCCGGGCGGTCGCTCAGTTCATCGCTCGAAGCGGATGCCAGCCTCTACTTTTCCGCAGTCCATCGTTGAACGACTTTGCCGCGCGAGCGCAGGATCGGCGCCGACATCTCCTGCAATGGGATAACCGCTTGCACCTTTCCGCGTAGGGAAGACGCACGAGCCTGCGCCGACGTTGCTCTTTACCCGCGACAATCTTCGCCACCTCCGTCGTTATCCCGTCCACACCGTCATATTGAGATGCGTCGAGAGTCGATAGACCTTGACTCTCGTCTTTCGGACTTCTTAACGTCGGATTGTAAACGGCGAGGAGCATTTCAATTATGAAGATACCGCAGTTCGTAACGCTATTGATTCTGGGATCGGCATTTCACGCATGGGCAGGCACGCTTTCCTACGTCGCAATCCCGCCAGCGGAGAGCGACAGTAATTCCGGAATCAGCAACGCGAGCCAATTTACCACCGCAGTCGCAGCTGGAAATGCGAGCGGAGCGCCTCGTGTGCTCAATGGGGTTACGTTTTATCCGCTGGCTATATCCGGACCGTCGGCCAGTGCGGACAATTGCGCGTTGAACGCGCTCAGTGGAAGCCTGCTTGATGTCAGCCGCGCTTCCACGTCAACCTCGGCTGACGGAACCTTCCAGGAAGTTTTGTCAAACATGACGGTGAACCAGGGCGCCGCCGACAATTCACAGCAGGAGATTGTGCTCGATCCCGCGAGTTTGACTGCCGGCGCGACCTACGACCTTCGCATCTACCTCGCCAGCTCCGGCGCGAACCAGGATCGCGAAGTGAACCTGTCTTTCGTGGGCGACGGGCAACCTCCGGCTGAAACTGGGTTTTTTAATGAGGAAGACGCTCGCACTGCGCCGGGCGGGTTTCGCGACCCTAATCAGGTCTATTATATTAACTACCGTTTTACGTGGGACGGCGATTCGACGCCGGGCGTAACCGTGACGCAGAAATCGGGACAAGCGCCATTCGCTTTGTACGCGCTCACCAATCAGGCCGTAGTCGAAAACGCCGCGGCAACTCCGGCCCCGGCGGAAATCGCGCCGCCCGTCGCTCCCGCTCTCGAGATCGCGGCGGCGCCCGCAATCTCTGCTGCCGAGACGAGCGCTGTCCCGGATCGGGTAGGTGTAACCAGCGACACGTTTTATTCCAATCAGTCGCTCAAAAAACATGGACGCTGGGTCGACGTGAAAAAGTACGGCCGCGCCTGGCAGCCGACGAATTATTCGCCGGATTGGCGCCCTTACTCACATGGTCACTTTGTTTATTCGGATGATGGCGGCTACACTTGGATCTCCGACGCAGACGAAGATGACTGGAGTTGGGCTGTTTACCATTATGGGCGCTGGTGTCGGGTAAAGGGTGTCGGCTGTGGATGGGCCTGGGTTCCGGGAACCGCTTGGAGCGGCGCGTGGGTTTCATGGCGGCAAGGCAAAGACCGCGAGCACGTTCTGGTCGGATGGGCGCCGCTACCGCCGGAAGCAACGCTCCGGGTTGGAGTCGGCATCAGCACATGGGCGGATCGCGAGTACGATATCGGTCCGGATTATTATACTTTCGTTCACGCCCGTGACTTCGGGGCCGATTCCTATGGGCGACCGGGAATCGTCGTTGACCGCCAGCGTTACCCCGAGCTCATGGCGAACACCGTCAACATCACCAATATCAATTACACCCGGACCAACGGAAACGGCTCGACGAACGTGACCGTCACCCAGATACACGCTTACAACGGCGGCCCGAATTTCACCTTCATCAATACTCAAATCCGGGAACATGGCGGTCGGGAAATCCCTCTTATCCGCATCGATCGCGTGGGTACGGAAAACTTTGCTGGGGGCGCCGGCAGGCGATTTCAAAACAATACCTTGACTGTCTTTGCGCCACCGGTGGTGGCAGAGGCGAAACCAAAAGTTCTCCCGATAGTGGCGGCGACCGTTCCGGACAGCAAGATTGATCACGGCTGGGCTGAACTGAAAGATCCGAAGCTCGAAGCGAAGCTGAAAACCGAAATCGCGGAGCAAACCAAGGGTAAGACTCCAGCGACCACCAAAGCGGTGTTACCTCCACAGGTCTTGCAAGCAGTATCGACCGCGCCTTCTCCGTTGGGCGCGACCCCTCCACCGGCGGGTTCTCCTGCGGCCACGCCGGCGACTCAGATAATCGGAGTTGCTCCGATGCCTTCGGTTACACCACCAGCAGTACCGTCGGCCACCGCTGCGCTGGCAAAGACGACCGGTTCACCCGGGCTACAACTGTCCGTTCCCGTCAAAGCTTTGCATCCGGGAGAAAAGATCGCACCGGTTGCGATTGCGCGCGGCGGCCCGACCGCGACACCGTCTGGAGCAACGACGCCTGCGACGTCAGCTGCTGCCATCACTTCAGCATTACCCACCGCGCCGGGACCTTCGCCGGTGGTGAGAGCTTTGCGTCCGGGTCAAAAAATGACATCGCCTGCGCCATCACCGATCGCCGAAAGAAAAGCGACGAGTCCCACAGTCGCGACTTCGCCAGCAATCGCGGCGAAAGAAACGGCTGCCGTGTCTCCGCTACCGTCTCCTTCGATAGCGGCTGCGAGTCCGACGCCTGTCACTGCGGACCAATCGCCCGGGCCGGGCAAAGTTTTGCATCCGGGAGAGCGAGCCACCTCGCGCCCCGCCCAAACGTTGGCCCCGACAATCGCTGGAGCGACGCCGTCGCCCACTGCTGCCGCCCAGCGGCCACTTGTCGTTGCTGCGAAACATCAAAACCCCGCCTCGCCGACGCCAACATCTCCGGCGATAACACAAACGACCGCCTCTCCGGCCAACCGGCGTGATATCAGCCACGATCAGCTGATTCAAAAAGAAAAAAGTGTGGCGGCAACGCCGGTGCCGACTCAACCGCACACGCTGGGCACGCCGGCACTAACAACGCGACGAACACCCACCCCGCTCCCGGTGACAACGCAATCGCCCACACCTGTAATCTCGAAGAAGGTCGCGCCGTTGATTGCTGGCAAGGAATCCGTTCCACCTGCGGGACCTTCAGAACAGCGGCTTAAAGCGGTTGAAGAACAAAAGTTACGAGAACAAAAACAGCAGCTAGAGCAACAACAAATCGAGCAGCGACTTCGGCAACAGCAACACCAGAAGCAAGAGGAAAATAAGGAAGTTCAGCAACAGCAGCAGTTACAACAAGAGCGGGCGCAAGAAAAAACGCAGGAAGAGGGCCAGCAGAAACAAGCCGAGCTAAAGAAAGCACAGCAGGAGCAAACGCAGGCGGAAGGAAAAAAGCGGCAGCTGGAGCAACAACAGGCGCAGCAGAAGCAGCTGGAAGAAAAGAAGAAATCCCAGGAAGCGAACCAGCAGAAACAGGCCGAGCAAAAGAAAGCACAGCAGGAGCAAGCTCAGGCTGAACAGAAGCGGGAATTGCAACAACAGGCAGGGCAACAGAAACAGAAACAGGCGGAACAGGAGCGTAAGTTGCAACAGCAAACCGAACAAAAGAAACAGGAACAAGAACAAGCGCGAAAGTCGCAACAGCAAGCTGAACAAAAGAAAGCGCAACAAGAACAAGCGCAGCGCCAGCAACAACAACAAATCGAGCAAAGAATTCGCCAGCAACAGCAACAAAAGCAGCAGGAACAGGCGGAACAGAAAATTCAGCAGCAACAAGCCGAACAGCGGCAACTGCAACAACAGAACCGGCGCTCGCCGACTCCCACTCCCACGCCGAGCCCCGGCCAATAAGCGGCCCATAGGAGGATTGAAGAGCGCGCCCTTCGTCATGAACAGTGCGCCGTTGTCATGTCGAGCGTAGCCGAGACATCTACACCGTTATGCCTTCCACCGTGTTGCTTTAGGGGTTGGTGAAGGTCCAGTGGATGGCTTGCGTTGCGGGGGAATTTCTAGCACTCTTCCACCACCAGGTGGGGGAGACCTTTCAGGTAGATGGCCCGCGCGCTATTGTGCGCATCGACCGCGCTTAGCGCCTGATACACCGCGCTCAGGCTCGGCTCTCCGCCACGGGTCTTGCTTTCCGCGTAGATCATCACCTGCAGGCCCAGCTGCTCGCCGAAGCCGGCCCAGTCGTGGTAGAGATCGGCGACTTTCTCGTAGCCAGCGGGCGCGGCCGAGCAGACGATGAGGGAGGGGAGGCGCAGCAACGCATCACCCAGGCGACGCAGCGATTGCAGCCAGTAGTCGGCGAAAACGACGCCCACGGTATCGTGCGCCTCCAGTGCTGCCGCCAGGTCCTCGATGAGCCCGCGCGTGACGCATTCAAACTCACTGAGAAGATCGCGATACTCCTCGTGTTCGTCTTCTATTCCGCTGAACGCGGGAAGGTTCCTTGGCCGGTAATCGTCCGGCGCTGTGCAGATATTGATCATAGGTTGGTTGGTAGTTAGGGAAAGTTGAAAGTTGAAAGTGGAAAGCGGAGAGGTTGAGAGGTGGTAGTTGGTGGATGGTTGAGAGTAACAGGAGCGCGCGTGAAGGTTGTCCCTCCACGCGCGTCCTGGTTATCCGTCACACCGCCATCAGGCTGGAATTATCGCTCCAGTCGCTGGTGCCGGCGGCTCCTACCGCGTTCAGGGCCACGTTGTAGATCTGGCCGGCAGTGAGCCCGACGAACTTCGAGCGCGCGCCAGTGGTTTGCTGGGTTTGCAGGTAGGTCGTGGGCGCCGAGGCCAGGGCGGTTCTCCAGTTGTAGGTGGCCGCCCCGAAAATCGGAGCGGAGACCGCCGTCAACTCACCGGAGATGACGGTGTAATCCAGCACCGGAGCGTAAGGCGCGGGAAGCGATCCTACGGGAGTCCGGGTCGGTTTTTGGAAGGGCAGGCCGCTGAGCTTCAGCGTCGCCATGTCCCCGTCCGCCGTGATGGTCACGTAACTGCTGAACTGCTGCATCAGCGTCACCAGCTCGGCCCGTTTGTTGTTCTTGATGGCGGTCTGTGCCGGACCCCCGTTATTGGCATCTTCCAGGGCGGTGACGAAGGCGTCGCACGCCGCGGTGAGCACCACCAGCGTCGGAATCGGCAAGATGAAGATGCTGCTGTTATTGGCCACCCCGGAGATGCCGCTGCGCACGATTATCACTAATTGGCGTCAGGAGCGGTCTTCAGGTAGGCTGTTGCTACTTTTACGATCATATTATGGTCTGTTCTAATTTGGTTTTTTGTGATCGAGACCTGTCACTCGACAGCTCGATTTTTCGGGTTCTTCAAGTGCATTGGGAATGCCAACTTTCGACGGGCGGTTTACCAATGAAAAATCGTGGCCGAATGATGGCAATTATAGTAGAGCCAATCCGCACTTTCGGCGTCCGAAAACCCCCGTTTTCGACCCCGCTTTCGAAGTCTGCACTGACTGCCGGAAATATAGTTGCGCGCGGCATAACGCTTCTCGCGCAAATGATAAATTTCGACCCCCGCCAACCCACCAAAAAGGCCCGTTTTCGCGGTTTGGCACGCGTCTTGTTTATGTCAAAAACGTGGCAACCCTCGATTTCAGGGTGCCTGGCATGGCTCGAATGACTGTTTTAGCAGTCCAAACTCCGTCCGAACCCACCTGCGCAAGCTTTTCAGAAGATGGAGACGAAGTTTCAGAACATTGAGCCAACATTCCAGAAGATCTGAAATCTTTGGCCAATATTGAGCAAGCCTTTCCCAATGATCGGCAAGCCTTCCTCAATGTTGGGAAAGCTTTCCCGAGTATTGGGAAATCTTTGGCCAATACTGAGGAAACATTTCAGAAGATCTAAAATCCTTGCCCAATATTGAGCGAACATTTCAGAAGATCTGAAATCTTTGGCCAATATTGGGAAATCCTTCCCCAATACTCAGAAATCTTTGCTCAATATTGGGAAAACCTTCCGAGTATTGGGAAAACCTTGCTCAATATTGGGAAATCTTTGCTCAATACTCAGAAATCTCTTCCCGATATTGGCCGAAGCATCCCTCTATATTAGAAGGTGCCTCCAAAACAGTGACGGCCCGGTCTGAGGACAGGAGGATCGGGCTCTCTGGTCATTCGCCCCTTTGCACTGCTGCCCGGATGGGCGGGCGGCAGGATGATCACGTGACAAACTTCATGACACGACAATTATTGGTGTCGGTATGAGCAGAGCGATTAATCAGGCCGCGTGGAAGCGGTGGCGTAAGGCGGCTCGCGCGTTTCGCGGGCTGGGAGAGGGAATGCGTGCGAGAGAGGAGCTCCTTCACATTCGCCTGCATACATCCGGCTTCCAAGTGGTCCTGAATCGCAAAGGCAATTATGTGAGCCGGTTTTTTCACGGCTTCGGCGAAGATTCTCTAAAGGCCGCGATGGATTTTCGGGACAAACTTTTTACAGATTTGCCGACAAGGCGGTCGAATACCATTCCACCGGAGGTGCTCAGCGCGCTGGGGCTCTCCGCCCCGGTGCGAGGTATCCAGCGTCTGCCCAGCAGATCAGTTTACCGGGTGCGGTTTCGCGTAAACGGGAAACGGAACCTTCGCGGCTTTTATTTTCGGCGCGTGTCCGAGGTCGAAGCCTACGCGGCGGCGATCGCATTTCTCGAAGAAGTTCGGCCAGGCGTCCGTAAGCTACGCCAGCCCTGAGAGACGGAGCGAAAGGCGCGCTGCCGTGTTGAAGTGTTAAAAACTGTAAAGCGAGGACTCACCGTTATGCTCGCCTCGGCGGGCGGTCGCATTGTCGGAAATGTCTGAAGTGAAAATCAGACCTCAATTCCTGATTTCGGCGAGCGGGAGTGCTTGACCGCGCTCTTTGGAGTGCGCTAACTGGGCCATGAAATTATCACCACGAATCGGGCTTGTGTTATTCGGCGTCATGACGGCTGCGATGATCGCCCCCGTCATGGCCAATCAGCCGGAGATGGAGGCGGGGCTGCGTGACCTCCGCAGCGCGAAGGCGCATTTGGAGCGGGCCATGCATAACAAAGGCGGCGAGCGGGTCGAGGCGATCGAGCATATTGACCGTGCCATCCGCTCCGTTGAGATTGGCATACGGAACGGGCGATAGAACGGTAACTGAGCAGGGGAAGGGAATAGGAATCAGTCCCACCTTTTACATGGGGGCATTCCAGTTGGTTGCCCATGCCTAATGTGGTGCAACACTTTAAGTGGAGCGAGCCGATTTTGCCTTCACCACAAACACCGTAGATACGCCGATTAGTATGTCGCACTGAATATGCATATAATTAAAATGGCCATTCCAGTTTTGCTTGGTTGGATTGTCGCGTTGGCCGGCTGCTACAAACCTGGAATGGATGAATCGTGGCGGGACGGAAGATACGCTCTCATTTCGATAGATACGGAGTCGCAGATGGGTTTGTGCTGGGTGTCCTCCGACGGATCTTATATTGATGTGGTGGATGCAACGGTTTTTGCGGTAGGCTCGAACGCCAGGTTCATTGTTGTTAAGAGACACCCGAGTCTAGACCTCAGTGCAACGAAGTATGACCGATCTGTGACGGAATATTTTATCGTCAAGCGTGTTCCAACATTGGATACCAATGACCCAACTGCTGGAGTGGAAGGCCCGCTTTCCGAAGTCCAATTCAGAGATAGCGTGAGCCGTTTGTCGTTACCGGCGTTCAGTAAGGTTTTCGACAATCTTAAGTGAGAAGAGGGAAGAAAAGAACCGGGGGCTTTACCGGCAAATCCATTTGGACCTCATGGCTATCTGCGAACGATCAAAATATTATATGATATTAATATAATAAAGTAACGCTATGATGAAGCTCTGTATCGGGATGGCGTTAGGACTATTGGTCTTGTCGAGTAGCATAAAACCTGTGCCCGCTTCACGTGTGCAGGGTACTTATGTGATGAGGCATGCGAATGGACAGATTGAAGTTTGGATAATTTATCCAAACTTTGAGTTTGAACAGGCCTTCTATGAAACCAGCTCAAACTTCGAGCAAAAGAAAAGCTACTTGCAATATCGTAATCATTGGTCATTTGAGCAAAGCGGTTATAGAACGGTGCTAACTTTTGAGAGCTCATATTCTCTGATTGACTATGGAACGTCGAAGCTGTTGTCGACGCCGGAGATAGGTAATGCCGCAACCGCCGACTGGATTCAAATTGAATCTAAGGGCAAAAAGTCTGCACGGCTCGAATTTGCCGATGACATCGGGTACGTTGCAGTGAGGGAAGGCGGAGACGTTCATCCATAAGAAGGAGATGGGGTCAGTTTTGGGTTGCATTAATTTGCCGGACAGTCGGCAGAGGGTCAAAAACCTAAGGAACCCAACATGAAGACACAGTTAAGCAAGCCGGTACCGGCAACCGGAGTTCCACGATCTATCGCGGCTACTACGATGACGATGCGCTGCAAACCGAGACGCAACGGATCCCCGGCGCCTACGACCACACCGTTACCTACGCTCCCGATAACGATGGCCTGCCCGTCCACGTCATGTATCCCGATGGCTTCCATCTCCGGCAGAACTTCGATAATCTGAATCGACTGATCTTGGTCGGGCAGGAGGATAACACGAATACCAACTTGCTTAGCCAGTACGCAACTTACGCCTACAATCCCGACAGCACGCGCCGCAGTATCGTGCGGGGCAATGGCGTGCAGACCGATTACACCTATGAAGGCGCTCCGGCCACGGGCCGCGTTCGCAGCATCAACCATTATATTCCCGGCAACCCGGCCAAGACCATCAGCAACCGCACTTATGGCTACGATCAGTTGAGCCGGATGCTCTCTTTCCAGAAGAGTAATAGCCCGCAGTATAACCCGCTGGAGAACGGCACCGGCGACAGCTACGGCTATGACGCCGCGGGGCAACTGACCAGCGGAGCCTACGCCAGTCCCACCGGCTCGAACCCGGCCAGCGAAGCCTTTGCCTATGACGGCACCGGCAATCGCACCTCGGTCAACGGGGTGGCTTACACCCTGAACGCCAGCAAGAGCAATCAATACCAGACTGCAGGTTCTTTCGGCGCGGTCGGCTACGACACGCACGGTAACCTGAACAACTTGACGGCGACGGGGAGCAGCTTTGGCGCGAGCTACGATGCGGAGGACCGGATGTATTTCGCACAGGTCGACGTGAACAACGTCTTTCAGAGCGTGAGCTTGAACTACGACGCGCTGGGCCGCTGCGTGCAACGCACGATCAACGGTGTTACCACCAATTATTATTACGATGGCTGGAACCTGATCGAGGAGGATAACAGTGGCGGAGTGACGCAGAAGCGGTATGTGCACGGGCCGGCGACGGACGAGTTGGCGGCGCTGTGGAGCGGGAGCAGCAACAGCTGGGCGTGGTATCACTACGACGCGCGCGGGAGCGTGACGCATCTGACCGATAGCGCTGGCAACATCGTCGAGCAGTACAGTTACAGCGCTTTCGGCACCCCGAGCTACTACGATGGGGCCGGCAGCCCACTCACCGGCAGCGCGATTGGCAACCGCTTCCTCTTCCAAGGGCGAGAGTGGATCGGCGAGCTCGCCCTCTACGATTTTCGCAACCGGATGTATCACCCGGGGATCGGGAGGTTCCTGCAGCCCGATCCACTGCGCCTGGATGCGGGCGATCAAAATATCTATCGCTTCTGCAATAATGACCCGATTAACAGCAGCGATCCACTAGGGATGGATGATTTTAACTTTGGCGATCTGAACTCACCTATTGGTGACCTAAACATTGCCAGCTTAAGCAATTACTCAAACGGCTCGAATGGAGAAGTGCCTTCGTACTTTCCCGGACCCGATTTCTCGCCCCTCTTCGCAGGTGGCGCGGCTGCGACTGCGGTGGACTCTACACAATCAATTACCAACAGTGGATGGTCGGGAGGTTCTTCGGACTTGGGTTTTGGAATTGGCTCTGCGGGATTAGGTATCGGCGGAAACGGATTTTTTGGAAGTGTGGATTCGAGCGGCGGTGATGGTGGGGAGAGCGGCTCGGTTATTTTCGAGCTCACACCGGTGGTGCGCGAAATGTGACGGCCACGGTGTTCGCCAACGATAAGCCGGAGACCAGCGCTTATACAGGGCAACTCTTGACGAACGGCATACTTGGAGTATCTCTGCCCGCGAAGCTCAGCTTGAAATATGGTCGACTGCCGAATGTTTGGGTCTTCATTTATAATCGGGCAAATGGGCGAAGCGCCACGGGGCAAGTCGTAGATGCAGGGCCGTATTTTGACGGGTCCCCAAAGCGAGGGTCGGACCCTTATTGGATTTTTGGTACGGACCCTAAACAGCCCGAAAACGCTATCGACGTTCTTCCTGCTATGGCGCGCGCGTTGCGAATCCCGTATGGATTTAACCCAAAAAACAAGCGCCATTACGGGAGCGCGCCCGTTGATTGGTACTTCGTCCCGCCGCCATGAGATATCTACTATTTACGCTATTAATATTTTTTACCACTCCACTCGCAAGAGGGCAATTGCGCATAGACAAAAGCTCAATAGGTGAGGAAGGTACGACTATTTCGGTATCCCTTATTGCTGACAAAGTTTTCGTCGGGAATTTGCGGGCCACTTTCGTGTATCCGGGAGTCATCCGACCCGCTTCCGAGAAACAGGAATATTACAAAAATGACGTTGGAGACATCATTGGCTTTAACTTAAAACCTGCTTTAGGAGTAAACGACATTTACCTCGTTATAGTAGATCACGGCTTGGTCGTGATTCCAGGAGCGCAAGAATTATTGCAGGCGGCCCTGCAGCCTGGCCAGAACATCGAAAAGGATTCGCTTTATCTGACAAAGATCGACGGGAGGGTTCTCGAAGTTGAGTATGAGCCATGGCATAAAGTGGCCTCCAAGATGCGTTTCTTGCTCCAAAGCGGAACGAAGGCGGCGGTCCTTAAATAAAGAAGGGAATAAGGGTCGATCCCGCGTTTTACAATTTTTCATCGACAGGCGATCCGAAAGGCTAAAGAAGAGGGAATGCCGCGGCCGTTCCGTTAGGAATTTTGGAAGAGCGATGTATCATCTGCTCGGCTGCTGGGATCGGTGGGCGGATGTTTTTTGGTTAAAGATCGCCTGGCGATGGATGGCCTAAACAACGCCTCCAGTGCTCTGCGAGAAATTGTAAAAGGTAGGACTGACCCTATTCTCTTTTGGTATCGAACCTATGATAACGGCACTGGAGGGTCGAGGAGAGTGAGCATCGCGAACATGAAACGGAAACTGCTAGGCAGTGCGTTTCTTCTGCTGCCTCTTGTAGCTTTCAGCGACGACACCTTCCAGAAAAGCATGAAGGAGATGGAGTCGGCGGAGAGAAAACACAATCAGGAGGCTAGCCATCAACTCGTCGCATTCATGCCTCTGGGAGCGATGTTTCCAGATCCTGCTCAGCGCGCGCTGGCCAAAGCGGCTGGCCTTGGCGACGTCAAAAAGGTTGAGCGACTCGTCCAACGAGGTGCGGACGTGAATGCGAGAGGAGCACGAGGGGCGACGCCGCTATTTTGGGCAATGCACAATATTCATGGCTTTACAAAACTACTTGAACTAGGCGCCAATCCAAACGTCCTCTTCGAGGACGGAGGAAGCGTGATGGGCTGGAGCGTGACTATAGAGGACGACCGATTCTTAAAAGCTGCGCTTGCCCATGGCGGAAATCCGAATCTCCGGCCTGAACCCTCTGGCGAGACTCCGCTTTTCGAGGCGTCAGTTAATGGAAACATTACGGCTGTCGATACATTGGTTGACTCTGGAGCGAATATAAATCAGACAGGTTCCTCAGGTGACACTCCAGCAATGGGTGCCGCTAGAGGAATGCAATACCGGGCAGTCTACAGATTGCTTGAAAAGGGGGCGGATTTTGCCGCCCAGAGCAAGTCTGGAGACACACTTGTTGACATCGTTTCTGGCGATGTGGGACACTTCCAATCCGATAGCGATAATGCTCAATGGCACAGTAAAGTTGTCAAGTTGCTTCAGTCCAAAGGGGCTTGGAGATAGCAGGAAAAAAGGAGAGAGAGAATAGTAGAGAATAGGGGTCAGTCCCGCCTTTACAATTTTTCATCGACAGGCGGTCCGAAAGGCTAAAGAAGAAGGAATGCCGCGGCCGTTCCGCTTGGAATTCTGGAAGAGCGATGTATGTCGGCAATCAAGCCATTGAGTTGTGTCGATAGCAGGCTCTGCCCAGGAGAAATTGAGAAGCCCGCAGGAGAGTGATACAAGCTGTGTTAGTCGCTGCCCGGCAGAAAATCCTCGCGAGCCCCCGCTTCGCGCCACACCTCTTGGGAAAAATTCTTGGAATAAACCCGATTCGGGCGTACGCTAAGGTTCGTAACCAGAAGCGCTGGTATGTTCCAGCCGCCACTCCCGATCGAGGGCTCCGGTTCGTCCACACTGGACGGGCTTATGGTTTTGTTACGTAACAAAACACATAAAATATGAAATCGAAAACACTGAAAAACCTCATCGCATTAACCGTGATCTCCGCCGTCTCCGTCGGCACGCTCATGGCCGGCGAGATGAAGAATGACGACATGCACGACGGCGTGACGATGAAGCACGGCAAGATGATGGTGATGAAAGACGGTAAGACCATGGAGATGTCCGAAGACATGACCATGTCCGACGGCACGATGGTGATGAAGGACGGCATGGTGAAAATGAAAGACGGCAAGACCATGAAGATGAAAAACGGCGAAATGGTCATGATGGACGGCAAGATGATGATGATGAAGCACGGCAAGATGATGGAGATGACCCCCTAATCAGGCTGACTGCACGTCACATCCCCCGATAGAATCTGAAAGCCGGCGCGAACGCCGGCTTTCTGCTGCCCCGACCGTTTGCAGAGATTCAAGAGCTGAGCCCGAATCCCTCTCCCACAGACTGAAAGAGCGCGCGGCATCTGCCGCGCTTTCGGTCTAAAACAGGCCGAGCACCTTGAGGACGACGACGATAACGACAATGACTCCGATGATGTAAAAGATGTTCCTGTTCATATTAGAACCTGTTCGTATCAGGTGACGCCAATAGTTCCACCTTATTTCCGGGTTGCCCAGCGTGTGCAGGGCAGCTTGCTTGAGCAGCGCGCGTCAAATGGTTGCTTTCACCAAGGCTAGGGCGGCTTGTAGGTCTTCGACGATATCCGCGGCGATGAGAGGGGAGATTAGGGGTCAGTCCAGCCTTTTACAATTCTTCATCGACAGGGCGGTCCACTTCAGGTCAGACCGGCGCCATTGTAAACGGCATACGCGGTTTTAATTTTTCTTGGCGTGAGGGGCGATGTGACGATGCCCGCCTGAATCCGGGCAATTACCGGACGCTGAACCGACGCATGGGTGCCACACGCGCCGCGCTGAACAGCGGCGTCGAGGAGTTGTGTATCCACGATGCGAGCGTCTGCATAGAAGATGGCCGACGGCTTCTGCACGAATGGATGATCGCCAATGTTGAGGATCGTCGTTGTATCAGAATGTGGACGCTGCGTCGTCAGGTTCACCATCAGGGCCTCGTGCGTCGCTGGATTCGGATTGGTTATTAGCACCCAGAGATGTTCCGTTTCCTGCCCCGGCTTCGGGAGCATAAACGTGTCACCCAGCGCGGCCATGCTCCTAGCGCGGAGCGAGCAACAAGTCGGTCTCAGCCAATTCCGCCAGCTCTTCTTCGATCGCCGCAATCTCCAGATCGGACTTGCCCCCCGCCTTCAGGATGTCGCGGTAGGCGATCGCGATCGCGCCGCCGCGTGGATCAATCCACTCCGGCAACGCGTGCGTCAGCGTCACCAGGTCCCAGCGACTCTTCCGGCCATGTTCCGCAA
>JALYTV010000022.1 GCA_030854105.1 Verrucomicrobiota bacterium | reverse complement strand
GTGCAAGTCGGCAATGTCCACATTCACTTTGCCCGCAAACGTTTTCTCGCCGCGCAAATCGAGCGTGCCGGAAGCGCGCACATAATCGCGCTGGTTAAGATTCGCCGTCAGATCGTTCAGGAAAATTTTGCTCTGCGCGATGGAACCGACCGCGCTCAAGACCGGCACGCTGAGATCGCGCAAGGCGAGGCCGCTGCCATCGACGTTGAACGAGCCGGTCGCGAATTTGCCGTCCCACTTCAGCGCCGCGAATGCAGTCAGCGCGCCGGTGACGCGATCGCGTGAATCGCTCGCCCAAAATTCTTCCAGCCGCGGCGCATTCATCGTCACGCTAAAATCGGCGGTCGACGTTTCGATTTTCTTGCCGTCCGCCGGCAATCGCGCCGCGCCGGTCGCCTGCAACTGATTGTCGCCGCGCTGCACCTGCGCGCTCGTCAGCGTGATCCGGTCGTCCGCCTGCGCGATCTGCAACGTCACGTTGTCGACCGCGACGGACTGCGCGCGCAAATTTTTCGCCGTTACCGTCGCGTTGGCAGTGAGCTGGTGAAACCACGCCGTCGTATCCTGCGCCTCGAGATTTTTCGACGCGACGACATTCGCCTCGATGGCATCGACGCCAAAGCCGCCGTGAATCACAGACGACGCGCTCATATGCAAATTCGCGTTTAGTTTGTTGTCGCGAATTTCCGCCGTACCAGAAACGGACGCGTTGCCTGTCGCCGGCACCGGCATCGCGGAAGTGAGCGGCGCGAGATCGAGATTGTCGCCGGCGAGCTCGAAATGCGCCGGGCTGCGCAGCAAGTCGCTCGTCGTCGCTGGCAATTGCACCGTTCCTTTCATCGCCACAGTCATGCCGGAGCGCGTCAGCGTCGCGGGCTGCAATGTCGCCACGCCGTTGAGCACGGAAAGGTGCACGCTCGCCTGGTCGAAGGTGACGTTATCGATGCGCAAATCGTGCGCGTTGCCGCCGCCGGAGGCAGCCCACAAACGCGGCGCGCTGAGCAAGCCGACAAAATCGAAATTAAATTGATCGACCACGCCCTGCGCGGGGACGGCGGAAAGAACGCCGATCTTCTTCGCCGACGCGAGCGTGAGTCTGGTCGCCGCGAGATGCGATTTGATGAACAACGAGCGCTCTTTTTCCTGCAACTGCGCTTCCATTTCCACCGGCGCGCCGTCAAGCAGCGCGCTCATGCGCAAGTCGAGCTTGCGCGCGTTCATCTGCGACGCGTCGACCTGGATGAGCGGGAAACGCGTGGTGCGATTAAGCACCACATCGCGCAGCATGAGATTGCGATTCTCGTAGGTCGTCGTGCCGGTCACATGCGTCCACGCTTCGCTCGTCGGCAGTTGCAACAGCGCGACGCGCAATTCGCCGGGCGTGCGCGGATTCAACTCCAAGTCCGCGTGTTCCACCACGAGATCGTGCGCCGGATCGCGCACCACGAGCGTGACGTCTTCGAGTCGCACCCGTTTCGGGAAAACGGCGGGCAACGTCACCTTCTCATGCGCGCGCGGCGTCGCTTTCACCTGCGTCTTCGACGGATCGATCACGACGCGCGCGTTGCGCACGACGACGGAGTCGAGAAAATCCGCGCGTTGGCGGATCAGACTCCAGAGATTGTATTCCGCGCGAATGTAATCGGCGTCCGCGCTTGCCACCGCCGCCGGCCCGGTGGGCACGACGTGCAGATTGCGAATGGTGAGCGCGGTGAAAAGATTTCCCTCCGCGCGGAAGGAGAGCTTCAGATTTTGTTTCGCGGCAAAATGCACCGCGAGCCCGTGCAGCGTCGTGAGCAGAATGGGCCGGTGAAAAATGACGAGCAACGCAAAAAGGAGGAATAACCAGATGCGACGCCGACGTTTTCCCTTCCCAGCTGAAATGGCGGGCTGGTCTCCCACGGACGCGTCACCCTAGGGGCAACGAGGGAAAGCGCAACGCGTTTGCGCGGGCGGCGCCTTCGTCGCACGGTGCCACCGTGAATCCCGATACGCTGCTCGATTATCTCGACGGCAAGCTACCCGATCATAGCCGACGCGATCTGGAAACGAAGTTGGTGAGCGATCCACAACTACAGCGCGAGCTGGAAGTGGCGCGGCGCATTCACACCGGCATGCGCGCAAGCGCGATTCCCGAAGTGCCGGGCGAAATGTCGGAGGCCGATGCCGCGCGCGGTCGCAAACTGGCGCGCAGGGTCGGTCTCGCGTTCCTTTTTCTCGTCGCCATGAATGTCGGCCTGGGCGTGCTTTACATCGCGCATCACGAGACGAAAAAGGCCGCCTCGACCTCGAAGGAAGCGGAGATTCGCGCGCAACTGCAACGCTCGCTCGAGTCGTCGACGAAGTCGGAGTTGACGCCCGCGCCGCTCGGCATCGCGAAAATTTTGCTAACTACGACGCCGGAGCATGTCGGCCAACTGGCGAATGACGTCGCCAAGCTCGCCAGTCGCTTCGGCGCGACGGCGACCAAAGGAATTCGCGAGAGCGATCATCTGCCGGTGATGGTGGAAATTGCCGGCGAACGCGCCGCCGATTTTCGAAGCGCGCTGGCTAACGTTCCCGGCATCAAAACCATCGATGCCGCAACCTTTCCAACGCAGGGAAAATTGACGCTACTGGTGCAGATCACCGGCGCGAAATGATCGCAGTCAGCTTCGCGCTGCCGGCGGAGAGCAGCGCCTTTCTGCAACGGCTCGAAGCCAGGCGAAAAACAGACAGCGCGATCTGCGGACGCATCGGGAAGGTTGAGGTTGGCGTCTGCCACACCGGCGTCGGCGCGCAGCGCGCCATCGAGCAGCTCGGCGCTTTTCTCGCGCAAACGAAGCCGTCGTTGTTGATCAGCAGCGGATTTTGCGGCGGCACCGTCGACGGATTGGCGCCCGGCGATCTCGTGCTCGCGACGGGCGCGTCGGCTGCCGATTTGTTTTCGCGCGCGGAAAAGCTGCTGCCCAATGCGCACACCGGAAAAATTCATTCGGCGCAAACGGTCGTCGATCCGGCGGCGGATCGCTACGCCATCGGACGCGAACATTACGCCATCGCCGTCGACATGGAAACGGACGCGATCGCGCAGCTTTGTCGCGAGCGCGCCATGCCGCTGCTGGTGCTGCGCGCGATCAGTGATTCGCCGGCCGCGCCGTTTCCCGCGCCCCCGAGCGTGCTGTTTAACATCGAAACGCAGCGCACAAAATTTGCCGATCTGCTCGCGCATCTCGCGCGCAATCCGGCGACGATTTTGCGGCTGGCGCAGTTTTCCAAACAGGTGGCGATGGCGCGGACGAAATTAGCCGACGCGCTCAGCACGCTGGTGCGCGACCTTGGCCGGCTCGATGTGCACTAGCACGTCGGCAATGCGCGGATCGCTACCCCGAATCGCATCTTTCACTTCGTGCGCGATGTGATGGCCCGCGTGCACGGAAATCTCGCCCTCCACCTGCACGTGCAGATCAACGTAGAACGCGACACCCATTTTGCGCACGATACATTTGTCGAGATCGATGACGCCGGGAACCGAGCGCGCCGCCTCACGCACGCGACCGTTGATCGGGCCTTCGGGCGCGGTGTCGAGAATTTCCTGCAAGGCCGGATGCAGCAGACGCAAACCCGTGGTCGCAATAATGACGCAGGCGACGAGCGCCGCGTAATCGTCCGCGCGCGCCCAGCGATCGCCGCCGATGAGCGCGATGGAAATGCCGATAAAGGCGACGATGGAGGTGAGCGCGTCGGCGCGATGATGCCACGCATCCGTGTTCAACGCCGTGCTCTGCGTCTTGCGATTGGCGCGTTGCACCATGCGGTAAAGCGTTTCTTTGGCGATGACGACGCCGAGCAAAATGCCGAGCGTGAACGGATGCGGCGAGTGATGCGGCAGAAAAATTTCGTGCACGCTTTCGAAGGCGAGTACCGCCGCCGCCGCGAGCACGCCGAGCGCGACAAGAATGGCCGCGAGCGGTTCGGCCTTGCCGTGACCGTAGGGGTGTGTGGCATCCGGCGGGCGCGACGCAAAACGCAGCCCGCTCCAGATCACCAGCGAGCCGGCGACGTCGAGCGCGGATTCGATGCCGTCGGCAATGAGCGCGTAGGCATTTCCAAAAACGCCGGCGGCGATTTTGACGCACGCGAAAATGATATTCACGGCGAGACCGAGCAACGCGAGACGGGCGCCGCTTTGCAGATTGCTCGCGATCGTGTCGGCGCTAGGCTCGGAGTTCATGGCGAGCAAAACGATTAGCGTAGCGATCTACCGAGCGCACGGAAAACCGGCGGAGGTCTTGAAGATTGAGACGCAGCCGTCGCCGATTCCCGGGGTGGGCGAGGTCGTGGTGCAAATGCAGGCGGCGCCGATTAATCCGGCCGATTTGAATGCGATCGAAGGGAAATATCCCGGGCGCCGCGAGATTCCCGCGGTGCCCGGCTTCGAAGGTGTCGGCATCGTGGTCGAGCATGGCGCGCATGTTTCCGAGCCGCAGATCGGGTCGGCTGTGATCCTGCCGCACGACATCGGGACGTGGCGCGAAGCGGTCGCGGTGAAAGGGAATGAGCTCGTCATCGTGCCGCCGGGAATCGAGCCCGCGCAGGCGGCGATGTTGAAAATCAATCCACTCACGGCCTGGCGCCTGTTGCATGGTTACGTGACGCTGCAACCGGGCGATTGGATTATGCAAAACGCGGCGAATTCGGCGGCGAGTCGATGCGTGATTCAAATCGCGCACGAGCTCGGATGGAAGACGGTGAACCTCGTCCGGCGCACGGAGTTAATCGACGAACTGCGCGCGGCAGGCGGCGACATCGTGCTGCTTGACGACGAGAACGTGCGCGACGCGGTGAAGGCGCAAACCGGCGGCGCGAAGATTCGGCTCGGCTTGAACGCGGTCGGCGGCGAGAGCGCGTTGCGCGTGATGAATTGCCTTGCGCCCGGAGGCACGCTGGTGAGCTACGGAGCGATGAGTCTGCAGCCGCTGAAAATTCCGACCGGCCTGCTCATTTTCAAGGATCTGCGCTTCCGCGGAATCTGGATCAACAAATGGTACGACGAAGCTTCGCCTGACGAGCGCATGGCCGCGTTCCATCCGATTTTCGCAATGGCTCAGTGCGGAAAATTGCAAACGAAGATCGAAAAAACCTACCCGCTCTCGCGCGCGATCGAGGCCGTGGCGCACGCCGCGCGCAGTGAGCGCGCTGGCAAAATCATTTTCGAATTTGCGCTCCACTAATCGGCCCGGACGAACTGCGGAATGTCCAAGCCCTCCTCGTGTTGTAGCGACGTCGCTCGGTCGGCGTAACAAGTGCAACTATTACCTGATGCTCACAATTTCTCCCTGATACGCCCATCGCTCCGGCTCATTGCACAAGTTCGCGCGGACTGGATTCATTCGCACATACTCCCACTCTTCGGAGTAGCTCTCGCTACTACGCAGGAGGTGATCAAAAAATCCTTCCTGCCAATGCGGCTTCTGGTAGCCGACGCGAAGAAGAGTTTCCACGCACCGTGCGCAGCGACTGCACCCACTTCGACAGGGTGATTCCTTCCGGAGGAAGCGCGACGAACAAGTGCACATGGTCTGGCATCAGCACATAACGTCCAACCGCTACGTCGTAATGCTCCTCGTTGCGCAGGCAGAATTCGCGAAACGTGTCGTGTACTTCTGCTCGCGCGAGAAGGCTCTGCCGCTCGGAAGTGTTGAAGGTGACGAAATATAATGGCCTCGCGAAAATGCAGTCGAGGCGTAGTGGGCGACGATTGAAGCGATCTTCGTCGTCCACGATTTGTCGGGATAATGGGCGTTTCTTTCCTGGGACGCGAATTTACGCCGACAGAGCGGCGTCGCTACAGGGTGTCGCTACCATGACTCGCCCGCGCTCGCTCACTGAACTTCGCGTCGCTAATTTTGCGAGGCAGTCTCTTTGTGCGGCTGGCGCTTAAGCAGCGTGATCTGTTTGATACGCGCGGAATCGTTTGGGCTCCAGGTCGCGACGTCGGGATCATCCTTGAAGGCGTTGTGCACGATGCGGCGCTCGTAGGAATTCATGGGCTCGAGTTGCAGGCTGCGGCCGGTGGCGCGCACGCGCTCGGCCACTTCGCGCACGCGTTGCACGATGCGGTCCTCGCGCATGGAGCGGTAATGCTCGCAATCGACGATGACTTTTTGCGCCTCCTTATCTTTCGTCTGGATGAGGCGATTGATGAGAAATTGAATGGCCTCGAGCGTCTCGCCGTCGCGGCCGATGAGGCGATCGCTTTCCTCCATGTAGATCTGGAGGGTGAGATTGCCGCCCTCGCTTTTCGTCTCCGCAATTTCCACCACGAATCCGAGATAGCCGAGAATGGTGTCGAGCAATTCTTTCGGCGTCATCGTCATCCTTTTCTCGCACCCTTTTTCGCCGCTGTCACTTTTGCGAGGACGGGCGCGGGTTGGCGCTGATTGTGCCAGAACTGCAGAATCGAAAGCAAGTTTTGCGTGGTGTAGTAGAGCGCGAGCGCGGCCGCGAAGTTGTAGCAGAAGAGCAAAAAGATCAGCGGCATGAACATCATGATGCGCTGCTGCGTGGGATCGCCAGTCTTCGGCGTCATCTTCATCAGAAGGAATTGCGATGCGCCCATGAGGATGGGGAAAATGTTGATGGCCAATCCGCCGGTGGGATTGCCGATGATGGGAATCCAACCGAGACCTGGAATGGTGAAGAGCGTGTCCGGTTGTGAGAGATCGTGCACCCAGAGGAAATGCGCGTTTCGCAGCTCCGCCGCCTGGCGCAGCATGGTGTAGAGGCCGATGAAGATCGGGAATTGAATCAACATCGGGAGACAGCCGCCGACGGGATTCACGCCATATTCCTTATATAACTTCATGACTTCGGCGTTCATCTTCGTCGGGTCATCCTTGTATTTCGCGCGCAGTTCCTGCATTTTCGGCGAGAGCTGCGACATGCGACGCATCGAACGATTGGCTTTGTTCTGCAGCGGCCAGAGCACGGCTTTCACGCATACGGTCATGAGGACAATGGCGATTCCGTAATTGCCGACCCAATGCTGCAACAAGTTCATGAAATTCAGCAGCGCCTGGCAGACGAGTTTGAACATGCCGAAGTCCATGATCTCCGCTTCGTGGTGCGATAGCTGGGCAAGGCGACGATAAATTTTTGGCCCGGAGTAAATCTGGAAGTGCAGCGTTTTGACTTCGCCGGGCGCGAGGTCAACCTGCGGCAGAGCGAGCGCGCCTTCGATGCCGTAGACGGGAACGGTGCCGTTCTCGCCAGTGACAAAACGCTGTCCCCACAGCTCCACGCCTGGGCCATTCAACGGCGTGATGAGGGTCGTGAAAAATTGATTGGCGACGCCGGCCCACTCCGCGCCTTTGACGATCTTCTCGCGATAAAATTCCATCGCGGCGCGTTTCTGGATGCCGACGATCGGGATGGTTTGCGCGCCGAACCAGGACACGTTGATGCCTTTGCCGGCGCCGTTTTCGCACCACGCCAATCGCGTGTAGGTCGGGAAATCGCGCGGATGCAGGGGAGCGGCGCTGCCGAGAGAGATGAAGTACTCGGGCTGCTGCACGCGAGCAGCGCTGGTGTTCTTAAGCTCGACATCGAGCGCGACGAGGTAATTGTCTCGCTTCTCCGTCGTGGGCGGGAACGAGAATGTTTTCTTCACGCTCACGCCGTTGGTCGCCGCCCGCGTCATGACCACGCTGTCGCCCTCGCGGGTCATGGTGAACTCGGGCAGCGTCGCGGCGCCGGGCGTTTCCACGAATGCTCCGATCGGAAGACGCGTCGGCGAATTAAGCCGCACGGGCGCGCCGCTGTCATCGACCTGATCCAGAAAAACAACTTCGCTGATGCCGCCGCCGCGGTTGGTGAGATGCAACTCCATGTCGGAGTTGCGCAGCGTCTCGGATTTTTCGGCAAACGACGCGATCTCAGGCGTCGCGGTCGGAGTCGGCGTAGGCACGGGCGTCGCGCTTGGTAACGCCGCCGGCGTCGGGGATGCGGCAGCCGTCGCGGCAGTCATTGGAGCCGGCGGCAGATGCTGTTTGGCACTCCAAACTTCCCAGCCGACCAGGCCGGCGACGCATAAAAAAATGGCAACCCACGCGGTGCGATCCATAGCGAAAAGGCGCGCCTATTTGCAGGCGCAGGCCGGGCTCGCCGCCGTCGTCGGGACAGGATCGAGACCGCTGCCGCCCCACGGATGGCAACGCAGCAAACGTTTGCTGCCGAGCCAGCTTCCGCGCAGGAAGCCGTGCGTCTCCACCGCGCGCAAAAAATATTCCGAGCAACTCGGAGAAAAGCGACAGCCCGAGCCAGGACCACTGAGAAAAGAGATCACAGGCGACACCATGATTTGGTAAAAACGAATGAAAATGCGGACGAGGGCGCGCATCAGGGCGCTAGGATAGAAGCGCGCTCTGCGAGGCGCAACCAATCATCTTCCAGCGCGGCCGATGTCATCGCCGACGCGCGCGCAGAGCCGATAACGACGAGCCACAAACCGGACGGCAGTCGCTGCTGGTGCCGCCGGAAAATCTCCCGCAAACGCCGGCGCGTGCGATTGCGGACAATCGCGTGGCCGACGCGCCGCGACGTCACGATGCCGACGCGAGCGGGCGTGTTCTCTTCCGCGTCGCGCAAAAACGCGAGCGTCAGACAGCCGCTGCGCACGCTGGCTCCGTCGCGTTTCACGCGCTGGAATTCGGCGTCCGCCGTTAGCCGACACGATCTGGGAAAGGTGGCCATACGTTGCGAAATAGTGACTCTGTCGCCGCGCGCTCCGTCGAGGCGAGCGCGCGGCGACGGAGCGCCGTGACTATAAACTGACGAATCGTCCCGCGTGGGTGATCGTGGCGCATGCTGCGCTCCGGTACAGCAAAAGTCTTCCCGCCACCGGGGCGGCGGGAAGACTTCGCGGAAAACTCTTAAGACTACGGCGACGGCGACGAGGTCGTCGTGGTCGTGGTTGTCTCGCTGCCCGGGGTGGCAGTAGCCATCGGGGTCGAAGTCGTGTTGATCGTGGTGTTCGACTCCGTCTTCGACTCTGTCGCCGGCGTCGGATTTACCACGGTGGTGTTATTTTCTGTCTTGGCGTCCGCAGGGGGAGTGGCCGTTTCAGTTTTTTGCTCACATGCCGCGAACAAAGACGCAGCGCCAGCTAGAATGCAGATGTATTTCTTCATAGATAAGTGATGGAAAACCCATTGTGGGTCACCCTTGTAATCGGTGCAAGCATCCTTTTCGGCCCTGCTTTCGCGAATTTTACCCGGCGCTAAAACGCCGGGACAAACTCAAGCCCGTGCGCTTGCGCGACGGCGGCTTGCGTGAGTTTGCCATTTCGCGTGTTCACGCCGCCGATGAGAGCGGGCTGTTTGCGGCACGCTTCTTCGAGGCCGAGATCGGCCAGGAGTTCCACATAACGGGCGGTCGCATTACTCAACGCCTGCGTCGAGGTGCGCGCGTAGGCGCCGGGCATGTTGGCGACGCAATAATGCGTCACGCCTTCTTCGACGTAAACGGGATCGGTGTGCGTCGTCGCGCGCGAGGTCTCCGCGCAACCGCCCTGGTCGATCGCGATGTCCACGAAGACGCTGCCCGGTTTCATTTTTCGCAACATCTCGCGTGTGACCAGCTTCGGTGCCTTCGCGCCCGGCACGAGGACCGCGCCGATGAGGAGATCGGTGGCGGGCAGGAGTTCCATCAAATTCGCTTCGTTCGAATACAGCGTCTTCACCTGCTCCATGGTCAAGTCGAGAAACCGCATCCGTTCGCCGTCGAGTTCGAGAATGGTAACGTCCGCGTTCAAACCGATGGCCATGCGCGCGGCGTTCTCGCCCGACGTTCCGCCGCCGATGACGGCCACTTTGCCGGGCAGGACGCCGGGCACGCCGCCCAGCAGCACGCCGCTGCCGCCATTGTGCTTCGCCAAATAATACGCGCCCATCACGACCGACATGCGCCCGGCGATTTCGCTCATCGGTTCCAGCAACGGCAGTTTGTGCCCGACTTGAATCGTTTCGTAGGCGACGCCCGTCACGCCCGATTTCAAGAGCGCGTCGGTTAACGACCGGCTCGCGGCAAGGTGCAGGTAGGTGAAAAGAATCTGCCCTTTACGCAGCAGACCGTACTCTTCAGGCAACGGTTCCTTTACCTTCACGATCATCTCCGCCTGCTTGAATACATCGGCAGCGTGGTCGACGATCTTCGCACCCGCATCGATGAAATCCCGGTCGGGATAACCGGAGCCGACGCCGGCGTTTTTCTGCACGAGGACGGTGTGCCCACGCCGCGTGAGCGTGGTGGCAGTGGAGGGAATGAGCCCGACGCGGTGCTCTTGCTCTTTAATTTCTCTGGGGACGCCGATGATCATGCGCCAACGCTTCGCAGAAGATTGCTCGTGCCGCTAGTTCAAAGAGGGATCGTCCGGCGCGGCGGCCAGCATTTTAAACCAGGGCCCGAGGCCGTTCATGATGTCGAACCAGAGCCGCGGCAGCTTCTCCATCTTCAGCGCGGTGCGCCAGGGCTTTTGCACCACCCACGAATTCTGCCGCATCTCCGCTTCCAGCTGGCCCGCGCTCCAGCCCGCGTAACCGACGAAGGCGCGCAGCGAAGTGGGATTTTTGTCAGCGCGCTCATGCGCTTCTTCGAGATCGACCTGATGCACGATGCGCAAACCTTCGCCGCTCTTCCATTCCAGCGCGGCAAACATCAGGCGATCGCGCCCGACCGGACCGCCAAAGAAAACCGGCACGTGCTCGAGCCCGTCGGGCGGCGCCTCCGTCACGAGGTCGCTCACTTCTTTTTCGAGCGGGCGATTAATGATCACGCCGACGGCGCCCTCCTCCAGAGCGTGCGCGGAAAGAAGCAGGACCGCGCGCCGAAAATTCGGGTCGAGCATATTCGGATGCGCGACGAGCAACGAGCCCGCCAGACTTTCCACTGCGCTTCCCTTCTCCCTCACGTTTGCCAAACTAAAAGCGGCATCGCCCTGCACGCAACTTCACCCGGCGATCAGTTGCCGCTCGCGCAGACGGAAGATCGCGCCGGCTGGCATTTCCTTTCGCCACGGCATCGCCGTCGCCGTAACCAGCTTTTGCGATCCCGCTGGCAAATGATCGATCAACGCGTTGCGGCGCGTCTCATCGAGTTCGCCGAAAATGTCATCGAGCAAAAGGAGCGGCGCAGCGGCGCCGGCGGCGCGCAGCACTTCCGCCTGCGCCAGCTTGAGGGCGAGCGCGATGCTGCGCTGCTGCCCTTCGGAAGCAAATTGCGCGGCCGACATTTCATCGACACGCAAATCGAGATCGTCGCGATGCGGGCCCACCATCGTCTGCCGCAAACGCGTTTCCTGCGTATGCGAAGCGTCGAGATCAGCCGCAAAATTTTCCGACGCGCCAGGCAAAAACGAGAGCGCGAATTTTTCGCGCGCGCCACTGATGCGCGAGTACGCGGCCGCGGCGAGAGGCGCGAGCGCGCCGGAAATTTTCGCGCGGCGCGCCAGCAATTTTGCGCCGTGCTCGAGCAGGAGTGAATCATAGGCAGCGCGCTCACGCGGTCGCGGCGCCAGCGATTTCAGAATGGCGTTGCGCGCGCGCAGCGCGCGTTCGTAGGAGCGCAACACGGTGCGGTAAGTCGCATCAATCTGTAACCCGAGAAAATCGAGATAACGCCGGCGCGCTTCCGAGCTTCCGCGCACCAGCTCGATGTCCGCGTTGGCAAACGATACCACGCGCGCGAGCTGCAAATATTCACCCAGCGCACGCTGCTCCGCGTCGTCAAACTTCACGCTGCGTCGCAACGGGCGATAGCGAAATTCCAGGTCGTGGCCGTCGTACTGCCCGCGCAGCGCGAACGATTTCGCGCCGATGCGGATGGCGGGTGCGATCGTGCTCGTGCGTTGCGATTGCAAGCGCAACAGCAGGCACGCAGCCTCGAGCACACTTGTTTTCCCCTGCCCGTTGGCGCCGAGAAAAAAATTAAAATCCGGCGCGAAATCAATCACTGCGCTCTCGAAGCACCGGAAATCACGCAGTTTGAGCGAGGTCAACATGACAAAAGGCAGGCGCCAATATGCCTGCGGGGGCAACCTTTTGCTGAACGAATAAGAAAACTTGTTGATATGGGGAAAAACCTCCGTTAGTACCCTAACAGTTTTCCGACTGTTCTGGGGGGAACAGCCGCCCTTCGCGCCCTCTCGGGCGTGGGGGGCGGTACTCCCGATCAAATCCGAATGACCGAGCGGCCATCCTTACGGAGACATTTCAGTTGGGCCTCGGCCGCGACCCTGGTCGGACTCGCTCTCATCGGCGCCACTGTTTTCCTCCTCGATCGCTGCGCGTCCTTTCCGCTGCGCACGGCTCACGGAACGATCGACGAGATCGAGCGCGCTGGCCGCGATGCGCGCAAAGCCATTGTGCAAATCGCGCAACTACAGCCGCGCGTGACGATCAACGATCGCGTTTACTATGAGCAAACCACGCCGGTCGCCGAGCTGGCGTTCTTGCAACAACGGGTGGAGGTCGAGCACGAGTTCATGCATACCTGGGCGGGCAGCACCAAGAAGCTGCGGCTGCATGGCACCTACAACGTCAAAGTCGGCTTCGATCTGCGCCAGGATTTCAGCGTCAACGTATCGCCCGAAGAAATGGTCGTGCGTATGCCGCACGCGCGGATTCTCGGGCTCGAACAGTTGAGCGTCGAAGTCCTCGCCTTCGAAAACGGTCTTTGGAATCCGATTTCCGGCGCCGATGTGCAGGAGCAATTGAGCCAGCTCGAGACGCTCGCGCGCGAACGCGCGAACGCGCAGGAGTTGCCGGCGTATGCCGAGCGCATGTTTCGCGTCCAACTACTGGCACGCGTCCCCGGGCCGCCGCCGGCGCACGTCATTTTCTACGCGCCGAACGAACGCCATTAATCGCTCTTTGCGCTAGCCGCCGGGGCGATTAAGAAGAAGCCATGCTTCGCTGGCGTACCTTGTTGCTCACCCTCGGCACGCTCGCCGTGCTCGCGCTCGCGCTGGCGTTCTTTTTGCCGCTCACGATGGAGCGCTCGATTCCCTTCTGGCTCAAGCACCAGGCGGAGAAATCCGGCGCACTCCTAACCATCGAGAGCGTGCGGGCGCCGTTGCTGCGGCCCGTCTCGTTGCAAAATATTCGCCTCAGCAAGAACGGCGTCGACGGCGCGCACATCGAAATCATCATTCCGCGGGCGGAAGCGACGATGAATTTGCTCGCGCTGCTGGGGCTGAATCGCGAGCACAGTTTGCGCTCGCTGCAGATGAAAGGCGTCACCGTTGTCCTGCGCAGTCGCACGCCGGACGCGGCGCGGCCGTTCGATTGGTCGACCTTCCAGGCGCTGTTGCCGGACGAATTCGACATCGCGGCGCCGCGCCTCTCACTCACGCAGATGAGCGGGTCGGTTGAAATACAGGACGCGAAAATTACCGGCTCGCGTCGCGGCAACGGCGAAATCTCCGCCGCGATGGTGGAAGTACGCGCGCCTTTTCTGCGTCGCGCTTTCCACCAGGTCCACGGCATCACCCGCTGGCAGGATGAACGCCTCACGCTCGCGTCGATTTCCCTGCTCGAAGGTTTTTCCATCGAGAGCAGCACCTTCGATCTTAGCCGGCTCGATCAGCAACGGCTGGCGAACGATTCGGCCATTCGGACGTTTGGCGGCACGATTCGCGTAAAACTGGCGACGGAACGCGAGGCGGACCGCCGCATTTGGGACGCGGCCGGCAGCGCCTCGGGAATTTCGCTCGGCAGTCTGGCCAACGCCCTCGGTGTGGTCGAGCCCGTGCGCGGCTCGTTGCGCGCATCGAAATTTACTTTTCACGGCGACCCGCGCGACCTCGTGCACGCCAGTGGCTCGATCTGGATGGAATTAATCGGCTTCGGCTGGCGCGGCCGCAGCGCCGAATCAATCATGGTCGGTGCGAATTATTACGCGCGGACGATTCAGCTGCAGCAGTTGTTCATTCGCCAACGCGTCAACGAGCTGACCGTGAATGGCGAAACGAATCTCGGCGAAAATTGGCTCAGCCCCGATTTTCACGGCGACGTGAATGCGTCCATCGCCGATCTCAGCGCGTTTGCGGAATTGTTCGGCGCCAAGCCCGGCGCGTTTAAGGGCAAACTTTCCGCGCGCGGTCGCGTGCACGCTTACGAGCGACGCATCGATGGCAACCTCGCGATTACGGGCGACGCGCTCAATATTCTCGCGCGCTCCGTCGACACCCTCACCGCTCGCCTGTCGATCGATGGCACCCGTGTGACGCTCGATCAATTCGATCTGAAACGCGGCGACGATCAGTTGCACGCGGAAGGCGCGCGCGATTTCGCCGGCGCGCATCCTTTCCATTTCAAAATCGAGGCGAAAGCGAAGGCGCTGGAGAAATACAACGTCGAGCTGCCGCTGCTCGGCAAAATCACCGGCGCGTTTTCGCTCGCGGGCGAAATCGCCGGCGACAACACGAAGTCGCAGGGCAAGCTAAATGCACAGACGAACGGCTTCACCGTTTCCTCACAAACGAGCGGCGCCACCAAAGCGCCGACGATCGACGAATTAAAAATCGAGGCCGGCGGCGCCAGCGCATCCTTCAGCGGCGCGCTCGATCTTGCCAAACAAACAGCCACGCTGAAACCGGCCGCGAACGTGCACGCGGATTTTCCGTTAGCCGACGCGATCTGCGGCGTGACCCTCACCACGTCGGACAGCGGCGCCGCTTTTACCACGCTCGAGTTGAGCACGAGCGAACTCGTCGTCGATCAAACGCGCCATTTGCAATTGTGCGCCGGCGAAAACGACGCGCCGCTCCATTTTTTCGTCGCGCCTACTCCGCCGCCACCGGCTCCGTGATCGCGTCGGCTGACGACGGCGAAAGCCAGCGTTGCAGTTGTTCTTCCAACGCTGGCGACCAGCGCACGCGGCAATTTGTCGTCATCTCCTTCGTCGAGCCGTCCGCGGCGTGAAAAATTAACTGCACCGCGCGCTGTCCCGGTGCGGCGTTGAGCAAATCGCGCACTTCCCCCAGCTCATCGCGCCCGGCGTTTGCGGCAAAGTGCAACCGCAGCGGCGGCAAATCTTCCGTGCGTTCGCCCTTTGGTTCGGTGGAAAGAATGCGCACTTTCTCCGCCGTCGCGCGCAGCGATTCATCGCGCAGATCGAGCTTCCCGCGCACCGCGATGACGTTGCCCGGCACCAATTTCTCCGCGCATTGCGCGTAGACTTCATTCCAGATGACGACCTCAAGCGTGCCGGTGAGATCTTCGATCCAAATCACCGCAAACGGCTTGCTCTCTTTCTTGGTGAATTTTTTGTCGACCTGGGCGATCGCGCCGGCGACGCGAAAATGCGCGCGATCCGAAAGTTCGTTAAGCGACGCGATCGTCTGGAATTTTCCCTCGGCGATGACGACGGCGTAAGCATCAAACGGATGACCGGAGACGTAGAAACCGAGCAGCTCTTTTTCGTAGGTCATTTTCTCGCGATCGCTCCACGGCTCGACCTTGCGCGCTCGCGCGAGCGCCACCTCTTCCGGCGCGTCGCCGAAAAGCGACACCTGCCCCGCCGCGCGATCGCGCTGCATCGCCGACGCCGATGCAAGCGCGTCGTCTATGCACGCGAAAACTTCCGCCCGCTCGCGTTGTAGAAAATCGAACGCACCGGCTTTGACGAGGGCTTCCAGCATTTTACGATTGGCGATGCGCGAATCGAGTCGCGCGCAAAAATCTTCCAGCGATTTGAAATCGCCGCCGCGTTCGCGCTCGGCGATCGTCACTTCCATTGCGCCTTCACCGACGTGTTTCACCGCCGCGAGGCCGAAGCGAATCGCCACCGCGTCGCCGTGTTCTTCCGGCAAAAATTTCAGGCTGCTGCGATTCACATCCGGCGGCAGAATCGTCATACCCATGCGCTTGCACTCGGCCACGAGTACCGAAATTTTGTCGGTATTGTTAATTTCGTTGCTCAACAAGCCGGCCATGAATTCGACCGGATAATTCGCCTTCAAATACGCCGTCTGATAGCTGATGAGTCCGTAGGCTGCGCTGTGACTTTTGTTGAAGCCGTAGCCGGCGAATTTCTCCAGCAAATCGAAAATCGCGTTCGCCTTTTTTTCGCCGATGCCATTCGTCGCTTCGCAGCCGGCGATGAAATTGACGCGCTCCTTCGCCATTTTCTCCTTGTCCTTTTTGCCCATCGCGCGCCGGAGCACATCGGCGCTGCCGAGCGAATAACCGGCGAGCTTGTTCGCCGCAGCCATGACCTGCTCCTGGTAAATCATCACGCCGTAGGTGTCGGCGCAGATTTCCTCGAGCAGCGGATGTTCGTAGCGAATCTTAGTCAGCCCTTTCTTGCGCTTGATGTAATCGCCGATGAGTTCCATCGGCCCCGGGCGATAGAGCGCGATTAACGCGATGATGTCGTCGATTTTCCGCACGTCGAACTGCTTCGACACCGACGTCATGCCGCCGGATTCCATTTGGAAAATACCGATCGTCTCGCCGCGATTGAAGAGCGCGAAGGTTGACGCATCATCGAGCGGAATATTTTTGAGCGAAAAATCCGGCACGCGCTTGCGGATCAATGTCACCGCGTCCTCGATCACGGTGAGCGTTTTCAACCCGAGGAAATCCATCTTGAGCAAGCCGAGATCGTTCAGCGGCCCCATCGCGTACTGGCTTACGATTTCCGCGCCTTCCTTGTCGCGCGTGAGCGGCACGTAATCGGACAAATCGCGATCGCCGATGACGACGCCAGCGGCATGCACGCCGGAACTGCGCGAGAGACCCTCGAGCGCAGTGGCAAATTCCATCAGCTGCTTCGTCGGCGGTTCGGTCGCGACCGCGCGTTTCAATTCCGGATTTTTCTCGACCGCGCCGCTGAGCGTGATGCCTAATTCGTTCGGAATCATTTTCGCGATGCGATCGGCGTCGCGATAACTGAATCCCATCACGCGTCCGACGTCGCGCACCACGCTGCGCGCCTTCAGTTTTCCAAACGTGATGATCTGCGAAACGCGGCGGTCGCCATATTTCTTGCGCACGTATTCGAGCACTTCGCCGCGGCGCGCTTCGCAAAAATCGACGTCGATATCCGGCGGCGAGATGCGCTCGGGATTCAAAAAGCGCTCGAAGATCAATCCGTATTGCAGCGGATCGATGTCGGTGATGCCCAGGCAATACGCCGCGATCGAGCCGGCGGCGGAACCGCGACCGGGTCCAACCGGAATGCCGCGCTGTTTGGCGAAATGTATGAAATCCCAAACGATGAGGAAATAACTGACGAAGCCCTGCGTGGTGAGGACGTCGACTTCGTAATCGAGTCGCCTAATGAGCTCGGCGTCGGTCGTGGCGCGCTCGCCGTAGCGCTCGTGCAAGCCTTTGTAACAAAGCTCGCGCAAGTAGCCTTCGCGTGTCTTCCCCTCTGGCGCGGGATACTCCGGATATTTCGATTTGCCGAACTCGAGCGTGAGATTGCAACGCTCGGCGATGGCGAGTGTGTTCGTGATCGCGTCGGGAAAATCACGAAAAATTTCACGCATCTCCGCCGGCGTTTTGAAATACAGCTCCGGTTCGTAACGCATGCGACGCTCGTCCTCCACCTTCGCGCCCGTGTTGATGCACATCAGCACATCGTGCGCTTTATGATCCGAGCGCCGGAGAAAATGCACATCGTTGGCGGCCACGAGGCCGAGCCCGAAATCTTTCGCGAACTTCGGCAGATGCGCGTTACAGATTTTTTGTTCGGCGATGCCGTGATCGTGCAGCTCGATGAAAAAATTCTCGGGACCGAAGATGTCGCGATATTCCGCGGTGATTTTTTGCGCTTTCTCGACGTTGCCGCCGGAGAGCGCGCTGTTTATTTCGCTCGCGAGACAACCGCTCATGCCGATGAGCCCGCTGGCGTGCGCCGCCAGTAATTCCTTGTCGATGCGCGGGCGATGATAAAAACCGTCGAGGTGCGCCGCGGAAACAAGCTTTACCAGATTGTGATAACCGACTTCGTTTTGCGCCAGCAACGTGAAGTGAAACGTCGAACCGCGCTCGGCGCCGCCTTTTTCCTTATAGTTACCGGTGGTGATGTAGGCCTCGCAGCCGATGATCGGTTTAATGCCGGCGTCGGTCGCTGCCTGGTAAAAATCGATCGCGCCAAAAAGATTGCCGTGATCGGTGATGGCGACGGCTGGCATTTCCAGCTCCACCGCTTTTTTCATCACTTCCTTCGTCCGCACCGCGCCGTCGAGCAGCGAATATTCGGTGTGCAGATGGAGGTGAACGAAGGAGTCGCCGGGCATTCGCCCTCAATATAAACGCGCTAATTTTTTCGTCGACACTTCATGCGCGCCTCGGCGAAAAAAAACGGAGTTGCCAGCGCGTCGGCGCGTTGTTAATGAGAGCGCGTGCCGCGATCAGCTTTCGGAAAGGCCGCGCGAGCGTAAGTTTACTCTGAATGAAAAAGCTCGAAGCCATTATCAAGCCGTTCAAACTCGAGGAAGTAAAGGAGGCTCTCGCCGAGCTTGGCATCGAGGGCATGACGGTGATCGAAGTGAAAGGTTTCGGTCGCCAGAAAGGTCACACCGAGATTTATCGCGGCTCGGAATACACCGTCGATTTCCTGCCGAAAGTGAAAGTCGAAGTCGTGCTCGCCGACGACATGGTGGAGAAAGCCGTGAGCGTGGTCGTCAATGCGGCTAAGACCGGCAAGATTGGCGACGGTAAAGTTTTCGTTCTGCCGGTGGAACACGCAGTGCGCATTCGCACCGAGGAAATCGGCGAAAAAGCGGTGTGATCACCGGTTCGTCTCGGCTGTCATTGCGAGCAACGAATCGCTTCGGGGAGAAGGAAGGATTTTGTTTGCCGATTTCGCAGATTCTCGCAGATTTTTCCGGGGCGAGCCTGGCTTTTCCCTCTGCGAAAATCCGTGAAATCTGCGGATTCCCCTCGATCAAGCCGTAGCCCAATAATCACATCCCATGGCCAAAGACAAAAAAACCGCCTCCGACGTTTCCAAAATGATCAAGGACCACGAGGTGAAACTCGTGGATTTCAAATTCACCGATCTCCCCGGCTCGTGGCAGCACTTCACCACCACGCTCACGGAATATAACGAAGACATTTTTAGTGACGGCCTCGGTTTCGACGGCTCCAGCATCCGCGGCTGGCGCGCGATTAACGCCAGCGACATGCTCGTCATTCCCGATCCGGCCACGGCCTGGATCGATCCGTTTAATGCCGAGCCGACGCTGAGTTTGATCTGCACCATAGTCGACCCGATCACGCGCGAACCCTACGATCGCGATCCGCGCGGCGTCGCGGAAAAGGCGGACGCGTATTTGCGCAGCACCGGCATCGCCGACACGGCCTACTTCGGACCGGAAGCGGAATTTTTTATCTTCGACGACGTGCGCTATTCCTACGCGGGCAACAGCTCGTTTCACTCGGTCGAGAGTGGCGAAGGACATTGGAACACCGCGCGCGAGGAATTCCCGAATCTCGGCTACAAAATTCGCGCGAAGGAAGGCTATTTCCCCGTAGCGCCAGCCGACACGCTGCAAGATTTGCGCAATGAAATGTGCCTCGAGCTCGAGAAGGCCGGCATTCCGATCGAGCGCCAGCATCACGAAGTCGCGACCGCGGGCCAGGCCGAGATCGACATCCGTTTCGCACCGATGAAGCAGATGGCGGATTGGATGCAGTATTACAAATACATCGTGCGCAACGTCGCGCGGCGTCACAACAAAACCGTCACCTTCATGCCGAAGCCGCTCTTCGGCGACAACGGCAGCGGCATGCACACGCATATGTCACTCTGGAACGGCGACAAGCCGCTCTTCGCCGGCAACGGTTACGCTGGGCTCTCAGACATCGCGCTCTTTTTTATCGGCGGCATTTTGAAACACGCGCCCGCGCTCACCTGCATCACGAACCCGACGACGAACAGCTACAAGCGACTCGTGCCCGGCTTCGAAGCGCCGGTGAATCTCGCGTATTCCGCGCGCAATCGTTCCGCCGCCATCCGCATTCCGACCTACTCGGCGAATCCGAAAGCGAAGCGGATCGAATTCCGCACGCCCGATCCGGCGGCGAACCCGTACATCGCTTTCGCCGCGCTCCTCCTCGCCGGTCTCGACGGCATCCAAAGCCGCATCGACCCGGGCGATCCGCTCGATAAAAATCTCTACGATTTGCCGCCGGAAGAATTGAAGAACGTGCCGAGCGTGCCAGATTCGCTCAGCGGCGCGATGGCGGCGCTGGAAAAAGACCACGCCTTTCTGCTCAAGGGCGATGTCTTTAATTCCGATTTCATTTCGAATTGGCTGGAGATGAAACAAAAAGAATACGATTCGCTCCGTCTCCGCCCGCATCCGTACGAATTCTCGATGTATTACGACGTGTGAGCGCGTCGGCTAAGAGCGCGTCGGCTATGATCCGATCGCGCGTGGCGCTCGCATGAAGCGGACGCGGCGCGTGCTGCTGGCCGCGCTGATCGTTGGCGTTATCGCCGCCGCCGTCACGCCGCTGGCCGACAGTTTGATGTTGTTTCCGACGACGAACGTGCTCGCCGTCCACGGCGCGCAGCGATTGCTGCTTCCTTTCGAAAATGGGCAGCTCGAAGTCTGGACGAAGCAGTCGCGCACCGCGCAAGCGCGCGGTCGCGTCGACGCGTACATCCTGCGTTTTTATGGCAACGCCGATCGCGCCGACCGTTGGATCGATTATGAAGCGGACGCCTTTGGCGCGCATGCCGTCGAAATCTGGGGCGTCAATTATCCCGGCTTCGGTGAAAGCACCGGCCCTTCGCGTTTGCGCCGGCTCGGTCCCGCGGGACTCGCCGCGTTCGACGCGCTGCATGAGCGCGCTGGTTCAAAGCCGATCCTCGTTTACGGCGCAAGCATGGGCACGACGGTCGCGCTCGATGTCGCGGCCCATCGCGCTGTTTGCGGAATCATTCTGCACAATCCGCCGCCGTTGCGACAACTCGTGCTCGCGAAGCATGGTTGGTGGAATCTCTGGTTGCTCGCCGGGCCGGCGGCGCTGTTCCGCATTCCGCACGATCTGGATAGCATCGCCAATGCGCCTCTCTGCCACGCGCACGCCGTGTTCGTCCTTTCCGGCAACGACGAGGTCGTGCCGCCGAGATTTGCGCAGCTCGTCGTCAATTCCTACGCGGGCGAAAAGCGCATCATTCCGCTCCCCGGCGCGCCCCACAATTCCATCTTCCCGCAGGAAGCGGTGGCCGCGTTGGAACACGATTACGACTGGCTGGTTCCCGCCGCACGCTAATTAATCTTGCAACTTCGGCCCGGAGTCTGATGTTTAACCTGCTATGAATGAGCTGGCGCTTCTTTCCAATTTCGGCGGAATGGATCTGTTTGTCATCCTGCTGATCGTGCTCGTTCTCTTTGGCGCGAAGAGGCTGCCGGAACTTGCGCGCGGCATGGGCCAGGCGATGAAGGAATTCCAGAAAGCGAAGGACGAATTCTCCGACGAGTTGCACAAACCGAGCACCCCCGCGGAACCGACGGTGCGCTCCGCGCAGGCCAACGTGCCGCGCATTGAACCGGCCGCACCGACCAGCGCGACACAGCCGGACCCGAATCAAACCATCCGGCCCGGCGAGCAAGCCGAGCACATTTAGGCGCGCTGGTTGACGGCGCACGCCGCGTGCGGGAAGATCGCCCTTTCATGGCTGAACTGCGCACTGAGATCAAAGAGATGATGGTGAAAAACCTCATGCTCCAGACCACAGCCGACGAGATCAGCGATGACGCGCCTTTGTTCGGCCCGAATGGTCTTGGCCTCGACTCCATCGACGCACTCGAACTTGCCGTCGGTCTCGAGAAAACATTTGGCGTGAGCGTGCCGAATTCCGAAGTCGCCGCGCGCGTGTTGCAGAACGTCAACACCATCCGCGATTACATTCTGGAAAAGCGCGCCGGAGCGGCCGCCGGTAATTAGAAGGCGCTTGGTAAACTATTTCAGCCGTCATCCCGAGCGAAGTCGAGGGATCCCGCCGCGCTGCCTGTAAGGTAATTCCACGGATTCTTCGACTCCGCTGCGCTGCGCTCAGAATGACAACCGTTTGTGACCTGGTAGTTAGCCGACGCGCTCAGCGCGATTAATCGCGTCGATCAGTTGCCGAAAGCGCGCGAAATCGCGCCGAAACGGCGTGAGACAAAGGCGCGGCAGTGACGCGATCTCCGGCTCGTTGCGTTCCTGCGGCAAAGCGTTCGTTTGCACGATCGCGCCTTTGCGCACGAGATCGGTGAATTGCGCGTTCAACTCCGCCAGCGCGCTGTCTGTGATCCGTGCGCGCAAGCGCACGACGAGCTGCTCGCCAACCCAGCGGGCCGATTGATAGTTGCGATAAAAGCCGGTGATCTCTTCCACCGCTTCGTCCACCGAGTGCGCGATTTTGAAAAAATAAAAATCGTCCTCAGAAATGAGCCCGAGCTTGAACAGATGCTCGGTCAAAAATTTCATCCACGTTTCCCAATACGTTCCTTTCGGACGATCGAGCAGCACCACCGGAATGATGCGCGCCTTGCCCGTCTGCATGAGGGTGAGCACTTCGAATGATTCGTCCATGGTGCCGAAGCCGCCGGGGAAAAGCGCGAGCGCGTGCGTCTCCTTCACAAAATTGAGTTTGCGCGTGAAGAAGTAATTAAAATTAATCAGCTTCTGGTCGCCTTCGATCGTCTCGTTCGCGTGCTGCTCGAACGGCAGCCGAATGTTGAGCCCAAAACTCATCGCGCGACCGGCGCCGCGCTGTGCCGCGCCCATGATGCCGTCGCCGCCGCCGGTGATGATCATGTATTTTTCCGCGACCATGCGCCGGGCGAATTCCTCCGCGACCTGCGCTTCGGGAGCGTCGGGACTGGTGCGTGCGGAGCCGAAGACGGCGACTTTCTGGAACGCGCGATAGTTCGCGAAAATTTTCGCCGCGTAGCGCAGCTCTTTCATCGTGCGCGTCAGCAGCTTCAAATCGGCGATGCCCATTTCGTCGCGCGCCATTTTTAGCGCGGTCACGATCATTTCCTCGATCAGCTCGGGCGAACGGCCGCCGCCGAATTGAGCGACCAGCGCGTGAACTTTCGCGTCCCATTCCGGGCCGAGGGAGGAATACCGCCGCGTCGATTGCGCGGTGATCGCGCCGCCTGTGAAATCTTCCACCGCCAAGCTGTCGTCCAGTCGCGACGAACGCGCATGCAATTTCTACGTCGCGATCAAGTCGGCGAGAATGTCGCGGATGTTGCGAATCGGCGTCGAATAATGCCCGGCGTCCTCGACGTAGAACGCGGTCACGTTCGGCAAACGCCGCTCCACTTCGCGCGCGGTCGCTTCCGCGAAGCTGCGATCCTTGCGGCCATGCCACAGGCGCACCGGCACTTTGATTTCGCCCAGCGAAAATCCCCACGGCTCCGCGTAAATCTCCGCGTCGGCCAGCACGCCATCGGATGAAACCTTCCAGGCCTGGCGCTGGCTCTCGAAGCAGGCGTCGAACGCGCGCTCGTCGAGCAACGCATTCGCGTCGGTCGGTTGCAGTAATTTGAGCAGCGCGGGTCGGCTGCGTTTCGGCGGCCGCAGAGAGAGAAACGGACGCGCGAAACGAAATCCCATGCGATAAAGGCGACGCGGCATTTTCGCTCGCGCCCGCAGCAGCCAGCGATACAGCGGCAGCAGACCGTCGCGGTTCTCCAGATCGGAAATGGGCGGCGCACCGCTCGCGACGGCGATGGCGCGCACGCGTTCCGGCATCGCCCACGCACTCACAAACGCGTACGGCGCGCCGCCAGAAATGCCGAACATGCGAAATTGCGCGAGGCCGAGGTGATCCGCGAATTCGCGCAAGAGCGGCGGCCAATCGAGCAGCTTGCGATTCGCCACAAAAGTCGAGTCGCGCACGCCGGGGCGATCCGGCGAGATGAGACGAATGTTCAATTCACGCGCCGCCTCCTCCGCCAGCGCCGCCATCGTGCGCGAGCTCGGCCAGCCGTGACAAAAAATCACCGGCGTGCCCGCGGCCGCGCCGTATTCTTCATAGGCGACACGATCACCGTTTGCGCGCGCAAATATGTTAGGCGCGTTCACAAAAAAAGAGGCGCGCGCGCAAAATTCGTCGCTCGACGCGCATCCGATCGGGACGGACAATCAGTAACTCCGGTGCGATTCATTAATATGAACGAAAACTCTGAGCGGGGCGCGGGCAAAATTTCCGTGCATGGCAATGGCATCGGCGCGCCGACGACCGATATGATTGAGAAACGCGCGCGGGAAATCGCGCTGATTGATGAACGCGAGCATGCCAATAGCGGCGACCTCGAGCAGGCGCGCCGCGAGCTCGGCGGCGAAATCGATTTGGCCGCGCCGGAGGAAATTCCGGGGCATCGCGAAAGCGACGACGAGCACGAATTCGTTCCGGAAAGCGTCGGGCATCGCGCGCCGGAAACAAATGACGACGACGCGAGCATCGGTGAGCGCCTGGTGGAAGGCGGGCTGGAAGAAGCCGCGCACGATCAGATGCTCGAGGCGCGACGCCAGTTGCGCGACGGCAAAGCGTAATGCTCACCGAGCCACTCGCGCAGGAGCCCGGCATTGCGTCGTCAGCCGACGCGCTCTGGCAACGTTTTCGCGCCACGCGGGATTTTTCGCGCCTGCTCGCGCGCGATCTCGAGCCGGAAGATTGCGTCGTGCAATCGATGCCCGACGTGAGCCCGACGAAGTGGCACCTCGCGCATACGACCTGGTTTTTCGAGACGTTCATTCTCAAAAAATTCGCGACCGGTTATCAGCCAGCGATTCCGGAATACGCCTACCTTTTTAATTCCTACTACAACGCCGCCGGCAGCATGCATCGACGCGATCTGCGCGGTTTGATCTCGCGCCCGACGGTGGCGGAATCATTCCGCTATCGCGAAAATATCGATCGCCACGTCGACGAACTTCTAAAAGCAACCGACGCGTTCGACGAGATGGCGCCGCTGCTCGAGCTCGGCATTCAGCACGAACAGCAGCACCAGGAATTGCTCGTCACCGATATCAAACACGTGCTCGCGCAGAATCCGCTGCATCCGATTTTCCGGAAACGCCCGCCGGAAACTCCGCGCGCGCCGGCACCGCTAGCCTTCGTAAATTTCGACGAAACGATCGCGGAAATCGGGCACGACGGCTCCGGTTTTTCCTACGATAACGAAGGGCCGCGCCATCGCGCGCTCGTGCCGGCCTTCGCGCTCGCATCGCGCCCGGTCACTTGCCGCGAATATCTGCGCTTCATGGAGGAAAACGGTTATCAGCGCTCCGAGCTGTGGCTTTCGCTCGGCTGGATGACGGTGAACGAGCAACATTGGAACGCGCCGCTTTATTGGGAAAAACGCGACGGCGAATGGTGGCACTACACGCTCTCCGGTTTCCGTCGCATCGACGAAAACGAGCCGGTGACGCACGTTAGTTATTCCGAAGCCGACGCGTTCGCGAATTGGTCCGGCGCGCGTTTGCCGACCGAGTTCGAATGGGAACGCGCCGCGGCGGGATTGAAAATCGAAGGCAACTTCGTCGACTCGGAGCGATTCCATCCCGCCGTCATTCCGAGCGCAGCCGAGGGATCCCGCCGAGAAAGCATCAAGGCAACTTCTCCGGGCTCCCTCGGCTCCGATCGGAATGACAACGCTGCCGACCGTCTTCACCAAATGTTCGGCGACGTCTGGGAATGGACGCGCAGTTCCTACGCGCCGTATCCCGGCTATCGCGCGGAGCCGGGCGCGCTCGGCGAATACAACGGCAAGTTCATGTGCAACCAATACGTTCTGCGCGGCGGCTCGTGCGCGACTTCGCGTTCGCACCTGCGCGCGACCTATCGCAATTTTTTCCAACCGGAAAAACGCTGGCAGTTCACCGGCATTCGTCTCGCGCGCGACCCGGCATGAGAGCAGTACTCGACCTCGCGCCGGCCAGCGAGGAGTTCCGCCAGCAAATCGTCGCCGGCCTGCGCCATTCCCCGCGCACCCTGCCCTCGAAATTTTTCTACGACGAAATCGGGTCGGCTATTTTTAATCGCATCTGCGAGCTGCCGGAATATTACGTCACCCGCACGGAGATGCGCATCCTGCGCGATCACGGCGCGGCCATGGCCAAAGGACTGGGCGCGCGCGCCGAGCTCATCGGCCTCGGCACGGGCGCGGGAACGAAAACGCGCATCCTCATCGAGCATCTGGAATCGCCGACGGCGTATCTGCCAGTCGATATTTCCAAGGAACAGCTCACGCAATCCGCCGCCGCGTTTCATCGCGATTTTCCTGAGCTCGAAATCATTCCCGTCTGCGCCGATTATTTGCAGCCGTTCGCTTTGCCCACGCCGAAGCATCACGCCGCGCGCAAGACCGTTTATTTTCCCGGTTCCACCATCGGCAATCTCGAGCCGGCACAGGCGCGCGCGTTTCTCGAAAAAATCGTCGGCATGGCTGGTGCCGGCGGCGGCTTGCTCATCGGCGTCGACCTGAAAAAAGCGCGCGACATTCTCGAGCGCGCCTACAACGACGCCGCCGGCGTAACCGCGGACTTCAATCTCAACTTGCTCGCGCGCGCGAATCGCGAACTCGGCGCGAATTTCGATCTCGCCCATTGGCGACATCGCGCTGTCTATCATTCCAGCGCCGGCCGCATCGAGATGCATTTGATCAGCACGCAAGCGCAAACGGTGCAGCTCGGCGACGACGATTTTTCCTTCGCCGCCGGCGAGCACATCATCAGCGAATTTTCATACAAATACGCGCCGCACGAATTCATCGCGCTGGCTGACCAGGCGGGATTGCGCTTCGAAAAACTCTGGACCGATGCCGAACAGCTTTTCGGCGTCTTTCTGTTTGCTGTAAAACAGCAGACGTGAGCGCGCTCGTTCAATTCATCGACGTTGGCAAAAGTTTCGGCAGCGAACGCGCGCTCTCGCACGTGACCCTCGTAGTCGCGCGCAGCGAAATCACCGTGCTCATCGGGCCGAGCGGTTGCGGCAAGTCGACCATGTTGAGGTTGATCGCCGGACTCGAGACCGCCGACGAAGGCGAAGTGAAGTTCGACGGCGCACCGATCACAGCCGACACGATCACGAACGTGCGGCAGCATCTCGGCTACGTCATTCAAGACGGCGGCCTCTTTCCGCACCTGACCGCTCGTGCCAATGTAGCGCTGCAAGCACGTTTGCTCCGGCGCGCGCGCGACGAAATCGAGAAACGCATCATAGAACTCTGCGAACTCACGCGTTTCCCCGCGAGCGCGCTCGATCGTTATCCGCTCGAACTCTCCGGCGGGCAACGTCAGCGCGTGGGCCTCATGCGCGCGCTCATGCTTTCGCCGCAGCTCTTGCTCCTGGATGAACCGTTCGCCGCGCTCGATCCCCTCGTGCGCGCCAGTTTGCAGCGCGATCTCAAGGAAATCTGCGCGCGTTTACAGCAGACCGTCTTGCTCGTGACCCATGATCTCGCCGAAGCCGCGCGCCTCGGGTCGCACCTCGCGCTCATGCGCGAAGGCGAAATCGTGCAGCAGGGAACAATCAAAAATTTGCACGACAAACCGGCCACGCCCTTCGTCTCCGAATTCTTCAGCGCGCAAAGCGGCGCCGCTTTCGCATGAACGTCATCCCGAGCGAAGCCGAGGGATCCCGTCGTACGGCCGCGGTAGGGCGAGACTCCGTCGAGCCTGTCAGCCACTGGGTAGACGGCAGAGCAGCGGAGAGCGACGGAGTCATCGCGAATTATTCTGTCGAGCAGGCGATGGCTCGACAGAGTCTCGCGCTACCGATTCGATCCCTCTCGTGCATCGCCGCTTTTTTATTCCGGATCGCTTCCTGCGTTCCTGCTTTCCTTATTTGTCTTTCCGTTTCCGCTTCCGCCGAAACCGTGGTCGTCGGCTCGAAAAAATTTACGGAATCATACGTGCTCGCCGAGATCGCGAAGCAATCGCTCGAGAACGCCGGCGTCACCGTTGAACATCGGCCCGGCATGGGCGGCACCATTATTTTATGGGAAGCGCTGCGCGGCGGCGGCATCGACGCGTATCCGGAATACACCGGCACGATAGCGGAGGAGATGTTGAAAATTCCCGGCGCGAACATGACGCAAATTCGCCAATCGCTTGCGGCGCAAGGCATCGCCATGACCGATGCGCTCGGCTTCAACAACACCTACGCGCTCGTCATGCGACGCGATCAGGCCGAGCGACTCGGGATTAAATCGATTAGCGATTTGCGCGCGCATCCGGAATTGAAATTCGGTCTCACGCATGAATTTCTCGATCGCCAGGACGGCTGGCGGCCGCTGGCGGCGAAGTATCAACTTCAGCCCGCGCAAACGCTCGGCATTGATCACGCGCTCGGTTACAGCGCGCTGGCTAAAGGCGAGACCGATGTGAAAGATGCCTACTCGACGGACGCGAAGATCGCCGATTACGGCCTGATCGTGCTGGCTGACGACCAGAACTTTTTTCCGCGTTACGATGCCGTCTTTCTTTATCGCACTTCGCTCTCTCCGCGCGCGGCGCACGCGCTGAATGAGCTCGCCGGCACCATTAGCGAAGAGCGCATGATTCATCTCAACGCGTCCGCCGAGCGTTCGAAAAATTACGCTGCTGCCGCGCAGGAATATTTCGGCAAGACGGAAACGCGCGTGCCGTTTGTCTCCGAGACGCTGCGCTCCAAGCTCACGCGCTGGATTACGCGCCATCTCGAGCTGGCCGGTTCTTCGTTGCTGCTCGCGATTGTCGTCGGCTTGCCGCTGGGAATCATCGCCAGCCGCGGCGGTTTCGTCGGTCACGCCATCCTCGCGTTCGCAGGCATCGTGCAAACGATTCCGTCGTTGGCGTTGCTCGCGCTGCTGGTGCCGGTGCCGTTTTTCGGAATCAGCGTGCGCACCGCCATCGCCGCACTGTTTCTCTACAGCTTGCTGCCGATTGTGCGCAATACCGCCACGGGCTTGCAGGACATCGCACGCCCGCTGCGCGAATCCGCCATCGTGCTGGGACTGAACGCGGGGCAAAGGCTGCGACGCATCTATCTCCCGCTCGCCTCGCGTTCCATCCTTGCCGGCATCAAAACCAGCGCCGTCATCAACATCGGGACGGCTACGCTCGCGGCCTTGATCGGCGCCGGCGGACTCGGCGAACCCATTCTGAGCGGACTCAACCTCAACGATCACGTCACCATTCTCGAAGGCGCGATCCCGGCCGCGCTTCTCGCGTTGCTCGTGCAATGGCTTTTCGACTTTCTCGATCGCGTCTTCATCCCGCGCGGCTTGCGCTTGAAAACTTAAGTGCTCCCATTTTGCAACCGGGGTTCAATATCGTAGCGACCGACAGCCAAGCAGAACGACCGCCTACAAGGAAAATTGTAAAAAGGCGGGACTGACTTTTATCCCTCTCGATCCAAACAAGTGAAAACAATGTTATTTTTCATCACGTCATTGGGTCTCGCTGTTGGAGCCCTATTGGTCGCCGGACCGGGGGAAGCGCCGACAATTAAATTCTCCGTCCCGAATGACTATCGCGGTCTGCTACGAATAATACAAAACTCAAGCGGCGTAGCGCTCACCCAAGAAACTGATCTCACTGTGGATATGCCCGCGAATGGCCGGTTAGAGGTCAAGAGCTTGAGCTTTCTTGAACGCCGCTTTGTCCCGAAGGCTTTCTTCTCCGATGGTCGACCGCTAAATGCGTATACACAGGGCGAAAAGTACAACGGCGTCGGATTTGTCATCATGAATTCGCCTACGGTTGAGCAAGCATTTTTCTTTGTGGGTGATTTTCGAACGTTTGGAGAGTATTGGAAAAAGAATCACTGGCACTTGTATTCCACTGATCCAGCTGAGTCCCTCTCCGTTCCGTCGCAGTGAGCGACGAATTAAAAAGGATTTTAAAGGGCGGCCGCGCCGGGAGATAGGCCGCCGGTTGGGAGAAAAATAGGGGTCGGTTCTCACTTTTTACATTCACTACCGACCCCCAGGAATTCCTGGGCGATACTGAAGAGTGCGAAGTCCTTGGCGAAACCGATTGTCGCGCAATTATGAAGCAACTCATTATCGCGCACGAAACCGAGGGAGCCTGCGACGAAAACTTTAAAGAAGCGCCACGGGATTCTTCGGCTCCGCTGCGCTGCGCTCAGAATGACGAACGCGTTTGGACAGACGCGTGAGAAGGTTGCCCGAATGACACGCAGAGCTGGAGAGGCGCTTGTGCCAGGCGCCCATCGTTTTAGGAAGGCGCTCGCCGCGGCGAGCGCCTCCACGATCATAGCCGGCGCGATCTGCGCTGTTGTCTCTGCTTCCGCGCAGCCCGCAACGCCGACTGATCCGGCGAATGAGCCGACCGTGCTCGCCGTCAGCAAAGTGTTGCCGGCGGTGGTGAACATCGACGCCGAGCGCGTGGTGCGCCGCCAAGTGCGCGATCCATTCGAAGATTTCGCGGCGCAATTTTTCGGGAACTACCGCAGCCAACCGCGCGAGATTAGTCAGCGCCTGCAAAGTCTCGGCTCCGGTTTCATCGTCGATCCCGCCGGTTACATCGTGACGAATGAGCACGTGGTGCAACGCGCGGCGGATTTGAAAATCGAAGTGACGACGAGCGACGGCAAAGTTTACAAAGCGCGCTATGTGGCGGGCGATCCGAAGAAGGATCTCGCGTTCCTCAAGATCGAGGGGAAGCCAGGCTTCCCGTTCCTCAGTCTCGACAATCTCTCGCCGAATATACTGGGCCAAACCTTGATCGTCGTTGGCAATTCGGTCGGCTACGGCAGCTCGATCAGCCGCGGCGTCCTCAGCGCGGCGCATCGCGACATCTCCATCCAAGGCATCGACTACAAAAATCTTTTGCAGACGGACGCGGCCATCAATCCGGGAAATTCCGGCGGACCGGTGGTCGATATCGCGGGCCGTCTGGCGGGCGTGAGCTCGGCGAAGATGGCGTTCACTCCGCAAGGCGTGCCGATCCAGGGCATGGGTTTCGCCATTCCCGCCATCGCCGTGCGCGAAGCGGTGCAGGAATTCAAGAAGGTCGCGGACCGGCCACAGGCGCCGGCGGAGGAAACCCCCGCTGCGACGTATGCCGATCGACTCTTCGGCATGCAGTTACAGGATCTCACC
>JALYTV010000081.1 GCA_030854105.1 Verrucomicrobiota bacterium | reverse complement strand
GTGTCATAGAGCAAAAGCTAAGGAGAAGCTGCTCAAAGACAGGGGGGAGGCGGATCGCGCAAGCGGTCCGCCTCTTGCTTTTTTCACGGTGCAACGCTAGCCGACGCGATCTGCTCCACCCGCGCATACATTTCGTGATAGATGCGCTCCACCGCCGCGGTCGGATCCTCCAGCAGCATGCTCTCCTTGATTCTGCTCGCGTAGATCGGGAAGGAAAACGGCGAGATCACCGGCAGCTCGCGCAATTTCCAATCGAGATGCTGCACGCGATCGAGAAACGCGTTCGCTTCTTCCGCGTCGAGAAACGTGTGCGTCGCCTGCCGATACGATTCCTCCAGCAGCGGATGCTCCGGCTCGTGCTGCTCGAGCACGCGAAAGATCACTTCTGTGCTCCAGTTCAGTTGCTTCTTGCGCCGCTCCACGCCGGGATAATTCCGCGGTACCATCAACCCGGTTTGCGCCACGCCGCGGAATTGCCATTTCACCAGCTCCGACCCGCGCAAAGCCGCGCGCAGGTCTTCCTCCGCGCCTTCGCGCTCGAAACAGAGCCGCCAATCTTCCATCGGCATTTCCTGAAATGGCTTCAGCGTGAGCAGGAAGCCGTAGTCGTCAATCGTCACCAGCGCGTTGCCGCCGAGGCGATTCTTCACCCGCCAGGCCACGATGCGCGAGAGCGCGTCATTGGCGCTGCGGCCGATCAGGGCATGGAAAAAATAATGCGAGAACTCTTCATCGCGATAAAGCTCGATCAACATGCGATCGCCGGCCGGGATATCGGAGACGGCCAGCTGCGCGCGGAATTGCTCCACGATCGCCTGCGCGTTAGCGAGCGAGATTTGATAATTCTCGACCAGCCACTCCAGCGTGATCGTGTCGTCTGACGACGCGCGCAATTGTTTCGCCAAATCCGCGCGCAATACCCTTACCGCACGCGCGAGCCCGGAGGTGAGCGGCATTTTCGCCGCGTTCCAACGCGGAATCGTCGGCAAATTTCCGTCGGCGCGTTCGACGTGCGCTTCCTGCACGCCGGTCTCGATTAAACGCAGCACGCGTCCGCCGAGCACAAAAAGATCGCCCGGATTCAACTGCTTGATGAACGCTTCCTCCACCGACCCGATGCGACGGCGTCGCAACAGTACACTCACAAATCCTTCCGACACGATGGTGCCGATGTTCACAAGAAATTCCCGCGCGATGCGCGGATGCGCGAGCGAGACGGTACCGTCGTCAGCCAGCGCGATCTTGCCGAAGAGGCCGGCGTATTGGCGCGCGAGCGCTTCGCCGCCGCCTTCGAGATAAACGAGCACGCGATCGAATTCAGCGCGCGAGAAATCGCGAAACGGTCGCGCGCGCTGAATCGTCGCGTAGATCGTGTCGGCTGACGTCGGTTGCAGCGCGGCCATGCCGACGATGTGTTGCGCGACGACGTCGAACGGCTTTTCCAAAAGCTTGATCGGATCGAGCGCGCGTTGGCGCACCAGACGCGCGGTCACCGTCGCCTCGACGAGATCGTTCACGTTCGTCGCCACGAGAATGCCGTGGCTGCTTTTGTTGATCGAATGACCGGAGCGCCCGATGCGCTGGATCGCGCGCGAAATACCTTTCGGCGTTGCGATCATGACCACGAGATCGACCGCGCCGATATCGATGCCGAGTTCGAGGCTCGTGCTGCAAACGACCGCGCGCAGCTCGCCGTTCTTGAGTCGATCTTCGACGTCGAGGCGCACGCTGCGATCGAGCGAAGCGTGATGAATCTCGATCGCGTCGGCTAATTCCGGGAGCAATTCCTTCAGCCGCAGTCCGAGTTGTTCCGCCGCCGAGCGGACGTTTGTAAACACGATCACCGATCTGCGCGAGCGAATGAGCTGCGACAATTCCGCGAACAAGCGCGCGCCCGTGTAACCCGACGGCGGATACGGATTGTGGCGAATCGGCGAAAAGACTTCGACGATCTGCTCCTTCTCAATGCGCGCTTCCGCGATGCGACAAGGTCGGTCGCCGCCGACAAGAAATTGCGCCAGCAAATCGACCGGTGCGGCAGTGGCAGACAACCCGATCCGGCAAAGTGCGGGCGTGCCGCAGAGCAACTGCAAGCGCTCGAGCGAAATGCTCAGGTCCGCGCCGCGCTTGTTACCCGCGAAGGAATGCAGCTCATCGACGATGACGAATTGCGTCGTGGCGAAGTGCGGCGCGTAACTTTCTTGCGCGAGCAAAACCCCGAGGGACTCTGGCGTGGTGACGAGAAGCGGCGCCGGTTTTCGCCGGAATTTCGCGCGTTCGCTCGCTTTCGTGTCGCCCGTGCGCAGATGGATGCACAATTCTTTTTCGAGTCCCATCGCGACGATCGGTTCGCGCAGATTTTTCTCGATGTCGTATGCGAGTGCGCGCAACGGCGAGACGTAGACGCAGCGCACGCCGGGCGTTAGCCGACCCGCTTCCAGCTCGCGCAACAGCGAATCGAACACGCCGAGAAATCCGGCCAACGTCTTGCCGCTGCCGGTCGGCGAGGTGAGCAGGATCGACTCGCGCGCCAGAGCCGCAGGCACGCAGAGCTCCTGCGCTTGCGTAAAATTCGCGAAGTTCGCGAAGAACCAGGCTGACAGCCGTGGGTGGAGGCGATCGCGCACAGCATCGGATTGGCTGTCGCCGCGATGGCTAGCCGGGACGGCTGCGGCAAGAGAGGGCGCGCCGCCCGCGTCAAAGTCAACGCTGACACCCTTTGGCGCTATAACGTCCGCCTTTCTGGTGCGCGAGGAATGGCGAGCTTGATTCCGCAGGGCACGCAAAGAAGTCCTTTCCCTCCCCGAACCTTCCCGTCGCGCTTTAATTTCCTTCTTTTTCATTGCCATGTCGCAACTGAGCAATATAGTTGTGTCGACTGCGACATGTGATGACAACGGCGAGTTTGAGGAAGGCGAGTGTGGCGGAGTCGCTGCACGGACAGATTAAGCAAATCCAGGCCGGGCTCAGTTTTCGCGCGGTGCAAAGTTTGCAGAAAGCGCTCGAGCTGCCCGCAGGGCGTCTGGCGGAGTTGCTGGGGATGTCGCGCGCGACGTTTCAACGCCGAAAGGTGCAGGGAAAACTCGATCGCGGCGAATCGGAAAAATTGGCGCGCTACCAACGATTGCTCGCACGCGCCGAGGAAGTCTTTGGCGATGCGAAAAAGGGGCGGCAATGGCTGCGCACCCCGCGGATCGGGCTGGCTGACGTTGCGCCGCTGGAGTTTGCCGCCAGCGAGATCGGCGCGCGCGAAGTCGAGAACCTGCTCGGACGGATTGAGTTCGGCGTTTACTCCTGATGGCCGATGTCGTCGTCGGCTGGCGCATCGTGAAAGAGAAGCGCGCGCGCACGGCTTTCACTGGCGAAGGCGCGAGCTTGTATGAGGGCCGTTGGAATTCCGCCGGCGTGCGCATGGTCTATTGCAGCGAGAATCTGGCGCTCGCGGCGCTGGAAATTCTGGTGCACATGCAGCCGCTCATTCCGCGCGATTGCTTCCGCGCTTTCCGCGTAACCTGGAGCGAAAAACTCATGACCAACGTGACTCTCAGATCGTTACCGGCAGGTTGGAACGCGCAGCCGCCGAAGCTCGCGTCGAAGAAAATCGGCGACGGCTGGATCAAGCGCGCGCGAACTCCGGTGCTCGCGTTACCCAGCGTGATCGTACCGTGCGAGCGCACGTTTTTGCTGAATCCGCAGCACGCCGCGTTCAGCAAAATCAAAATCGAAGACGCCGGCTGCTTCGCACTCGATCATCGTCTGCGTTAGATCGCGTCGGCTAACGACCGTGCGCGTTTCGCGATTTCCACCGCACGCAAAGTTCCCGCGCTGCGCTTTCCCAATCGGGAAAATCGAATGTGAAGCCATCTGCGATGAGTCGCCCTGGAGTCACGCGCCGGCTTTTCAGAATGAGTTCGGTCTCTGTGCGTAGCACGAGCGCACCGATTTCCAGCATCCATCGCGCCGCAGGTAAACCGATCGGCATTCCGTAGGCCTGGCGCAGCGTGGCCATGAACTCTCGATTCGGCAACGGTTGCGGCGCAGCAAGATTCACGGCGTCCTCAAATTTCTCGTGCGCGATCAGCCAATCGATCGCGCGAGTAAAATCGCGCTGGTGGATCCACGAGATGAATTGATCGCCGCTCGCTGCGGTACCGCCGAGTCCCGCGCGAATCAGTTGCAAGAGCGTGTAAAAAATTCCGCCGCGATCCGGGCTCATGATCATCGCTGATCGCAATTTCACTTTGCGCGTTCGTGGCGTTGGAGCTTCGTCGAGCGTTTGCTCCCACGATTTCGCCACCTCGGTGCTGAACCGCCAGGTGTCCGGGGCCTCGACTTCGTTTCCGTCGATCAAACCTCGTTCGTCATTCGGCGCGTCAAACCGATGCGCGTAAATCGTGGCGGTGCTTGCCTGTAACCAGACGCGAGGCGGATTCTTAGCCAGCGCGATGGCCTGTCCGATGACGCGCGTCGAGTTCACGCGCGACTCCATGATGAGGCGCCGGTTTTCGCCCGTGTAGCGACAGTTCACGTTGCGCCCGGCGAGATTGATGACGACTTCTGCGCCATTCAATTCTTCCGACCACGCCCCCAACGTTTCCGCATTCCACTGGCGCACGCGCGCTTTTGTCGCCGCCGCGTGGCGTGACAAAACAACAACGTCGTCGCCTCGCTCGATAAAATGTCGTGTGAGAACGCTCCCGACTTGGCCCGTCCCTCCGGCAATAACGATTTTCACGCGTCAGCCTTCCGGGTTCACCGGGAAGTGCTTGTTCTTCAAATTTTCGGGCACGCGTTGCGTTTGTTCCTGTTCGATCGTTTCGCTGGCGGCTGCGAGCGCGTCGTAAGCGTCGCGATTCTTTTTCGCGCGGCACATGAACGCGACGGCGTGGGCGAGGGGAATGCGCGCCTCCGGCATACCGATGAATTCCACCGCTTGCTGCGTGGCGATGGCGAGCGGCAACGCACGGTCGTCAGCCAGCCCGATGTCTTCGCTCGCGAAAATGACGATGCGACGCGCGATGAAACGGAAGTCTTCGCCAGCGTGCAACATTTTCGCGAGCCAATACATCGCGCCCTTTTCGTCGGAAGCCCGCATGCTTTTGATAAACGCGCTGATGGTGTCGTAATGCGCGTCGCCGGCGCGGTCGTAGACGATCGCTTTTTGCTGAATGCTTTCCTCCGCGACCGCGTGCGTGAAATGAATGGTGGCATCGGCATCCTGCCGATGGTCGATGTTCATCGGCAGGGATGCCGATGCCACGGGCGGCGTGGTGAGCACGCCGAGCTCGAGCGCGTTCAAACATTTGCGCGCGTCGCCATCGCTCAGCTTCGCGAGATGCGTTTTCGCGTCCGCGTCCATGCACACTTTGTAATTGCCGAGGCCGCGCTCGGCATCGGCCAGCGCGCGATCGATCAACGTTTCCAGCTGCTCGACCTTGAGCGGTTCGAGTTGGAAAACGAGTGAGCGCGAAACCAGCGCGCTGTTGACGTAAAAGAACGGGTTGTAAGTCGTCGCGCCGATGAGACGCAGATTTCCGCTCTCGACGTCCGGCAGCAGAATGTCCTGCTGCGCTTTGTTGAAATGATGGATCTCGTCGACGAACACGATCGTCTTCTGGCCGGAAGTGCGAATGCGGCCGGCAGCCGCGGCGACGACTTTGCGCATGTCGGCGACGTTACTCTCCACGCCGCTGAGCCGTTCGAACTTCGCATTCGTCAACGCCGCGATGATTTGCGCGAGCGTGGTCTTCCCGGTGCCTGGCGGCCCGGAAAGAATGACGGAAGGTAGGCGATCCGCCTCGATGGCGCGTCGCAGTAATTTCCCCGGCGCGAGGATATGCTGTTGCCCGACGAACTCTTCCAGTGAACGCGGACGCATGCGCGCAGCGAGCGGCGCGTCGCGTTTTGCTTTCTCCACGTTCTCGGCTTCCGCGTCGCCGAACAAATCCTGCACGTGGAGAATTACGATGAGCGCGTCGGCTATGCATGCGATTTCCGCATCGGTGCGCAACCTGCTCTTGCATGGAGGACAAACTCGCGAAGACTCTTCCATGCGTTCCCGCCTTTTCGTTTTCATTTTCGCTGTCGTCCTCGCGGTGAGCGCGTCGGCTGCGAGCCTGCCGTTCAACACCGTCTTCAGGGGACGCGCGAGATTCGATCGCCTCGTTTCGCAAGCGCGCGCGAACAACTGGTCCGCGCTGCCAATCGGCGAACGCGTCGCGGCCGTCGGCCAGGCGATGATCGGCACGCGCTACAAAGGTTTTACGCTCGAGATCGACGATCACGTCGAAGCGCCGTCGGCGAATTTCGATGGCGTCGATTGCTGGACGTTTTTCGAGTTGTCGCTCGCCTTCGCGCGCATGATCGAAGAACCGCAGGAAAATTGGACGCCGGAGCGGCTGCTGCATTACATCGAGCTCGATCGCTATCGCGGCGGCGAATGCACCGGCGATTATCTCTCGCGCTTGCACTACCTGGAGGATTGGCTGTGCGATAACGATCGCCGCGGTCTGGTGCAGGATCTTACGCGTACGCTGGGTGGCGTGCGCGTGTCGCACGATGCGCGCGAGATGACCGTCGGCTGGCGGCATTATCGCTACCTCGTGCACAATCCTTCGCTGCGCACTCGCATCGCGAACATGGAGGCGAATGTGAGTTCGCGCCCGCTCTATCAGATTCCCAAGAGCCATGTGCCGGCGATCGAATCGCAACTCCGCAGCGGCGATATCATTGGAATTATTTCGCGCGACGGACCGCGCGGAGTCGCGACTTCGCACGTCGGCCTCGCGCTGCGCAAAGCGGACGGCATTTATTTCATGCACGCCTCAGCGCCGTTTAATTACGGACGCGTGATCGTGGAAGCGCGGCTCTACGATTACCTGAACAAATACCGGTCGCACACCGGCATTCTGGTCGCGCGACCCTTGCGTTAGCCAACGCGCTCTACGCGACGCTGCGATCGTGGGCGGACGGCGGCGGCAGCACGCGACCCTGTTGAATCGCTTTTACCGCTTCGTCCACGGTCGGAAAAATCGAGAGCACCTGGTCGAAGCGCACGATGTCGAAGACCGGCTTCAGTTTTTCATTCAGGCCAGCGAGACAAAGCACGCCGCCATATTCGGAAGCGTCGCGAAAATATTCGATCAGCGTCGCCAGGCCGGTCGAGTCGATGTAGTCGACGCCGCTCAGATCGAGGATCAGCGCCGGGCAGCGCGCTTTCACTTTCGCCGCGAAAAGCGAACGCAGCGCTGGCGCAAAATGCAGATCGACCTCGCCGGAGATGGCGAAAACAGCGATCCCTTCGACTTCGAGTTCTTTAAGACGCATTCAGGGCAAGTTCGTTTCTGCCACGAAAGCTGGCCGCCCGTATTCGGTCAACGTCAAAAACCGCGGTTCTTCTACAAGCCTTTGCCCAAAGTAAGCAGCACGTTTTCGCGCTCGACTTTCGCTCCGCGGGAAAGGAAGAGCCGCAGGATTTCCGGGGTGTAAAATCTGCCGGCGTAAGAGGGATTGAGCCCAAGAAAAACGCGGCCGTTTGGTTTCAAATGGCGCCGCAGATCGTCGAGAAAAAATTCCCATTCCGGCACGCCCCAGCGCCAGGTCTGGCGATTGCCGCCTTGAAACGCGGTCGAGAAGCCGGTGACCAAATCGAATTTCCGTCCGAAATCCGGCAACGGGACAAACGCCTGCACGGCGCAGACGACGCGCTCGACTTTGAGCAACGGCACGAGCGCGTTGAACAACGGCACGCTGTCGACGTCGAGGCCGAGGGTGCGATGACTGAGCTGGTTCAAGATGAAGAGAAAGAATCCGCCGCCGCAGCCGATATCGAGCACATCGAGTGGCGGCAACCGGTGCAAATTCAGATCCTGCACGCGGGCGATGTTCAGCTTCAGGAAGCGCTCGACGTCGAGATACTTCACGTAGTGCTGGATGCGCGCCTCATAGGTTTTCGTCTCGGGCAAATGCTTGTTCCGCAGCTGCGCCAGCTCCGCCGCATCGATTTGCGCCAGCAAGGGCGCCAGCGGCAGCGGATAAATTTTTCGCCGCAAACGGCGCCACGCACGCCGATAAGTTAGCGGCTGACCGAGCTTCGCAATTTTCCGCACCGGATTCACCGCGCCATGGTGCATCGAGGTGCGCCTGTCGTCGCGTGGTTTTTTGCGGCCTTGTCCGCGCTGATTGCGATCTGTGATCGGGTCGGCTATAATACGACTCTCCGCAAAACGGGGGCGTACTGGCTTCGACTTGAAGTTTGAAGCACAGGCGGCATGCCGAGGATGGTTCGTTGGCCTCGTTAAAATCCGAACCAAAACAAATAAACGCAGATCACCAAGATCTCGCTCTCGCGGCTTAATTGACCGTGACGTTTGGAGCTGGACGCCTGCTACGGCGCCAAACGTGGACAGCAGGCTAATCGGACGGCGGAGTGACCGCGCCGGACGGTGAAGGAACTTCGTGGACGCTCGGGAGCCGGCAGTGTGCCGGCGCAACGTTCGGCTCCTTAAAAATTAACACCGGATAAGCATGTAGATGCTTGCGTGGACCGCTTCGAGGACAGGGGTTCAACTCCCCTCGCCTCCACCCATAGGGAGTTCTGCTCCGAAAGTGATGCCGTGGCGCGCACGGCAAGGTTGGTTTTAGCTAGGTAATTCCACGGTTTTTTGAAGGAAACGGAGAGGGTTTGGGCACGCAAAAGTCGGTTCGAGCCGACTCTTTTCAGAAATGCCTTCATTTCTAACCAGTTTTCATCAACTGCCCATTGGCTGGCCTCATTTGCCTCTGAAATCCAGTTCCGGAGCGGTTCGAGCCGATCCGCTTTGCTCTTCTGCAAAGCCACAATTTTCTGCTCGATTTCAATGCGCTTTGGAACGAGTGGATTTTTCAATTCTTTAAACTCGTCAATATTTAGGCTGCCATCGGTAAAGGCGCCATTCAGTCGCTGGATTTTCAAATCCAGAGAGGAAAGTTCGGATTTAAGCCCGCCGATACGTTCCTGTTTTTTGGCGCGGGAGTTCTCCGAGAAAGTCTCGAGGGAAGCGAGAAATTTTTCCTTCCATTCCTCGGGAAGACAAACCCGTTCAGTATTTCGCTTCACTTCGGCTTCGAACTTTTCCTGCCGAATGTAGAGACGATCTTCGCACGGGTGCTTCTTAATCTTGTGAGTGCAGCGGTAGTAATGAAATTGCAAACCGCTTTTCTTGATGTGGCGCTCGGCGGTAATTGCATAACCGCAGGAAGCGCAGGTGGCAAAATTGAGAAAGAGAAATCCCTTTTGCTTTCGAAAACCGTGGCGGGGTTTTCCATTCACAAGCAAAACATTCTGAATCTGGTCGAAGGTCTTTTTGGAAATCATGGGCACATGACTTCCTTGATGGAATTCCCCCTTGTGCTCGAAAACACCGTAATAGAAATGCGCTTGGAGAATATGATCAATTGAGCCGAAAGTTAGCGGCTGTTTACTGCGTAAACCGACAAGTCCGACTTTCGTCATCTCTTGCTGAATATTGGAAAGCGAATATTTTCCGGTCGCAAAAAGTTCGAGAATTCTTTTCAGTTTCGGAAAGTTTTCAGGATGCGGCTCAACCGTTCGCAGTCTCGGCTCGTTGTAGTAGCCGAGCGGAGCTTTGCCAGATGCGATGCCGCGACGGACTTTCTCTCGAATGCCACGACGGATGTTCAGTGATAAATCCCGCACGTATTGATTGGCCATCCCCAGCTCGACAGCGATCATCAAAACATTGTCGGAGGGAAAATAGGTCTTCTCGAATGTTCGAATTTCCTGAATGACTCCTCGCTGAAGCATTCCAATAATCCTTCCGCCGTCGTCGAAATTCCTTGCCAGACGGTCAAGTTTCCACGTGAGGATTGCATTGGCTTCACCCCCTTCAATTCGTCGAAGCATTTCGTTGAAAATTTCCCGGCCCGGTTCCTTGGCACTTTTGCTTTCGGTAAGGGTGTCGACGATCGACAGGTTCTGCGCCTCGGCGATTGTTCCGAGTTCGGAAAGCTGCGCCACAATCGAGAGCGCCTGGCGGTCGTCGTCCTCACTCGATTTACGGGAATAAATGAAGTGTTTCATATTGGTACTTTAGCACAGGCATATTTGGCGGAAAACGCGGCCTGTGTACAGCGAAATTCAATCAACACTCGCGACAATCGCTTCGAATTGAGCGACAAATATATTTCAGGTGCGGATTTTCCATTGGAGAAAAACGCAGCTGGTAAGGGGATGGGAGTGAGGGGAGCGTTGAACACTGTCCCCCAATATACGGTTTACGAAAGCGGTCCACGAAAGATCATGAGCGCGAACGCGAAGAGCGTGAGCTCAATTAAAAGAGAACCAGTTGGCTGGCTCGATTAAACGTGCGTGAGCATGTAAAGAGATGTGAATCTCTTTCGGCTTTTGCGTGCCCAAACCCTCTCCGTTTCCTTCAAAAAACCGTGGAATTACCTAGCTAAAACCAACCTTGCCGTGCGCGCCACGGCATCACTTTCGGAGCAGAACTCCCTATGGG
>JALYTV010000021.1 GCA_030854105.1 Verrucomicrobiota bacterium | reverse complement strand
GTCGCCGATCCCGTCACCACGGCGATTCCGATTCTCTATATGTCCGGCTTCGGCGCCGATCTGGAGAACGCGTCGGCTGACACTCCGAACGTCATCGGTTTTTTGAGCAAGCCATTCACCTCCGACCTCCTGGTCAAAGCGGTGGAGGAACATTTGCCGCGGCTTCAAGGCCAGGAACCGATGGACGAGGAGGACGACGAACCAGAAATGGGCGCCGAGTTCTCCAATGTCGTGCACGCGGAAGCCGAGCCATCCTTCGTCGCACCGGCATGGAACGAGCCGGCGCCGGCTTTCGATGCGCAATTCAGCGCGGGCCCCGCGCAAACCAACGATCCCGCTGCCGCCGAAAGCACCTATTTCTCCGGCGACACGAATTTTCTCACTCTAAATTGGGCGCTGCGCACGATCGAAAAGGAGAAGTTAACCGGCGTGCTCCATTGCTACTGGGACCGTGCGTCGGTCGAGCTCTACGCGCGGGATGGCAAAGTCCTGTTGACGTCGACTAAGGATCCCGATCTTTATTGCTCCGAGGCGCCCATCACGTTGGTAGATGTCGATCCGGCTGGTTTGGAAAACGCCCGGGAACAACAGCGTCGCGACCGCACGCCGTTGTTTATCGCGCTGGCGAATGCGGACCTGATCCTGCGCGAACCTGCGTCCCAGCTCGTGTTGCATTACGGGCAGCAGCTTTTTGCCAAGCTTTGGTGCGATGGCCGTGTTCGTTTTGCCTTCGTGGAGGACAAAAATTTGCCGGCGTTTACGAACGGAGTCCCCGAGGAGGAAGTCGATTACTGGACGCTCAATACTTTGCGCGTCATTCAATATCCGGACATTGCCGATAAGGTCGCCTACGATCCGAATTGGATTCCCGCTTACACGCGCGACGGCATCGAGCGCGTGCAGCAACTCCGGCTCACGGTGGCAGAGGCGCAGTTCGGATCGCAATTCAACGGCGCGCGGTCGATCGCGCAGATTGCGCGCAATTTGCGGCTCGATCTGAAGTTCGCGCGGCTCACCCTCTTCCGTTTTCTCGCGCTCGAAATCGTGGAATGCTGGCCGCCTGCGGCGGAGCAACCGGCCGAGCGCGGCGGACGATTCAAGCGCTTGATCGGGCTGGGAAAATAGCGGTTGGGTCGCGGGGGGAGCATGGAAACGCGAGAAAGCGCTGAGGATGATGCCGTCCCGACGAACGTGGTGCCGCTGCCGGTCCCGCCGAACGAGGACAAATTCTCGGCGCCGGAGAATTTCATCAATCGCGAGCTGAGCTGGCTGGAATTTAACCGGCGCGTTCTCGAGGAAGCGCAGGATGCGACACAGCCGCTGATCGAGCGCGTTAAATTTCTCCACATCTTCAGCTCGAATCTCGATGAATTTTTCGAGATTCGCGTCGCGGGCATCCAGCAGCAGATTCAAAGCGAGACCAGCGATGTCGGTCCCGATGGCCTGAGCCCGACGGAAACCTTCAATGCGATTCAAACGCGGGTGCACGAGCTGGTGCAGACAGAGTACAAGCTGTGGGCTGACGAGATCATGCCGGAGCTCACGCGACAGGGCATTCGCCTCCGGCCGATGTCGGATTTGAGCGCGCGCCGCGCGGTCTGGGCGCAGAAGTATTTTCACGAAGAAGTGTTCCCGATGCTCACGCCGCTGGCGGTGGATGCGAGCCATCCTTTTCCGCAATTGCTCAACAAGAGCCACAACCTGCTCGTGCGCGCGCGGACGCAGCGGCGCGGCGAGCCGCTGCTCGCCGTCGTGCAAGTGCCGCGCGTCATCCCGCGCCTGATCGCGTTGCCGCGCACGAAAGATGAGCCGTGGGATTACATCTATCTCGCTTCGCTCATCAAGCATCACATCGCCGAGCTTTTCCCGGGATTAATCCTCGATGCGGTGCACGCTTTCCGCGTTACACGCAACAGCGATCTCTACATCGACGACGAAGAAGCGGAAAATTTGTTGCGCACGATCGAGCAGGAACTGCGGCGCTCGAGTCGCGGCAAAGCCGTGCGCCTGGAGGTGGAAGCCGATTGCCCGAAAGAATTTCGCGATCTACTCCTCGCCTTTTTCGATCTCGGCGAAGCTGATCTTTATCGCCTGAACGGTCCGCTCTCGATGACGCACCTCCTGCCGCTGGTGACAAACGACGCCTTCTCCAGGCTGCGTGATCGTCCTTTCAAACCGGCGCGTCCGCCCGCCTTGCCGCCGCACGCGAATATTTTCGAGGTGATTCGCAAGCAGGACGTGCTGCTGCATCACCCGTACGAGAGCTACGATCCCGTCGTCGAAATGATCGAGGCGACAGTGCACGATCCGCAGACGCTTGCGCTCAAGATCACGCTTTATCGAACGAGCGGCGATTCGCCCATCGTCGAAGCGCTGATCAATGCCGCGGCCGCGGGCAAACAGGTCACCGCCATCGTGGAACTGCGGGCGCGCTTCGACGAGGCCGCGAATATTCAGTGGGCGCGCCGTCTCGAGGAGGCGGGTGCGCACGTCGTCTACGGCGTCGTCGGATTAAAAACGCACTGCAAAGCGTTGCTCATCGTGCGGCGCGATCCCGATCGCCTGCGGCATTACGTTCATCTCGGCACGGGCAACTATCATCCGCGCACGGCGCGCAGTTACACAGATTTCAGTCTCTTCACCTGCGCGCCGGCACTGACCGACGAAGTCGCGATTGTCTTCAACACGCTCACCGGTCTCGCCGGTTATCCCGGCTTGAAAAAACTGATGGTCGCGCCCTTCGACTTGAGCATCCGGTTGCAGGCGCTGATCGAGCGCGAGCGCGATAACGCCGTTCATAGCCGACCCGCTCGTATTATCGCGAAGCTGAATTCGCTCGTGGACCAGGAGATCATCGGAAAACTCTACGAAGCCTCCTGCGCCGGCGTGAAAATCGATCTCATTGTGCGCGGCATCTGCTGCCTGCGCCCCGGCGTGCGCGGCCTGAGCGAAAACATCCGCGTCATCAGCATCGTCGGCCGCTTTCTCGAGCATAGCCGCATTTACTATTTCGAGAACGCCGGGCAGCCGCAGATTTTTCTCGCGAGCGCGGATTGGATGCCGCGCAATTTCTACCGGCGCGTCGAGCTCGCGTTCCCCGTCGAGTCGCCGGAATTGCGGGCGCGCATCGCGAACGACGTGTTGCCGGCGTTCCTCAGCGATTGCGTGAAAGCGCGAGAATTGCAGCCGGACGGTCGCTATCGTCGCCTCCAACCGGCACCCGGCGCGAAACCGAAGCAGGCGCAATTGCATTTTCGCGACGCGGCGCGCAAAGAGGCGAAGTTGCTGGCGGAGACGCCCTCCCGCCACGCCAAGCTCACGCCCATCACTACCATGCGCGAGCCGCGCCCATGAAACACAACGTCCTCGTCGTCGACATCGGTGGCACCAACGTGAAGCTGATGATGTCGCGCTTCGACAAGCGCAAGTTCAAGTCGGGCCCGAAGATGACCGCGCGCGATTTTGCGAAAGAATTTCATCGCACGGTAAACGGCTGGGATTACGAGAAAATTTCCATCGGATTTCCTTCGCCGGTACGCGACGGCAAAATCATGTGCGATCCCAAACATCTCGGCACCGGCTGGCGGCGCATGAATTTTACCAGCGCGCTCGGGAAACCGACGCGCATCATCAACGACGCCGCCATGCAGGCGCTCGGCAGCCATCATGGCGGACGCATGTTGTTTCTCGGGCTCGGCACCGGGCTCGGCTCGGCATTGGTCTGGGGCACGACGGTGCTGCCGCTCGAGCTCGGCGATTTGCCGTATCGCGAGCAAAATAAAATCGAGGATTTTCTCGGCAAAGACGGTCTCGCGGAACTCGGCCGGAAGGCGTGGCAATCGGAGGTGCTTTACGCGGTCACGCAATTGAAGCTGTCCTTCATCGCCGACACCGTCGTGCTCGGCGGCGGGAATGTGAAGCAGTTGGGCGCGCTGCCCGAAGGTCTCGTGCCCGGCGGTAACCGCAACGCGTATCTGGGCGGCTGGCGTCTTTGGCAGACCGACCCGCGCACGCGGCGCCCGCGCTGGACGATCCTCTCATAGCCGACCCGATCATGAAGCTTTTTTTCTTTCGCCACGCGGATGCGAGCTGGCCGGATTGGAAGGGCGACGACGATGATCGGCCGCTAACGAAGCGCGGACATAAAGACGCGAAGCGCATGAGCAAATTGCTCCGGCAGCTCGATCCCCACGCCACGTTGCTTCTCACCAGCCCGTTGCCGCGCGCGAGCGAAACGGCGGAGCATGTCGCCTCGGCATTGCGCATGCCGACGCAGACGGAAACGGCGCTGGCGAAGGGATTCAATCGCGCGAAGCTCGAAGCGCTACTCAAGAAGATTCCCGATGAAGAGATTATTCTCGTCGGTCACGAGCCCGACTTTTCGCGCGTGATCAACGAGCTTACCGGCGCGCGCATTCGTCTCGAAAAAAGCGGTCTCGCTCTGGTGCAGCGCGACCCGGTCGATGGCGTCACGACGTTGCGCTGGCTGCTGCCGGTGAAGCTCGCGAAGGCCGCGCGGAAGAAGAAAAAATAGCTAGGCGCGCTCGAAGATCGCGTCGGCTAACAACGGCGCCTTGCCCTCGCGCCATTCTTCCAGCCAATGCGCCACGCGCCGGCCGAAGGCGCGCGGCCGCTCCGCGAAAAAGCGGTCCGAAAGTTGCGCTGCGCTGCGCTGGCATTCGTCTTCGCCGGCATGAATCACCGCGAGCACTTCGTGCCTGGTTTCGTCGCTGCCGTCCATTTGCTGCACGCGTTCTCCGAGAAAACTGAAATCGTGCGCGCGCCCGAGGAGATCCGCCATTTTCTTCAGCTCGTCGGCAAGATTGCAAATCACCACCGGCTGCGCCGGGCGCAGTAAACGCAGCTGATACATCAGCCGTTTCGCCATCGAGCGGAATTCATGGAAGCACTCGGCCGTCGGCGTTTCCGCAGCGGCGACAAAAGCTTTGCGCGCGCATTTGTAACTTGTCTGCAAGGCGCATTCGAGTTTGGCGTCGTCGAAATCGACACCGTGTTTTTCGTCGAACGCGGCCAGGAAGTTTTCCAGGAGCGGACGCGCTTCCTTGTGCCAGCCGGCAAAGGCGGAGACGAAATTTTCCAGCTCCAGCACGAAAAGCTCTTCGAGTTTGCGAAAGCCGCCCGAACTATGCGCGATGCGCTCGAGTTCGCGCACCGTGTCCAGACGCACTTCGGCATCGCGCACATCGGAGACAAGGCGACCGACATCGCGCAAGATATGATCGAGTCGTTTATGGCGCGCCTTCCCGAGTTCGGCTTGCAGCAGCCAGAGCGCCGACCGCGCCTTCTTCAAATGCTTGCGCGTGGCGTGCACGGGCGAGTCATTGGTGTCGCGCTCGCCGATGGCGACCTCGAGCGCGCGCTGCGCTTGTTTGCGGATCAGGCGGAAGAGCGCGTCGCCTGATGTTTCGTTGATGGAAAGTGCGTTGCTCATGATTTCTATTCGCGCGCCAGGCGCACATTACTGTAGCGCGCGCGCCCCGTCACCTCGCGCCCGAACCAATCCGGCGGCTGAAAACGAGCGTAGGCTTTCATGTTGCGGAATTCCACCTCGGCGACGACGAGCCCGTGGTTGATGCCGCGGTAAATATCGATCTCGATAATGTGGCCTTCGTAGGGAACGTCGTAGCGCGTCTTGCGCAGGCGGCGTCCTTTCGTGGCCGGCCAGAGTACCGCAAACTGCGCCGGCGCGATGCGCGTCTCGTATTCTTCACGCGCGAGACCGCGGCCACGCTTGAAGGTAAGGGTGTAGCGCTCGCCCGCTTTGCGCACCCGTACCTGTGTGCCGTCGCGTTTCGCCGCGAGGTAACCTTGCTTGATCTCCCGATGCCGATGCCGCCGGAGGTAACGCGGCAATGTGAGGAGGAGAAATTTACGCTCGATCTCGTGCAGGACGCCCATGCCGTATTCTTTTCCGGACGCGATTTTGAAGGCAAGCGGAAGTCTGCACCAGCGGCCGGAATGTTGCTTGTCGGAACCGTATTCCGCGCGAAGATCGCGCTGGTTGAGAGCGATTCTTCTTTTCGTTTTGCTGCTGGCGGCAAACGCGGTCTGCGCGGTCGGGAAAAATCACGTCATCCTCGTGGTGTGGGATGGCATGCGGCCGGACTTCGTCGACGAACAACATACGCCGACGCTCCAAGCTCTCGCGCAAAGTGGCGTGCGCTTTCTTCATCATCACTCGACTTACCTCACCGCCACCGATGTGAATGGAACGGCGCTCGCCACCGGCATGTATCCGGAGCACAGCAACGTTTTCGCGAATTACGAGTGGCTGCCCGCAATTAATGCGCGCCAGCCTGTCGATACCAGCGTTCCGGAAAACTGGCGCATCGGCGATCGCGTCATGGACGGAAAATATCTCGCGGTCGCGACCCTGCCGGAAATGATGCGCGCGGCTGGTCACTCCGTGGCCTTGGCCGGGAGCAAAGCGGTAGCGTTCCTCTTCGATCGCAAAGCGGAATGGTTTACGGAAACTTTGCAGAACAAGCCGATCACTGTCCTCGCGCTCTCACCGATGGCGGCGGCGAATCGCGATGAGATGGCGAAACGCATCGGTGCGGCGCCGGCGGACGACAAGACGCCGGCTGCGGAACGCAACGTCTACACGACGCGGGCGCTGACGGACGTGCTTTGGCGCGATGGCGTGCCGGAGTTTTCCCTGCTGTGGTTGAGCGAGCCCGATCTCTCGCAACACGGCTCGGCGCCGGGATCGCCGGCCGCGCTGGCTGCGATTAAATCAAGCGACGAATGTCTCGCGCGCGTGCTCGCGGCGTTGCAAGAAAAAGGAGTGCGCGATTCGACCGACGTGCTCGTCGTGTCCGATCACGGCTTCTCAACCATCCAGCGATCCGTCGACCTGGTGGCGATGTTGAACGCCGCTGGCTTTCACGCCGGTAGAGAATTCGCGGCAGACGCGCAGGCGGGCGACGTGCTCGTGGCCGGCAATGGCGGCTCGATTCTCCTCTACGTGCGCGCGCATGATCCCGCCGTGACGACGAAGCTGGTCGCGTGGTTGCAGCATCGCGATTTCGCCGGCGTCCTTTTCACGCGCGAGAAATTCGAGGGCACTTTCCCGCTGCACGCGGCGCACATCGCGGTCGCGACCGAGCAGCCCGACATCGTGCTGTCTCTGCATTGGTCCGATGACAAAAACCGATTTGGCACGCCCGGTCTAGTCAACGGCGATTGGAATCGCGCGCCCAATTTCGGCACTCACGCCTCGCTGAGCTACTACGATCTCACGAACACCCTCGTCGCCAGCGGCCCGCATTTTAAGAAAACTTTCGAAGACGATGTGCCGACGGGCAACATCGATGTCGCGCCGACGGTGGCGCACATTATTGGCGTCGCGGCGAAATTCGACGGCCGCGTGTTGAGCGAAGCGCTGCGCGATGGCAGCGAGCGCAACGCGGAGACGCGCGAGCTGGTGGCTACGCGCGATTTCGACGACGGGCATTGGCAGCAAAATCTGCGCATCTCGACGGTGGAGACGACCGATTACCTCGACGAAGGCAACGGCGCGCTTCACGCGAAAGAAACTCCGGCGAGCGATCGTTAGACAGCGCGCTCACGCGCTGGCGAGTCTGGTGCCGGGGACAGGACTTGAACCTGCACGTCTTGCGACACCAGATCCTAAGTCTGGCGCGTCTGCCAATTTCGCCACCCCGGCGGCGTTGCTGCCTACTTAAGCAAGCGGGAGCGCACCGCGCATCCGATTTCGTGCGCTAGTGCAGTGAGTTTTTTAAAAGAGAACACCGGAGTGGAGGGTCGAGCTCCCGCGAGACCGCGGCGTCGCAGGAGCTCCGCCCTTCATTGCCCTTCATGAAATCCACGCTTTTCGTCCGGGCCGCGAAGCCGAGAGCGTGAAGGTGACGGCGGATTCCAATAACGTGGTGCGGGTAACGGCGACGCAATCGAAGAAGGTGGAGAAGAACACCAAGCTCGGCGAAAGCACGACGCGCGAATTCGGCGAGTATCAGCAAGTGGTCACGCTGCCCGGCCGGCGCGCACCAAGGACATGAAAGTGGAACGCAAGGAGCACGAAGTCGTGATCACGATTCGGAAGGCGAGCTAGAAGCCATTATAAATATCCCTGCCGAAAGCTCCTCGTTTGTGTAGCCGCCCCGCCCGTGTGTAGAAGCCGTCTGGCTCTGCTGCGAAGCTGCTGTAGCGACGCCGCTCTGTCGGCGTAACACGCCAGGCTGGCAACGCACGCGCCAACGGCGACAGAGCGCCGTGGCTGCACCGTGCAGCCATTGATGAGATGGCTTGTAGTTAAAACGCCGGCTGGCGCGCATTAAATTTTGGTGTCGACCCTAGTGGGCGGAGTAAGCTGCGGCGCTACTCATGCCTCGCACACCGCACGATACCGCTGAAGGCAGACGTCTCGCTGAGGATGCCGCGCGCACGCGCAATTGGAAACGCTGGGGCCCGTATCTTTCCGGCCGCCAGTGGGGCACGGTGCGCGAAGATTATTCGGCCAATGGCGACAGTTGGAATTCATTTTCGCGCGAGCAGGCGCCGCATCGCGCCTATCGCTGGGGCGAAGACGGCCTGCTCGGATTTTGCGATCGCGAATGCCGGCTCTGCTTTTCCATCGTATTGTGGAACGGGCGCGATCCCATTCTCAAGGAGCGTCTTTTCGGGCTGACCAACGCCGAGGGCAATCACGGCGAGGATGTGAAAGAGCTGTATTACTTCCTCGACGCCACGCCGACGCATTCCTACCTGCGGGCGCTCTATCGTTACCCGCAGGCGGAATTTCCTTACAAGCGATTGCTGGAGGAAAATAGACGACGCGATCTGACGATGCCGGAGTTCGAGTTGCTCGATACCGGCATCTTCGCGGAGAACCGCTACTGCGATGTCGTGCTCGAAGTGGCGAAGCGGGACGAGAACGATTTGCTCATTCGCATCACGCTTTCGAATCGCGGTCCCGAGAAAGCGACGCTGCATTTGCTGCCGACGCTCTGGTTCCGTAACACCTGGAGTTGGGGCGAAATTCCCGACGAAACAACGCAGAAACCTTCGCTCGTGCTGGAATCCGCCGGGCGCGTGCGCGCGCAACATGAAACGCTCGGCGACTATCTTTTCGCCTACGAAGGCGATGCGAATCCGCTCTTTACGGAGAACGAAACGAACAACGCGCTGCTTTTTCACAGCGCAAACGCGAGTCCGTTCGCGAAGGACGCCTTCCAAGAGCGCGTCGTCTCCGATAAAGGTGAGGCGGTGAATCCGGCGCCGCGCGGCACGAAGTTCGCCGCCTATTCGGTGCACGAACTCGCGCCGGGCCAGGAGCGCACCTTGCGGTTTGTGCTGCGCGCACGGACGTCAGCCGACCCGTTCTCCGCTTTCGACGAAACGTTTGCGCGTCGGAGGCGCGAAGCGGACGAATTTTACGACGCGATTTTGCCTTTGGACGCGGAAGCGAAAAACATCGCGCGGCAAGCGAGCGCGGGTCTGCTTTGGACGAAAAATTTCTATAACTACGAAGTGCGCGAATGGCTCAACGGCGATCCCGCGCCACCGCGCCCGCCCGCCGAGCGATTCTCTGGTCGCAATCACGAATGGAAGCATCTCTTCGCGCGCGATGTGATTTCGATGCCGGACACGTGGGAATATCCATGGTTCGCCGCCTGGGACCTCGGCTTCCAGATGATTCCATTCGCGAAACTCGATCCCGATTTCGCCAAGCGTCAGCTCGAGCTGCTCTTGCGCGAGTGGTACATGCATCCGGACGGCCAGCTCCCGGCCTACGAATACGGATTCGGCGACGTGGATCCGCCGGTGCAGGCGTGGGCGGCCTGGCGCGTTTATAAAATGACGGCGCCGCGCGGCGAACGTGACGTCGCTTTTCTGGAAGGCGTTTTCCAGAAACTGCTGCTGAATTTTACCTGGTGGGTGAATCGCAAGGATTCCTCCGGCAACAATATTTTCGCCGGCGGCTTCCTCGGGCTCGACAACATCGGCGTCTTCGATCGCTCGAAGCCGTTGCCGACCGGCGGCGAATTGCAGCAGGCGGATGGCACCGCGTGGATGGCGTTTTATTCCCTGACCATGCTCTCGATCGCGATGGAATTGGCGGAGACGAATCGCGTCTACGAAGACCTGGCCTCGAAATTTTTCGAGCACTTCGTCGGCATTGCCGAAGCGATGAACACCATCGGTGGCGACGGATTGTGGGACGAAGTCGACGGCTTTTATTACGACCAGCTCAAGGTCGACGATCACACCTTTCCGTTGCGCACGCGTTCGCTCGTCGGCTTACTGCCGCTCATTGCCGTGGAAGTGATCGAAGAGGAGCGCATTCAAAAACTCGGCGGCTTCAAGAAGCGCATGGATTGGTTTCTCGCCAACCGGAAGTCGCTGCACGAGAGCATCAGTTATTGCGAGCTTTGTCCGGGCGGTGATCGGCGAATGCTGGCGCTGCCGAGTCGCGAACGCCTCGAGCGCTCATTGCGCTACATGCTCGATGAGGGCGAATTTTTTTCGCCCTTCGGCGTGCGCTCCGTCTCGCGTTTTCATCTCGAACACCCTTACTCTTTCAGCGTCGACGGCGTCGACTATCGGGTCGGCTATGTGCCGGGCGCCTCCGATAGCCGACTCTTCGGCGGCAACTCGAATTGGCGCGGCCCGATTTGGTTTCCCATCAATTATCTCCTCGTTGAAGCGCTGGAGCGTTATCACCATTTCTACGGCGACGATTTCACCATCGAATGCCCGCGCGGCTCCGGCCAAATGTTGAATCTGAAACAGGTCGCGACGGAATTGTCGCGCCGGCTGACGAATATTTTTCGGCCCGACCAAGACGGCCATCGCCCCTGTCACGGCGGCGAGGAAAAGTACGCGCACGAGTGGCGCGAGCTCGTTTTGTTCAACGAATATTTCCACGGCGACACCGGGCGCGGTCTCGGCGCCAGCCACCAGACGGGCTGGACCGCGCTGGTGGCGAAGCTGCTGGAAAACACCGCCGTCTTTCCGGAAGATTGAGTCGGTCGTCAGCGGACCGGATCAGCGCGGTCGCACCTGATCCGCGATGGCGTGCGCTTTCGCTTCTTGGTCCGTGCCTTCCGCGTGTCCGATCACTTCGGAGCGTTCACCGTCGAGTTTGATGACGACCAAGTTTGTTTCACATGTATGTCCGTCATCCTTGGTCAGGCCAGATCGCCGATAGATGATCGCATAGGGGACGAAATGATCGCCGTGCCGAAGTCCACGCCATTCGACGACGTCATTCGCCTTATTTGTGAACAGGCCTGGGCCCGCAGCCATTGTTTCGCTTTGAAGATCGACCGTTTCGCCGCGGTAAATTAGATTGATCCAGCTGCGATCATCGCCATCGAGAAGTTCGAGTTGATAGCCGCCCAGCCCTTGAAACACCGCGCGGAATCCCCGGGGACCATCACCTCTGTATTCCTCAAACGACACGCTCTCCGCGCGCGCCGTGCTGGTATAACGCGATTCCTGTGCGCCCGCATTCAGGCACCCAATCACAGACAGCACGATGACAAATGTCGCCTTCACGATCGCGCTCTACTTTGTCGTCGGCGGCGTCGGCACGCGGTTTGGGAACGGTGGCGGCGTCGGCAATTCCTGCGGCTTATCGAGCGTCTTGGTTTTCATCTCGTTCGTCACTTCCTGAATCGCGCGATCGAGTTGCTGATCTTCGCCGTGGAATTCCTTCGCGGGATCGTTATCCACCACGATATCGGGCTCGACGCCGTGGCTCTCGATTACCCAGTTTTTTCCATCCTTGCCATAGGGCGCGAATTCCGGCCGGAAGAATTGCCCGCCGTCGGTGAGCGGCAGCGGATTGCGAATGCCGATGACTCCGCCCCAGGTCCGTTTGCCGATTAATTTGCCGAGACCCATGGCGCGGAAGCGATACGGGAAAATGTCGCCGTCCGAGGCCGAGAATTCGTTGATGAGCGTGACCATCGGCCCGAGAAACGTCTGCGGCGGATTCGGCTGCGGCGTGCCGTTGCGCGCGATCTCGATCATGACGAGCGCGCGCCGCAGCCGTTCGATCACGAGCGGCGAAACGAAGCCGCCGCCATTGCCGCGCACGTCGACGATGAGACCGTGTTTTTTGATCTGCGGGAAGAAGAGCTTGGTGAATTCGTTCAAGCCCGGCTGGCCCATGTCGGGGATGTGCACGTAACCGACCTCGCCGTTCGTTTTCTTCGTTACGTAATCGATATTCTTCTGCACCCACGCGAGGTAATCGAGCGGCGCTTCGTCCGCCGTCGGCACCACGGTGACGTCGCGCGCGCCGTCATCGCTCGGCTTCGAGTTCACGCGCAGGATCACTTGCTTGCCCGCCGTGCCGATGAGCGCGTCGTATATGTTCGGCAAGGTCGCGACGGGAATGCCGTTCACCGCGATGATGTAATCGCCCTCCTTCGCGTTCACGCCGATGTCGGTGAGCGGCGAGCGCGTTTCCTTGTCCCAATTTTCGCCCGGTAAAATCTTATCGATGCGATACGTCTTCGACGCGGCGTCGCGTTTCCGGTCGATCGCCGCCCGCGACATAAGCGTGGCCGTTGTTCAACTCGCCGATCATTTCCCCGAGCAGATAGGTGAGATCGTTGCGATTATTTACGTACGGCAGGAGCGCCGCGTATTTGTCGCGCATCGCTTTCCAATCGACGCCGTTCATGGTAGGCGAAAAGAAGAAGTCGCGCATCTGCCGCCACGCTTCGAAATAGATTTGCCGCCATTCCGCGTGCCGATCGAGCTGCATGTCGAGCCCGGCGAGTTTCAGCTCGTGATCCTTGGTTTCGAGTTTGTCCTTCGGCAGATCGATGATGGCGTAATCCTTTTTGATTTTGACCAGCATCTTTTTCCCGTCCTGCGTGATCTGATAGCCGCTCACCGTGCCGAGCTCGGTCTCTTTGCGATCGTCCACGTTGTAAACGCAGAGGTGCGCGACGCGATCCGCGCCGCCGCCTTACTCGTCGTCGCCAGCGTCCGCCGCGGTGCGACGCAGATAGAAGATCCGGTCGTCTATCATCCGGATGTCGCTGTAATTTCCCGGCTTCACCTCGAGCGCGACGAGGCGATTTTGCATGCCGTCGAGATCGACTTTCACGGTGACGGCTTTCTTTGCCTCCTCGTTTTTCTTTTTGTCGTCAGCCTTCCCGTTCTCCTTGTCTTTTTTGTCGTCCTTCGCTTTCTTTTTGCCGACTTCATCACTGCGCGGGCCGACTGGCGACTCGGTGTCTTTCGAAAGCGTGACGAGGTACACGCGTTCCATGTCGCGATACACGTTCTCGAATTCTTCGTCGCCAAAGGTTGGTTTGAAATCGCGCGCGGAACTGAGCAGTAAATATTTTCCGTCATCACTGAAGGCGACGTTGCCCGAGCCGTACCACGTGTCCGTAACCGGCGTCGTTTGTTTCGAGGCTAGCGAATAGATATAAACGCGAGGCAGCCCGTTCTCTTCCGGTCGTGACCACGCCACCCATTGGCTGTCCGGCGACCAGTCATAGCTCTCGATTTCGCCCGTCTTGTCCTGATCAACCTGCGTGATCGCTTTGCTCGCGACATCGACGATGCGTAACCGTTGCGCGCGATCGGGCCAGAGCAGTTTCTTGCTGTCCGGCGACCAGATCGGCGCGTAGTAATAAGTGTCCGCGCCGCTCGTCAGTTGCGTCGGCGTGCCCTTGCCGTCTTGCGCGCGCACGTAAAGCTCGTTCTCGCCCGTCGCGTCGGAGTTGTAGGCGATCCATTTTCCATCGGGCGACCAAACCGCATCGCGTTCGTGCGCGTTCGAGGTGCGCGAGAGATCGCGCGGCGTGCCATCCTTTGCTGGCACGGAGAAAAGATCGCCGCGCGCGACCGCAATCACACGCTGGCCGTCCGGCGACAAATTCACCGACTCGACGTGCTTCGATGCGTCAACCAGCGCGCTCCGCCCTGAAGCGAGATCTTCTTTGATCTCGATCGGCACCGGCGTCGCCTGGCCGCTGGCGAGGTCGTAGCGCCAGATGTACCCAGCCTGCTCGAACACGATCGCATCCTTCCCGATCGTCGGAAACTTGATGTCGTAATCGGTGAAATGGGTGAGCTGCTTTTGCTCCTTCGTCGCGAGGTCGACCGAGAACAGATTCATCCGGCCATCGCGATCGGACGCGAAATAAATTTTGTTATCCGCGCCCCACATCGGGCAAATGTCCTGCGCCGGATTGTCCGTCAGATTCGTCGTCTGCTGCGTCTTGAAATCGTAAATCCAAATATCGTCGGCCATGCCGCCGCGATAATGTTTCCAAGTGCGGAATTCCCGGAAGACGCGGTTGTAAGCCATCTTCGAATCGTCCGGCGAAAACGAAACGAAACCGCCGCGCGGCACCGGCTGCGGCAATTCCGCCTCGAGCCCGACGGTAAAAAGCGAGCCGATGAAGGAATTGAACGAATCTTTGCGCGAGCGGAACACGATCTCCGGTTTCGTATTCAGCCACGTCATCACGATGTTGTTCGGCCCCATACGATCGGAGACATCGTCGCGCCCGAGCGTCGCCGTCGTCGTCAGCCGTTTCGGTTCGCCGCCAAGCGCGGGCATGACATAGACTTCTGTATTGCCATCGTAGTGCGAGGTATAGGCGAGCTGCGTTCCATCCGCCGAAAAATGCGGGAACGAAGTGTAACCCGGCCCGCTCGTCAGTCGCCGCGCGATGCCGCCGTCCTTCGCGACGGTGTAGAGTTCGCCCGCATAACAGAAAACGATTTGCGATCCGTTCGTCGTTGGGAAACGAAGTAGACGTGTAGTGTCGGGAAGTTTCTGGGCAAATGCCGAGCCAATGACAGACAGCGCGATCAGGAAGAGCGGGAAACGAATACGCATGCGCAGAGCATTCGTTGCGGAAGCGTGCAGCGCAAATTCCTAGCATGGCCACCACGCGCATCGAGGATTACGCATTCCTGAGCGACACGCAGACGGGCGCGCTCGTGAGCAAGCATGGCTGCGTCGATTGGCTTTGCTTTCCGCGTTTCGATTCGCCCGCCTGTTTCGCGAGTTTGCTGGGCACGAAAAGAAACGGCCACTGGTCGCTGCGGCCGTCGGCGCGCCTCAAGAAAACGAGCCGTCGCTATTTAGGCGACACGCTCATCCTCGAGACCACCTTCGAGACGGCGAGCGGCGTCGTACGCGTGCTCGATTTCATGCCGCCGCGCGGCGAAGCGCCCGATCTCATTCGCATCGTCGAAGGCGTGCGCGGTCGGGTGCGCATGAAGATGGAGCTGATCATCCGTTTCGATTACGGACATATCGTGCCGTGGGTGCGGCGACGCCCTGCCGCGCTCGAAGCGATCGCTGGTCCGAACGCGCTGTTGTTGCAGACGCCGGCGGAAACGCGCGGCAAGAATCTTTCCACGCTCGCGGATTTTACGGTCGGCCAAGGCGAACGCGTCCCGTTTGTGCTTACCTGGTATCCGTCACACTTGAAGGCGCCGCGCAAGGTCAACGCCATGCGCGCGCTGCGCGACACCAAGGATTACTGGAGCAAATGGTCGAAGCGTTGCCAGACTCCGCATCCGTGGCGCAACGCCGTCATGCGCTCGTTGCTCACGCTCAAGGGGCTCACTTTCGCGCCGAGCGGCGGCATCGTGGCGGCGCCCACCACATCGTTACCCGAAAAAATCGGCGGCGAGCGCAACTGGGATTATCGCTTTTGCTGGCTGCGCGATGCGACGTTCACGCTGTTGGCTTTGATGCGGGCCGGTTATCTCGAAGAAGCGCGCTCCTGGCGGCAATGGCTCTTGCGCGCGGTCGCCGGAGGTCCGGACCAATTACAAATTCTCTACAGCGTCACCGGCCAGCGTCGCCTCGAAGAGACGACGTTGCCGTGGCTGAAGGGTTATCGGAATTCCACTCCAGTGCGAATCGGCAACGCCGCGGCCACGCAATGCCAGCTCGATGTCTACGGGGAGATCATGGCCTCGATGTATCGAGCCCGGGTCGCCGGCATTAAATCCGATGAGGCCGACTGGCGCATGCAGGTCGCGCTCATGCAATCGCTCGAGAAGCGATGGCGCCAACCGGATGAAGGCATTTGGGAAGTGCGCGGGCCGCGGCGGCATTTCACGCATTCGAAAATGATGGCCTGGGTCGCGTTCGATTGCGCCATCAAATTGATCGAGGAATGCGGCTGCACCGCCGACCATATGCTGCCGGGGTGGCGTGCCGTGCGCGATCGCATTCACCGGCAAGTCTGCGCGCGGGGTTACAACCGACGCGTTCGCGCCTTCACCCAGTATTACGGCTCCGCCGAGGTCGACGCGAGTTTGCTGCTCATGCCATTGGTCGGATTTCTGCCGGTGACGGATGAGCGCGTGAAAAACACCATCGCCGCGATCGAGCGACGTTTGCTCGTGGAGGGTTTCGTCATGCGTTATCGCGCGGGCAAAACCAAAGTCGACGGCTTGTCGGGCGCGGAAGGTGTTTTTCTACCTTGTTCGTTTTGGCTGGCTGATTGCCTCAATCTTCTCGGTCGCCATAACGAAGCGCGCGAACTTTTCGAGTGTCTGTTGCTGTTGCGCAACGACGTCGGCCTCCTCGCGGAGGAATATGATCCGCGCAAAAAACATCAGCTCGGCAATTTCCCGCAAGCGTTCACGCACGTCGCGCTCGTGAACACCGCCTTCAATCTCGCCAGCGCAGAGCGCGTCGGCTAACGACCGATTGCGGCGCGTGGCGCGCACTCGCATCTTGGCGCGTGTTCGAGGGACTTGGGGTCAGCCTGCGCATTCCCGATTTGTGGCAACAGGAAGCTGTGCGCGCTTTGCAGGTCGGCCGCGATGTCGTGGTGCAGGCGCCAACGGGCGCGGGCAAGACATACATCTTCGAGCTGTTATATCCGGAGCTGAAAGGTCAGGCCGTTTTTACCGTGCCGACGCGCGCACTCGCGAACGACAAGCTCGCGGAATGGCGCGGGCGCGGCTGGGACGTCGGCATCGCGACCGGGGATCTGGCGTTGCATCTAGACGCGCGCGTGGTCGTCGCCACGCTCGAGACGCAACGCGGTCGCTTCCTTCGCGGCGACGGCCCGCAGTTGCTCGTGATCGACGAATTCCAAATGCTCGGCGACGAAATGCGCGGCGTGCATTACGAACTCGCGCTCGCGCTCGCGCCCAAACAGACGCAACTGCTTTTGCTTAGCGGCAGTGTCGCCAACGCGCGCGATGTCGTGGCGTGGCTGCAACGCCTCGATCGCGACGTGGAATTAATCGAGCATAGCGCACGTCCCGTGCCGCTCGAAGAACGCGATCTCGAAGCGCTTTCCGATTCACAATTCGTCAGCTCGCGCAGTTTCTGGCCGCGCATGATCGGGCGCGCGCTGCGTGCCGATCTCGCGCCCGTTTTGATTTTCGCGCCGCGCCGCGCCGCCGCGGAACAAATGGCGCAGGCGATCGCGAGCGCGTTGCCGCCGCGCGATCCGCTGCCGCTCACCGCCGCGCAGGAAAGCATCGTCGGCAAACAATTATCGAAGCTGCTCCGCCATCGTGTCGGCTATCATCACAGCGGACTCAGCTACGCGGCGCGCGCCGGCGTCGTCGAAGCGCTTGCGAAAAACGGCCAGCTCAACGTCGTCGTCGCGACCATGGGACTCGCGGCCGGCATCAATTTTTCCATGCGCTCCGTCATCGTCGCCGATCGCCGTTATTTCGCGGGAAATTTCGAGCGCATCGTCGAAGCCGACGAACTGCTGCAAATGTTCGGGCGCGCCGGCCGTCGCGGGTTCGATGACGCAGGCTACGCGCTCTTCGCGTCGAATCTGCCGCGGCTCGGCGACGCGCGTCCGCGCCAGCTCAAACGCGCCGCGCCGCTCGATTGGCCGAGCTTGCTCAGCGTGACGCATAACGCTGCCGCGCGCGGCGAAGCGCCGTTCGCCGCCGCCGTCGACCTCTCGCGCTCGCTCTTTACCAGCGCGCGCGTGCAGCTCGGCGCCGAACATTCGCTCGCCACGGGCGCGCGTCCGTGCGGGCTTTGGGTCACGGACGAACGCGCGCGTTTTCTTCGTCGCGGCACGAGCGAAATGCTCAACTCGCGCGCCGAATGGCAACCGCAACCGACGCGCTCAGACGTCACGCTCGGCGACGCTTTCATTCGCAAAAACGAGCGCTGGCGTCGCGCGCTGACGCTTCCGCAAACGCTCGAAGGCGTCGGTCTCGGCAATCTCTGCCGTTTGCGTGAGCGCGCTGTCTATGGACGCGAACTCCCGCTCGCGACGATTTTGCCCAGCGGCGAACTCGCGCTCGGAAAATGGTTGCAGCGTGCGATGGGTGAGCGCGTCGTCTCGCGCGCGGATTTCGCGGAGAAAATTCGTCCGCAGCTGGCCGAGCTCGTGCAGCCCGGCGCGATCGTCGACGAAGTCGAGCGCGGCCGCATGCTTTCGTTGCGCCTCGATTATTCCGGGTTGCCTGCGCAAGCGTTCGTGGACGCGCACGGCTGCGCGCTGCGCGATCCGCCGACGCGCGAAAATCTTCCCGAGTGTTGCCGCGCGTGCGACCAGCAGGAATTCGATCGCACGGTCGCCATTACGAACACGCCGGCCTTTGCCTGGCGCGCGCTCGGTTTGATTGCAGCCGACGGCACGCCGACTGCGCGCGGAATTATTTTTTCGTTCTTCCAGGCCGGCGAAGGTCTCGCCATTGCCGCTGCGCTCGAAGAAGAAAAATATCCGATCGAAGACCTCGTATTCGATCTCGCAAATCTCCGCGCCGGCCCGCGTTTCGCCGGCGAGGACGCGCCCATGGGTGGCCGGCTCGGCATCCTTTGCCAGCGCGTTTATCAGCGCGCCGATTATCCCGGTTATCTCGCGATGGGCACGCCGCCGCAATACGGCGCCGGCGCGGCCGAAGTGATGTGCGAGTTGGTCGCGAATCCATCCGCGCGCCATCGTTTCGCCAGCGAAACCTTGCGGCACGGCGACATCGAGCGCGCGCTCATGGAATGGCGCAGTCTGCTGCGTCACATCGTGGCTGCGCCGGATTTTCCGCTCGCGCGCTGGCAGCAATTGAAAGTCGCTGCGGCGAAATTTGCGGAGCAAACGACGTCGCCCGCGCTGGCTGATTTGCCGCCGCTGCTCGCCGCGCAACAGCGCCGCGCGTAACTTCCCGCGTGCACATCGTTCTCGCCGTTCTCTGGCTCATCGTCGTGATCGATGCAGTCTGGTGGTGGCTCGTTACGCGCTGGACGCGAAAGAAATTTCCGCGCGTCGTGATCGCGCTGTTTATGAGCGGCCAAATCGTCGGCTTCCTCTGGCTCATCGCGAGCCGATGGAGCGGCAGCGGCGCGGATCGTGTCGTGCCGGAATTCGTCAGCGTCGCGCTGCTGCTTTGGCATTCGCTCGGAACGGCTCTGCTCATCATTCTGGCGTTGCCGCTCGCGCTCGCGCTGCTTGTGATTCGTCGGCGCGAAGGGCGCCAGAGCGGGTCGGCTAACGACGAACGCGCGCTCAGTCGCCGCGAATTTCTCGGCTTCACCGCTGCACTCGCGCCACCGCTTTTCACCATCAGCCTCAGCGGCATCGCGATGGCGCAATTACAAAACTTCCGCGTGCGCCGCTTCGTTTTGCCATTTGCGAATCTGCCGCTCGCGCTCGACGGTTTCACCATCGCGCAGGTCGCCGACATTCACGTCGGCCGCTTTACTTCCGGCCGCGTGTTGAAAAAAATGGTCGCGACGGTGAACGATCTGCGCAGCGATCTGGTGCTGCTCGCCGGCGATCTCATTAACGACGCGCTCGCCGATCTGGACGAAGGCATTTCGCTCGCGCGACAAATGCAGGGCCGCTTCGGCCTCTTCAACATCGAAGGCAATCACGATCTCATCGAAAATCCCGCCGAGTTCGAGCGGCGCATGCGCGCGAGCGGCATTCCATTTCTCCTCGATCAAACTGCCATCGTGCCGGTGAACGGTGCGCCGCTGCAATTGCTCGGTTTGAGCTGGACGCGCACGCATGAGTATCGCGACGCCGCGATTTCCGCGGCTGTGAAAAATCTGCTGCGGCTGCGGCAACCGGACGCCTTCCCAGTTTTGCTCGCACATCATCCGCACGCCTTCGACGAAGCGATCGCGCAAGCGATGCCACTCACGCTGTCGGGCCACACCCACGGCGGCCAACTGATGTGGAACGAACACGTCGGCTTCGGGCCGGCGCTGTTTCGCTATTGGTCCGGACGCTACCTGCGTGGCGCGAGCCAGCTCGTGGTCTCGAACGGCGTCGGCAATTGGTATCCGCTGCGCGTGAATGCGCCCGCGGAAATTTTGCATCTCACCCTTCGTCGCGCGTGAGTTCGAGTCGCGTGCGCGCGTCGCCGCCGAAACGAAAACCAGCGAGCGGGAGGGAGAAATTTTTGGCGACGGCAAACGCCTGGAAATTGCGGCCGAGCATTTCGGGATGCAGCAAGGTTTGCAGTGCGCGCTTTTCCGCCGCGCTGAACAACTCGACGTCAGCCGACCCGATCAGCTCGCTCAAAATGCCGGTAAGAAAATGATGTTGGTCAGTGAACCCGAGGACGTGCGCGCCGGCGGTTTCCGCCGCTTCGGCCAGCGTGGTCCAATCCACGTGCGACGAGATGTCAGCCGACCCGATCTGCTCGAACGGCGACTCCAGCAGACGGTGCTGGCGACGCACCTGAAGCGTGCCGTGCGCGCGTGCGGGCGCGAAAAACTGCGAGCGCGAAAAGCCGTAGTCGATCGTCAGGGCGACGCCGCGCTCCAATTTTTCACAAGCTGCCCGCATCACCTGTTCCGCCGCCGAATTACACTCCTCCCATCCTGCGAAGGGAGTTGGAAACTGGGGAAACGCACCGCGTTTCCTCATTACGCTATCGACGAGGACGGGGTGGAGGGCGAACGGGATTGAAGATGCGTTTGTTCGAAGCGAGGCGGCGCTGGCGGGAGGGCGCGTTTCTTCCGCAAGCGTTGCATGGGCAGCGCTCGTGGTTCCGCTCCGCGACTCTCTTGGCGCATAAACGTCGCTCGCGGTTTTGCTTTTCGGTCCTGGTATCTCGCGAGAGCGGCTAGTGGATTTGCTTTGCCGCTCCGGCCTCGCCTCGATGTCGCCTGCGATTTTGGTTTGCCGGTCTCGCGTCGCGTCGATGGTACTTGCGATTTGGCTTTGCTGGTCTTGCATCGCATCGCTGTCGCTAGTGATCTGGTCTTTCCGGCCTGGCGTGGCCTCGGTTTTGCCATCCAGGTCGAGCGTCGTGCCGGTTCTCTCCGCGCGAGCGACGCGCAGCTCGGAGATGGCGCCAGCAGTGCTTCGCTGGAAAATTCGCACCGGGAGCGCGTCGAAGAGTTCGTTGGCAAACCAGACGCCGGTGAACGCAGCCAATTCGTCGATCGACTCGAGCCAGCGCACGTTTTGGAATTGCGCGAGCGTTTGCTGCTGGCGCGTGCGCGGCGTCGGGAACGGCTCGATGATCGTGTAGGCTAACGACGGAATGCGCGACGCGCCGAGCACGTCGGCGGCGAAGGCGCCATCGTGTGCGCCTTGCTCGACGATGTGGAAGTCCGCTGGGCGCCCGAGTTTTTCCCAGACTTCAGCGAACTGCGCGGCGAGCAATTTTCCGAAGAGCGGACCGACGCTGACGTTGGTAAAGAAATCTCCGCGCCGCCCGATCTGCGCGCGCCCCGCCGCATAATAGCCGTGCGCGGGATGATAGAGCGCGAGTTGCATGAAGCGCGCGAAAGGAATCGGTCCGCGCGCGTCGATTTCGGCGCGGATGATTTCGATTAACGCCGGATCGCTCACGAGACCGGTTTGCGCTTTGGCTTTTGCGCGGGATCGCGCCTAAGGTTTCGTCGTTTCACGCAATGCCTGTTTCGTTCTTGCCGCCCACGCCGCTGTATCATGACCGGCGACGCTGGTATAAGCAGCCGCAATTTTATGTGCCGGCGCTGGTGGTCCTGCTCGCGGGCGCGGGCGCGCTCATTTATTTCGCCATCATCGCGGCGCAATTGAAGGCGGAAGCGGAGACGTTCGACCTCAATCAGATGGAGTCGATGGAATCCGCGAGCGTGATTCTCGATCGCGACAATAAAATCTTCGGCCAGATCTACGTGGAGAACCGCGAGACGATTCCGTACGATCAAATCCCGCGTGATTTGGTGAACGCCGTCGTCGCGATCGAGGACAACAAATTTTACCAGCATGGTGGCTACGATCTCTTCGGCATCGTGCGCGCGGCGCTGAAAAATTTTGCCGCCGGCCACGTTCGGCAAGGCGCGAGCACCGTCACGCAGCAGCTCGCACGCAACAGCTTTTCGCTCCATGAGCGCACCTTCCGGCGCAAGCTGCTGGAAATTTTTCTCTCGAAACGCATCGAGGAAAATTTCGGCAAACAGAAAATCATGGAGCTGTATCTGAACCGGATTTATTTTGGCGGCGGCCTTTATGGCGCGGAAGCGGCGGCGCGCGGCTACTTCGGAAAATCGGCGAAGGAAATGACCCTGCCGGAATGCGCCATGCTCGCGGGTTTGATCAAGAGTCCGAATCGTTTGTCGCCGTGGACGGACAAAGATGCGGCGCGCGAGGCGCGCAATGTCGTGCTCGGACGCATGCGCGATCTCGAGTTCATCAGTGCGGAGCAAGCGGCGCACGCGCAAAGCGAAGACGTCGTCATTGGCAACCGCCAGAATGCGAAGGGGCAGAATTACGCGGTCGATTACATCCGCCAGAAAGTGATCGATGCCGTGGGCTGGGATCGCGCGATGAACGAGGGCTATCGCATTCACACCACCATCGACGCGGAATTGCAGAAGGCGGCGGAAGCGGCGTTGCGCGCGCGGCTGGAAAAAGTGGAGCTGCAGCAGGGTTACAACCATCAAACCTACGCGGAATACGCGGGAAATTTTAAACGTGCGCGCGCGGCCGCTGGCAGCAAAGCGCCGCCGGCGCCGGAGTATCTGCAAGGCGCGGTGATCGCGCTGAATAATGCGACGGGCGGCATCGTGGCGCTGGTGGGCGGCCGCGATTTTGAGCACAATCAATACGATCGCGCGTTGCAGGCGCGGCGGCCGGCCGGCACGGCGATGACGCCGTTCGTCTATGCGGCGGCGTTTGAGAAAGGCTTGTTTCCGGGTTCGATCGTGGAGGATTCACCGCTCGACAATCGCGTGGTCATGATCGGCGGCACGACCGGCATTCTCGGCGAATGGGGACCGGAGAGCGCGGACAATCGTTACGAAGGACCGATCACCGCGCGCGAGGCGCTCGCGAAATCGAAGAACGGCGCCACCGTGCGCGTCGGCATGACGCCCGGCGTCGATAACGTGCTGCAGCTTTGTAAAGCGGCGGGCATCAAGTCGCCGCTGCGTCCCTATCCGGCGACATTTCTCGGCAGCAGTGAAATCACGCTCGCCGAGCTGGCGTTAGCCTACACGATCTTCCCGAATGGCGGCTGGCGGCCGGAGACGTATCACATTCTCGACCGCATCGAGGATAAGGATGGCAACACGGTGTGGGACGCGAAGATCGATTCAAGACCGCACAAGGTGATCAAACCCGAGACGGCCTACGAAGTGCATTCGTGTCTGGTCGACGCGCTCGAGAAGGGAACGGGCAAAGAAGCGCGCACGGAATTTGGCCTCAAAAAAATGGATGCCGCCGGTAAAACGGGCACCGCTTACGATTTCACGGATGTGCTTTTCGCCGGATACGACAGCGCGATCACCTGCGTGGTCTGGGCGGGCTTCGATAAGCCGCAAAAAATTTATCGCGGCGCGTTCGGGCACGACATTGCGCTGCCGGTGTGGGTAAGCGCGATGAACGCGTCGGTTGGCGATTTTCCGCCGCAAGAAATCAGCGTGCCCAAAGGGCTCGAGAAAGTGAATATCTGCGACAAGTCCGGCATGCTTGCGACCGACAAATGCGTCGACGCGCAAGGTCGGCCGACGACCTATTTCGAATATGCGACGCTGGCGCAGAAGCCGACTAAGCCCTGCTCGGTGCACGGCGATGGCCACGGTTTGCTGGTGCGCGATTTGCCCGCGGGCGAATGGCCCCGCGCCGCGCTCGCGGCCGACACGAGCGCGGTGAAAACCATCGTGCCGAAGGGCGAGGTGTTGCTGGCCGAGCGCGATCCTTACAATTCCGTCCGCGCCAATATCAAAGCGCCGGAGCCAGAGGAATCGCCGAGTCCTTCGCCCGACAGCGAGCAAATGCCGGATCCGAGCAAGCCGATCATGCGCGCGCAGGCGGTCCATCCGCAAGGCGTGCGGCACGGCGCCGTCACGCTCGACGGTTCGGATTTTGGAACGCCCGATTCCGCGCCAGCATTCGATCCATCCAAGCCGGTGGTTCGCGCGCGTCCCGTCCGCCACGATGCGGTTTCTTTTGACGGCTCCATTCTGGATTTGCCAACGCCCACGCCAGTGGAGACGGGCACGCCGATCGAAATTCGGCGCGCCATTCCGGTGCATCCCATCCCGACGGAAACGCCGGTGCGCCGCGCTGAGCCCGTCGGCAATTGATGTCGCACGATTTTCGACTCGCGGTGTTGAATCCGGGCGGCCGCGATGCCGAACAGGATTTCGCGGATACCAGGAGCGCGTCGGCTGACGTTCACGCGCCGATTAATTTTCATGCCTACGCCGCCTGTAGCAGCGGCGCGGTTTTTCGCGATACGAAACGCGCGGCCGCGAGCGGCTGGCCGGTGCTGCTGTTGTTGCGCGGCGATTTTCGCGCGACCGAACGCGCGCTCGCGCAATTGCAGGCTGCAAAACGCACCGTCGTCGTCGTGCTCAAAGAAACTGGCGCGCATCAAATCGCCGAGCAGCTCGATGATCCGATGCGGTTCGCGCGCTTTTTGAAAATTGTCCGCGCTGCCGATGGCGCGCTGGCCGGCACCGCCTGCGCGGCGGGATTGCTGCGCAGCGTGCGCGGCGATGATGGCGTCGCGTTTATTCCAACGCCATATCCGATCGACGATGAAGATTGGAATTGGTCGGTCGAAAATCGCGCCGGCATTTTCATCGGCACGCGCGAGTTCGACGTGCCGTCGCGCAATCATCTGCGCGCGCTCCTGGCGGCAAAGGAACTGAGCGACGCCACGCGTGAGCCGGTGACGGTGTACAATTTCGAACGGCGACGCGGCGCGCGTTTGATCGCGGAGATCGGCTTCCGGCGCGTGCGCGTGCAGGAGCGCCGGCTCGGTTATCGCGCCTATCTCGGCGAAGTCGCGCGCCACAAAATTATTTTTCAACTCGATCGCAGTCGCGTGCCCGGCCAGGTCGCAGGCGACGCGCTCCTGTGTCGCAACGTTTGTGTCGGCGGCAACGGCACGATCGATACGCTCGCCTTCCCCGACACGTGCGGAGAGAACCGCACCGATGACGAGATCACCGCCATCGCGCTCGCGCTTTTGCGCAACGACGACGCGCGGCAAAAAGTCGCGGACAAAGCGACGAAGATCGCGCACGAAAAATTATCATTCGCCGCCGGCCGCGAAATGCTCGCGCGCTTCTTCGCCGAGCGCGCCGGCTAACGTCCGCGCGTCATTCCGAGCGAAGCCGAGGAATCCCGCGGAAGCTACCTTCGCGTTACGCGACGGGATCCCTCGGCTTACGCTCGGGATGACGCGATTTCGCGGAGGTAAATTTCTTCGAGGCGGCGCGTTTGCTCGGCTTGCCCGAAATCGCGCGCGACGGTTTCCGACGCGCGTTTTCCCATCGCGCGCAAAGTCTCCGGCGCTTGCGCCGCAACGATGAGCGCGTCGGCTAACATCCGGTCGTCGCCTTCCGCGACGAGGCGTCCGCTCTCGCCGTCGATGATTGCCTCGGGAATGCCGCCGTGTCGCGTCGCGAAAACCGGCAGGCCGCTCGCCATCGCTTCGAGCATGGCGTTCGGCACGCCCTCCTGATTGCCGTCGCGGCCAACGGCGCTCGGATGCAAAAACAAATGCGATTCGTAAAGCAGTTCGCGCAATTTCCCCTGCGAGACGAAACCGAGAAAAATCACAGCCGACCCGATCTGCAATTCGTGCGCGAGATTTTCCAGCTCCGCCCGCAGCGGCCCGTCGCCGGCGATGGTGAACGTCGCGGTCGGATAAATTTTCCGGAAGGCCGCGAACGCGCGCAGTGACGTCGCGATTCCCTTTTTTTCAATGAGCCGGCCCGCTTGCAGCAAGCGCCATTGGCCGTTCGCCGGCGTGGCGCGCTCGCGCAAGGCAAACTCAGCGAGCGGAATGCCCGTGCGCTGCATTTCGATTTTTTCCGGCGGCGCGCCGAGTTCGATCAAGCTGCGGCGGAGCGAATCCGAGCGCACGAGAATGCGCGAGACCGCGCCGAGCATCACGCGCGTCGCCTCGCGATGCGTCGGTTTCTGCAAATCGACACCGACGTCCGCGCCGTGAAACGACACGATCGCCGGCCGAGGCCAGCGCTCGATCAGCGGTCGCAGCAGGACCGCGATGTGCCCGAAATAAATGTGCAGTAGGCGGGCGTCAGCCAGCGCGTTCTCCAGCGCGCGCACTTCGCTGCGCGAGATTTGCCAGGGACGATCGGTGATTTGTTTACACCAGATGCGTCGCAAGAAATGCCAGGACGACTTCGGCACCACGCGCACCGGCTCGAACGGAAACAAATCCGCGTGCTCGCGTTTCTGCGCGATCACGACGGGGCGGACGCGGCGCAGCGAAGTGATTTGCCGGTAGACGTGCAGCATCTCCGGCTTGAGAAACGTCGCGCAATAACTGGCGACGACGGGCAGCGCGTCGCTCAGAAGTAAAGCGTGAACAGCTTAATGCCTCTCCATTTGCCCGGGTAACGCGGGTCAAACGATGTGCTCTGTTCGGCGGTGCCATAGCGGCCCGGATTCGCGCGCGGATTCAACATCTGAATCGGATTACCACTGCGAATCGCGCGCGGAATCACGCCGCTGACATCGCGCGAGCGCAACGGCGGGCGTTGCGTCGGACGTTGCTGGATTTGCGTGGAGCGCTTGGTGCGCGTGGTGGCGGTGTAAGTCTGCGCGGAGGCGGTGATGACGCCGGCGGCGATGATTGCAATCGCGAGAAGTAGTTTCATGTGATTCCTTTGTCTTAGTATTCGCGCGAGCTTGCCGCTCCGCTTGCCTGCCACCACAATTACCACGCGATGGATTACCTTGGAAAGGCTGGACGCGTGCTCGACATCGAAATTCTCGAGCTGCAACGGCTGCGGCAACGGCTCGGCCCGTCGTTTGCCGACGCGATCACCTTGCTGAAAAGCGCGGTCGACGCGCGGGGGAAGATCGTCGTCTTGGGCGTCGGCAAATCGGGCAACGTCGGAGCGAAGATCGCCGCCACTCTCACCAGCACCGGCTCGCCCGCCGTCGTGCTCGATTCGTTGAACGCGATGCACGGCGACCTTGGCATGGTCTCCGACGGCGACGCCGTGCTGGCCTTGAGCGCGAGTGGCGAGACGGAAGAATTGCTCCGCATCCTGCCCGCGCTCGGGCGTTTCCAAGTGAAGATCATCGCTCTTTGCGGCGACGCGGACTCGACCCTGGCGCGCAACGCGCACGCGTTTCTCGATGTGAGCATCGAGCAGGAAGCGTGTCCGTTGAACCTGGCGCCGACTTCAAGCACGACGGTGATGCTCGCGCTCGGCGACGCGCTGGCAATGGTGCTGCTCGAAGCGCGCGGATTTCAAAAAGAGGATTTCGCGAAATTTCATCCGGCGGGAATGATCGGGCGCAGTTTGCTCATGCGCGTGCATCAAGTGATGCGGCCGCGCGGCGCGCTTGCGCTGGTGCAGGCGGATGCGCGCATCCGCGAAGTGTTGAAAGCGATGACGGACGTGCGCGCCGGCGCGGCGGTGATCGCGGACGCCGATGGCAAGCTGCTCGGCATTTTCACCCACGGCGATTTCGCACGGCACTTCCAGGACGACCCGAAGATTGGCGACCGGATCGTAGCCGACCTGATGACGTTGAATCCGGTGACGGTGCATCGCGACAAGCTGGCCGTGGAAGTTTTGAACCTGCTCGAACGCCATCGCATCGACGATCTCGTCGTCGTCGACGACGCGGACATGCCGGTCGGAATCGTCGACTCGCAGGATCTGACGCGTTTGAAGTTGTTGTAGGCCCTCCCGAGCGAAGCCGAGGGATCCCGAGGAGTTACCTTGAAAGGGTTCGCGACGAGGACGGAATGACAATGATGGGATTCCTCGGCTCACGCTTCGGAATGACGAGTTGAAACCTGCCAAACCTGTTCGAATCTCTTCTTTCTATGGCAGCCGCGAACGATTTACGAAAAGGCCAGGCGATCAAGTACAACGGCAACACGGCGATCGTGCTGGATGTGCAGCATCGCACGCCGGGAAATTTGCGCGCCTTTGTGCAGGCGATCATTCGTTACCTCAACACCGGCAAAAGCGCTGACGTGCGCTTCGGTTCCACCGACAAAGTCGAGCTGGTCGACATCAATCGCCAGACGCTCGAGTTCAGCTACAAGGATAACACCGGCTACCATTTCATGGACCCGGACACCTACGACACGGTGACGCTGGACGAAGGTTTGCTCGGCGAAGCGAAAGATTATCTCGTCGAAAATCTCGCGGTGCAGGTGCTCTATGCCGAGGGCAAAGCGGTGCAAGTGGAGTTGCCCTCGTCCGTCACGCTCAAAGTCGTCGAGTCGGCGGAAGGCGTGCGCGGCGATACCGCGAGTAACGTGACGAAATCCGCCGTGCTCGAGACGGGTAAGACGATTAACGTCCCGCTCTTCATCAAAGAAGGCGAGCTGGTGAAGATCGACACTCGCACCGGCGTCTACATGGGCCGCGCGTAGGAAGAGTAAGACAGGATTAACACGATGATGCAGGATTGAGCGGCATCTGTTGTCTCTAGCTCCCATCCTGTAAAATCCTGTCTAAAAAACCGGCGTTCCGTTCCCCCGTCATCCCGAGCGAAGCCGAGGGATCCCGTCGAAGTTACCTTTGAGTTTCGCATCGGGATTCCTCGACTGACGCTCGGAGTGAGCACAGGGCGATAACCGGCTCCTGTTCGCAATGCGGCTTTCCAAATACGCGTGATCGGGTAGGCTCGCGACCGATTGGGCGCAGAAAATCGCAGATCAAATTCTCCGCAGGCGCGCGGGCGCCGGCCAGCCGGTCGCGTCAAGATCGTACCCTACGTGGTACCGACCACGCGGCGCGCGCCGCCGCCGCGACAGGGGCTCACCGTGCCCACGCGCTGGGTGAAAAACATCATCGCCGTTTTCCTGCTGCCCTGGTGCGTGATTCTCACGCAGACGTTTTTCACCGCGTTCACGCGCGCGACTTTGCAGCAACGCCTCTGGGCCAACGCGGAGTTTTGGTTCTTCGCGCTCGGCGTCGTGCTCTGGCTCATCGCCTTTTTCGGATTGCCGCGCCCGCTCATTCTTTACGTCTTCGGCCACGAACTCACGCACGCGCTCTGGGTCTGGCTCATGGGCGGTCGCGTCAGCAAATTTCGCGTCGGCAGTGACGGTGGCCACATCGTCACCGACCGCACGAATTTCTGGATCGCGCTGACGCCGTATTTTTTCCCGCTCTACAGCGTGCTCGCCATCGGCGTTTACGGCTTACTCAGTTTGTTTGTGAACATAGCGCCGTACGGGCAACTGCTCTTCGCGGTCATCGGTATCACCTGGGCGTTCCATTTCACTTTTACCTGCTGGATGATCCCGAAAAATCAGAGCGACCTCAGCAGTCACGGCACCTTTTTCTCACTCGTGTTCATCTATCTCATGAACCTCGCCGTGCTGAGCGCGCTGCTTATCATCGCGTCGCCTAACATTTCCTTCGCGAGCTTCGGCGCCGATCTGCTCAACAACATCCGCGGCTACGCCGAATGGCTCGGCGGACTCATCGACGCCTTCGCCCGCGGCGCACAAGGAAGACCGGAAGCGTTCAGACCGTAGCCGCATTCCTGGCGGTTGGGAGGAACAGGACACGTCATTTCCGCTAAGGGCTCGATCCCTGCTCAATCAGCCGTGATCGATGATCGTTCGGGCCAACAATTTCCAATCTCAACAGAGGCGCGTGGTTTGGCTGGCGTTGGTGGTGGCCACACTCCTGAAAATCCTCTGGGCTTCGCACAGCATGGGGAGCATCGACTCCGTTCTCTTTTACAATTTCGGCCGTGAAGTGCAGCAATTCGGACTGACGGAGGTTTATCGGGTCGACGAGAAATTTAATCACACTCCGCTGACGGGCCTGTTCGCGTGGGGTTGCGCGCGCATCGCCGGCAGCGACAAATTGGAGTTCGCGTTTCTTCTCCGACTCGCCGGCATCGTCGCTGATTTCTCGGTGGTTGCGGTGCTGCTTCGCTGGCGTCCGGTTTTCGCGAATCGTCCGCCGTGGTGGGCTCTCGTTATTTTCGCAGCGAGTCCTGTTTCGCTCATGATTTCGGGTTTTCATGGCAACGTCGACTCGGTGATGGTGGCACTCCTTTTCTTCGCGACGGTCGCAGCGGCGACCGAACAGCCGCTCTGGTGCGGATGCTTTTTCGGTCTCGCGGCGGACGTGAAGATCGTGCCGATTATTCTAGCGCCAGTCTTTCTGTGCTTCTGGTTTGCGCGACGCGGAGGTTGGCGGTTTGCGATTACCGCCGGTCTCGTCATCCTCGCTGGCTTGGTTCTTCCGCTCGCGAATTGCCCCCGCGAGTTCGTCCGGAACGTCTTCGGCTACGGCAGTTATTGGGGAGTTTGGGGAGTGCCGTATCTGATGCGCGAGGCGTTATCGCTCGCGCACCATCCTGCGTTTGCCGAAGTGCAGAAAATCGATTTCAGAGGACTGACGACGACGCAAAATACGATCGCAATCGCTCTGAAGATTGCAGCTCTCAGCGGAATTATCTTCGTGGGCTGGCTACGGCGAAAATTAGCGCCGGGCGATCTCGCGGCGACGCTCGGTCTAGCGTGGATGGTGTTACTCATCCTGGCGCCCGGTGTGGGCGTGCAATACATGGTGTGGGCGGCGCCCTTTGTTCTGCTGCTCACCGCGCCGGGCTATCTCTTCATCACAGCCGCTTCGACCGTATTCCTGTTCGCGTTTTACGAATCGACCTCCGGTGGAAATTGGCCGTGGTTTTTTGCGATGCCACGCGGACCCGAAACTCCGGTTTGGAGCGCGTGGGGAGTGTGCGCATGGCTTAGTTTCGTCGCGGTTTTCGCGGCGCTGACGTGGCAGCGCGGTCGCAGCGGCCTATTCCTCGGCCAGAACCGCGAAGGGAAAATGAGTGAAGGCGTCCGAGAGGGACAATGTTCCTGCCAAAGAGTGGCGTTGTCCGGTGAAAAGGTCTTGTCCTTGGACTGATCCCGCTGGCAGTTGTACCGCCGTATCATTCCAGACGCTGCCGATGGGAAAATGGCCAACGCGTGACG
>JALYTV010000080.1 GCA_030854105.1 Verrucomicrobiota bacterium | reverse complement strand
GGTTAACGCTGATCGGCGTGCCCTTGTTTATCGTCGGCGGCAGCGTCGCGATCTACGCATTAGGCCGCTCCGATTTTTGGACACGCGTGGAGGTCCCGCTTCATCAACCGGTGCCGTTCAGCCATCAGCATCATGTGGACGGACTCGGGATCGACTGCCGCTACTGCCACACTTCCGTGGAGAGTTCATCATTCGCGGGACTGCCGCCGACGGAAACCTGCATGACATGTCATTCACAAATCTGGAAAGACGCGCCGGTGTTGCAGCCCGTGCGCGACAGTCTTCAGACCGGCACACCGATAAAGTGGACGCGCGTTCATGATTTGCCCGACTACGTGTATTTCGATCACAGCATTCATGTGAACAAAGGTATCGGTTGCGCGACCTGCCATGGCCGAGTCGATCAGATGCCGATCACCTGGAAAACGAAGCCACTTTATATGCGCTGGTGTCTCAGTTGCCATCGGCAACCCGAAACTGCCCTGCGGCCGACAGACGAAGTCTTTAACATGAAATATCGCGCACCAGGCAACCAAACTTCGTTAGGTCAGCAACTCATAACCCGGAACCATGTCCGTCAGCAGGGACTGACCGATTGCTACACATGTCATCGATGAAATCGCATTGGCGGAGTCTAGATGAACTGGCGGGAACGCCCGAGTTCCAGGAGATGTTGCATCGCGAATTTCCGGCTGGCGTATCTGAGTTGCCTAACGAATGGAGTCGGCGGCAATTTCTGGAATTGATGGGCGCTTCAATCGCGCTCGCGGGCGCGACCGGCTGCACGCGCCAACCGCTCGAGAAGATCGTGCCCTACGTTCGCCAGCCGGAAGAGTTGATTCCTGGAAAACCGCTCTACTTTGCCAGCGCGCTGACATTGGGCGGTTACGCTCGCGGTGTGCTCTTGGAAACACACGAGGGGCGGCCGACGAAAATCGAAGGCAACCCCGAACATCCGGCCAGTCTCGGAGCGAGCGACGCGTTCATGCAGGCGGAACTGCTCACGCTCTTCGATCCCGATCGCTCCCAAGCCGTAATGAACAACGGACAGATCAGCACGTGGGATGTGTTCATCGGCGAGCTGACCACCGCCGCGGAGAAGTGCGGAGCCAATGGCGGGGCTGGGCTGCGCTTGCTCACGCGCCACGAAACGTCGCCGACATTCCTCGATCAAATTCGACGCCTGCTAGCGAAATTCCCTGCTGCGAAGTGGCACGAATACGAGCCGCTCGGAACGGCCGCAAATTCCGCGCGTTATCATTTCCGCAAAGCAGAAGTGATCGTCAGCCTCAGCGGCGATTTCTTGTCGTCCAGTCCCGCGAGTTTGAAGTACGCGCGCGATTTTTCGGCGGCGCGAAGACCGAACGCGACGATGAATCGACTCTACGTCGCAGAATCAACTCCGACGCTTACCGGCGCAATGGCCGATCACCAGATTGTTCTCCGGCCCGACGAGTTAGAATCGTTTGCGCGAGATCTTGTTTTGGGAAGCGATTCCAAAGTCGCAAACGCGATCGCTTCAGATCTACGCGCCCACGCCGGAAAAAGTCTGGTGATCGCGGGCGAATTCGCTTCCCCGGCATTGCACGACGCCGCTCGCCGGCTCAATGAAATGTTGCAGAACATCGGCGTGACCGTTGAGTATCCTGCCACGGTCGATCTTGGCGCGCGCGATCTTCGAGAGCTCGTCAACGACATGCAGGCTGGGAAAGTTGAAGTCCTGCTGATCATCGGCGGTAATCCTGTTTACGACGCACCAGCGGATTTCGATTTTGCGGCTCTTTTGCCGAAACTTAAATCGACGATTCATATCGGGCTGTATCACGACGAAACGGCGGAGATCTGTCACTGGCACGTGCCCGAAGCGCACCCGCTCGAATCGTGGAGCGACGCGTGCGCTTTCGACGCCACGGCGACGATCATGCAACCGGTCATCGAACCGCTTTTCGCCGGCCGCTCGCGTCACGAGTTGTTCGCGGTCCTGCTCGAAGAAACCCCAACCAGCAGCTACGAAATCGTGCGCGCATTTTGGCAGACGCAGCATTCGGCATCTGATTTCGAAAAATTCTGGCGCAAGTCGCTTCACGACGGAGTCGTTGCTGGTTCGATTGCGCGCGCGAGTGCCGTGACACCAGCAGCTCCAATCTCTAAGCCGCAATCGACAAGTGGAATGCATCTTGTTATTCGACCAAGCCCCCAGACTTACGATGGTCAGCTTGCCAATAATGCCTGGCTCCAGGAGTTTCCCGATCCGCTGACGAAAATCGTTTGGGACAACGCCGCATTAGTGAGTCCCGCAACTGCACAACGCCTCCAGCTTGCGAATGGGGAAGTTGTCGATCTTAAATTCCGCGGCCGCTCCGTGCGCGCGCCGATCTGGATATTGCCGGGACAAGCGGACGACTGCGTCACGGTTCATCTCGGTTATGGCCGGACGCGAGCCGGCAGCGTCGGCAATGGTGTCGGCTTCAACGCGTATGCGCTTCGCACCTCGGATGCGCTTTGGGGCGGACCCGGCCTCGAAATCAAAAAAACCGGTGACCATCACGAGCTGGTGACGACGCAACATCATTGGAACATGGAAGGTCGCGATCAGGTGAGAGTCGGCACGCTCGCGGCATTTCAAAAACAACCGCGCACGATCGTTGCAACCGACCAACCGCCGCCTGCACGAGACGACAGCCTTTACCCGAAGATCACTTACAACGGTTACGCGTGGGGCATGACGATCGACCTCAATTCGTGCATCGGTTGCGGCGCATGCACGATAGCGTGTCAAGCCGAGAATAACATTCCCGTTGTGGGAAAAGAACAGGTCGCAGCTGGACGCGAGATGCATTGGATACGCGTCGATCGTTACTTCGAAGGCGATATCGCGAATCCGCAGACGTTCCATCAGCCCGTGCCGTGCATGCATTGCGAAAACGCGCCGTGCGAGCTCGTTTGCCCGGTCGCGGCCACAGTGCACAGCGAAGAGGGACTGAACCAGATGGTCTATAACCGCTGCATCGGCACGCGCTATTGCTCGAACAATTGTCCCTACAAAGTGCGCCGGTTCAATTTTCTCGAATACGACGCCAACCGGTTCGAGATCCCACCGACGCGCACGCTGATGCGCAATCCGAACGTCTCGGTGCGCAGCCGCGGCGTGATGGAGAAATGCACTTACTGCATTCAGCGGATCAACGCGGTCAAGATCGACAGCGAAAAAGCGAACCGTCCCGTTCGCGACGGCGAGATCATACCGGCTTGCGCGCAAGCGTGTCCGGCTGACGCGATCGTCTTCGGCAACATTAATGAAAAGAACAGTCGCGTCGCGAAATTGAAAGCATCGCCGCTCAATTACGGATTACTCGCTGAATTGAACACACGGCCGCGAACGACCTATCTGGCGAAGCTGCGCAATCCCAACCCGGAGCTGGAGAACGCATGAGCGCAATCATCGAGGAGCCAGTGGTCGCATCCGGTTACGACAACGCGTCGGTCACGAAGAAGATTACGGATGTTGTTCTGACACGGCCGGTGCAGCGCGGCTGGCTGGGCGGACTCGCCGTGGCGTTCGCGCTTCTCATGATGATGAACTTCGCCATCGGCTGGTTGTTGATCAAAGGCATCGGGATTTGGGGCGTAAACATTCCGGTCGCGTGGGGATTCGCGATCGTCAATTTCGTTTGGTGGATCGGGATCGGTCATGCCGGCACGTTCATTTCTGCGATCCTGCTGTTACTACACCAGGATTGGCGCACGTCGATCAACCGTTTCGCCGAAGCGATGACGCTTTTCGCCGTGGCGTGCGCGGGATTATTTCCGCTGCTCCATCTCGGTCGTCCGTGGGTGTTCTACTGGCTGTTGCCGTATCCCGACACGATGGACCTATGGCCGCAATGGCGCAGCGCGCTGGTCTGGGACGTGTTCGCTGTCGGCACATACCTGACGGTGTCGCTCATTTTTTGGTACATCGGGCTTGTTCCTGATCTGGCGACAATGCGCGACCGTGCGTTGAGCCGGCCGGTGCAGGTTATCTACGGTATTCTTTCGTTAGGCTGGCGCGGCTCTGCGCGACATTGGAAACGCTTTCACATGGCGTACCTGCTGCTCGCGGGACTGGCGACGCCGCTCGTGCTATCGGTGCACAGCGTTGTCTCGCTCGATTTCGCTATCGCGATCGTGCCGGGCTGGCATTCTACCATCTTCCCGCCGTACTTCGTCGCTGGCGCAATCTTCTCGGGTTTCGCAATGGTGCTGACGCTCGCGATTCCAATTCGAAAGTTTTATCAACTGGAGGATTTCATCACCATCCGGCATCTCGAGAACTGCGCGAAAATCATGCTCGCCACCGGCTTGATGGTCGCGCACGGCTACAGCATCGAGGGATTCATGTCGTGGTACAGCGACGACAAATTCGAGATTTACATGACGCTCAATCGAATGTTTGGGCCGTACGCGCCGGCTTATTGGATGTTGATGTTCTGTAACGTGATCGTGCCGCAAACCCTCTGGTTCAAAAGCATCCGGACGAATCCGGCCGTGCTGTTCGTCATCGCGCTGCTCATTCAGGTCGGTATGTGGACCGAGCGCTACGTGATCGTTATCACAAGTTTGCATCGCGATTTCATGCCGTCAGCCTGGGGAATCTTTCACGGCACGCGCTGGGACTGGATGACATTGATCGGTTCGATCGGTCTGTTCGCGTCGCTCTTCTTTTTGTTTCTGCGTCTGCTTCCCGCGATCTCGATCAGCGAGATGCGCGACCTCGTTCACAAGAAACCGGAGGCGAAACAATGAGCGAAAATCTTTATGGAATCATGGCAGAATTTGAAACGGCGGAAGAATTACTCGCCGCCGCGCGCGCTGCCTATAGCACAGGTTATCGCAAGATGGACGCCTACAGTCCCTATGCGATCGAAGGCGTGGCCGAGGCAATCGGATTTACAAAAACGTGTGTACCGGTCGTCACCCTGATTGGCGGAATCATCGGCGGTCTTACGGCCTACGGAATGCAATGGTATTCCGCGGTTATTGATTATCCGCTGAATGTTGGTGGCCGTCCGCCGCACAGTTGGCCTGCGTTTGTGCCGATTACATTTGAGCTGACGATCCTTTTTGCCGCGCTTGCCGCCTTATTCGGCATGCTCGTAATGAATGGATTGCCGAAGCCATATCATCCGGTATTCAACGCGGAGGAGTTTAAGCTCGCCAGTCAGACGCGCTTCTTTCTTTGCATTGAGGCGGACGATCCCAAGTTTCGCCCTGACGCGGTGCGCGAATTTCTTCGGTCGCTCTCGCCAGCCTCCGTCGCGGAGGTGGAAAAATGAGACGCGCCCTGATCATCTTTGCGCTTTGTCTCGCCGGCGTCGGCTGTCGCAAAGGGATGGTCGATCAACAACATCTCAAACCACTCGCAGAGGAGAATTTCTTCAAGGACGGAGCCGGGTCGCGTACGATGCCGGCGCACACGGTCGCGCGCGGCCAACTGCGCGACGACGCACAATTCTTCACCGGCAAGATCGACAATCAACTCGTGGCGACATTTCCCGCCACGGTCACGCGCGAAATGATCGCGCGCGGCCGCGAGCGCTTCGATATCTACTGCGCAGTCTGTCACGGCCGCACCGGCGAAGGCAACGGCATGATCGTGGAACGCGGGTTTCCGCCGCCGCCTTCGTTACACGAGCAACGTCTGCGCGACGCACCCGTGGGACATTTCTTTGATGTGATCACAAATGGCTACGGCGTGATGTATCCGTACGCATCGCGCGTTTCACCGGAAGATCGCTGGGCCATCGTCGCTTACATCCGTGCGCTGCAATTGAGCCAGCACGCAACGCCCGGCGATGCCGACGCAGCGGGTCTGAAACAACTTGAGACTGCGCAGAAATGAGCGACTCGACACTCACCGCCGAATTCAACCGCTGGCAAATGCGCGCTCTCGTTATCGGTCTGATCGCGGCCGCATTATCTCTCTTCGGCGCGTTCATAAACCGCGCGCAATTCTTTCATTCCTATCTGTTCGCGTGGCTCTTTTGGATTGGCTTATCGTTAGGCGCGCTCGTTATTGTGATGATGCAGTTCCTGACCGGCGGCATGTGGGGAGTCGCGGTGCGCCGACTATCCGAAGCCGCGTTCATGACGCTGCCAATGATGGCGCTGCTGTTCCTGCCGGTGCTGTTCGGCATTCGGCAAATCTATGGCTGGTCGCTGCCGAATGGATTGCCCGCAGTCGGTGCGCGCCACAAACATCAGTATCTGACGATCCCATTGTTCACCGCGCGTTCCGTCTTGTACTTCGCGGTCCTGATCATAATCGCGCTGCTCCTTCGCCGATGGTCGGCCACGCAGGATGAATCCGACGCCGCTTCGCGTCGCGTCAGTGCCCTGAGCGCCGGTGGCTTGGTTGCCTACATCCTGTGCATGAATTTCGCCTCCACCGATTGGGTGATGTCGCTCGATCCGCAATGGTATTCCACCGTCTTCGTCGTCGTTTTCGCGGCCGGACAATTTCTAGCCGCGCTCGCCTTGATGACCGCGCTCCTTTCCACGTTTTCTTCCCATTTCTCGTTAGCCGACGCCATTCCAATAAAAGCGTTTCACGATCTCGGGAACATGCTGCTGACCTTCGTCGTTTTCTGGATCTATGTCTCGTTCTCGCAATTCCTGATCATTTGGTCCGGGAATTTGCCGAGAGAAATTTCCTGGTATCTCGAGCGCAGCCGCGGTGGCTGGCAATGGCTCGCGCTCGCGCTCATGGTTTTTCAGTTCCTGCTGCCGTTCGCGCTTTTGCTCTCGCGCGAAGCGAAACGGAAGAAAGAGCGGCTAGCTGTCATCGCGATCTGCATTGTCGGTGCGAACATCCTGAACGATTTCTGGCTGGTCGCGCCGTCGTTCCATCCGCGCGTCTATGTGCATTGGTTGGATTTCGCGGAGTTCATCGCGCTCGGCGGCTTTTGGTTCGCGATGTTCTTCTCGTTTTTGAAACAGCGGCCGTTCCTACCGCTGCATTCGACGGAAAGGTTGCTCGATGGGTGAAAAAAAGCAGCAGCAACAGGTCGGATATGAAACGCGCGATATCAACGTTCGCGTCGTTGCGTGGGTCGCGGTTGGCTTCATCATTTCTGCGATCATTATGCAGGTGTCGCTAAGCGGCTTGTTTCATCTCTTCAAGAACCAATATCCATCGGATACCGCTGCGTCGCGCATCGTGGTCCCGCAAGCGCTGCCGCCAGAGCCGCGACTCCAAACAAATCCGGCGGTAGATTTGCAACAGCTGCGCGACGCTGAGGATGCAAGACTGAACCGTTACGGCTGGATAGATAAGAAGGGCGGCGTTGTGCGCATACCAATCGAACGAGCAATGGATTTGGTAGTGGAGCGCGGCTTGCCGGTGCGCGGACCAGGCACTCAAAACAAGAGCGGCAAAACGCCTGAACAAATGCAGCAGGAGAAAGCCATCGCGACAAAACCATGAGGGCGCTTCTGCTTCACATTCTTTCTGCCAGCTTTGCAATTGCTGCGCTCGCCGATACACCACAGCAACAAATCATTGCGCAAGCCGGGCTAGATCAAAAGCTGAACGCGCAGGTGCCGTTGACCCTCGCTTTCCGGGACGAGCACGGCAAGACCGTTAAGCTGGAAAATTACTTTGGTTCCAAGCCTGTCATTCTCGTCCTTGCCTATTACGAATGTCCAAACATGTGCACGCTCGTGCTGAACGCGCTTCTCGAGAGCGCGCAGGATCTAAAGTTCGATGCTGGAAAGGAATACCAAATTGTTGTTGCCAGCATCGATCCGCGCGAAAGACCGGCGCTGGCGGCGGCGAAGAAGCAGATTTACACCCAACGCTACGGCAGGCCCGGAACTTCCAGCGGCTGGCATTTCTTGACCGGCGATGAATCACAGATCGTGCAGCTCGCGAGCAGTGTCGGTTACCGCTTCGCCTACGACCCGCAGACCCGCCAATTCGCGCATCCAAGTGTGATTACTGTGCTTACGCCGGCCGGTAAGATCTCCCGCTACTTTGCCGGTATAGAATATCCGCCAAAGGAATTGCGCCTGGCACTGATGGAAGCCTCCGACAATCGGATCGGCTCACTGACCGACCGATTTTTTCTACTTTGTTTTCACTACAATCCCGCGACGGGAAAGTACGGGCTTCTCATCAGACGCGTGATGCAGTTTGCCGGCATCAGCACCGTTTTCGTGCTCGGGGGATTCATCGCCCTCATGATCCAGCGCGAGCATTCAACTCCGAGCTAAAATCTATATGCGCAGGCTCCTCTCTTTCGTCTTCCTCGATCAGGCGTCGAACCTCGCGCCCGAGGTGGACTTTATTTTTTTTGCTCTCGTTGCGCTCTGTGGCGCGGTGACGTTTCTCGTGATGGCGTTCATCATATTCTTTGCCATCCGCTATCGGCGCGGTTCTAAAGCATCGCGCGCGGGAAAGAAACTGTCGTCGCGACGATGGGAAACCACATGGACGATCATCCCTTCGCTCATCTTCATCGGCATCTTCATATGGGCGGCAAAGGCGTATTTTCACATGTTAACCCCGCCCGCCGGCACGACGGAAACTTATGTCGTCGCCAAACAATGGATGTGGAAGATCCAGCATCCGGACGGGCGCCGCGAGATCAATGAGTTGCACATTCCAGTGGGGCGTACGGTGAAACTGGTTATGACTTCCGAAGACGTCATCCACGATTTTTTTGTCCCGGCATTCCGCACGAAGCAGGACGTTGTGCCAGGCCGTTACACTACAATCTGGTTTACGCCGACAAAACCGGGAAAGTATCATCTTTTCTGTTCGCAATACTGCGGCACCAATCATTCGACGATGGGGGGATGGATTTATGTGATGGAACCGGGAGAACACGCGAAGTGGCTGGACGGGCAGCCGGCGCCGGACTCGCTCGTCGCCGCGGGTGAACGCGCCTTTCACATGCGCGGTTGCAGTGGATGTCACGAGCAAAATTCGCAAATTCGCGCGCCGCTTTTGGATGGAATCTATGACAAGCCGGTGCCTCTTTCCGATGGATCAATGGTAATCGCAGACGATCAATATTTGCGCGACTCAATCCTGCTGCCTAACAAACAGATCTCCGCCGGTTACCAGGCGATCATGCCATCGTTTCACGGACAAATCAGCGAGGAAGAGCTCAACGCTATTATCGCGTATTTGAAATCGCTGAAAGACACAAACGCGCCATGACAACCGCCTCACTGCAAGCCGCTCCGCAGCCGACCGCAGTCGAAGAGCTAACGTATCTAAATGTGCAGCGAACCATCTCATCCTGGTTGTTGACGACCGACCACAAGCGGATCGCGATCCTCTACATGGTTTCGATCACGTTTTTCTTTTTTATCGGCGGTGTGGCGGCAACCTTAATGCGGCTCGAGCTGCTCACGCCGCAAGGTGATCTCGTTACCTCCGCGACGTACAACAAACTCTTCACCATCCACGGCGTGTTAATGGTTTGGTTTTTTCTCATTCCGTCAATTCCGACCGTGCTCGGAAATTTTCTTGTGCCACTGATGATTGGCGCGCGCGATGTAGCATTTCCCCGGCTTAATCTCGCAAGCTGGTATCTATTCATCGTGGGCGGCGCCTTCGTGCTTTGGTCGATCCTGACCGGCGGCGTGGACACGGGCTGGACGTTTTACACGCCGTATTCGAGCACGTATGCGAATGGTCATGTCATCGCGATGGCGGCGGGAATTTTCATTGCGGGCTTCGGGTCGATCGCGACGGGGCTGAATTTCATCGTCACGACCCACAAAATGCGGGCGCCAGGACTGACGTGGTTTCGGTTGCCACTGTTCATCTGGGGGATTTACACAACGAGCATCATTCTTGTGCTGGCCACGCCGGTGCTCGCGATCACGCTTGTTCTGATGGCGTTGGAACGCCTGTTTGGCGTTGGCATTTTCAACCCGGCGATCGGCGGCGATCCGCTCCTGTTCCAACACCTTTTCTGGTTCTATTCACATCCCGCAGTTTACATAATGATTTTACCCGGAATGGCCGTCGTCAGCGAATTAATCCCATGCTTCGCGCGCAAATCCATGTTCGGCTACCGCTACGTCGCCTACGCAACCGTAGCGATTGGCGTGTTTGGATTTCTGGTCTGGGGACATCACATGTTCGTGTCAAGCCAGTCGATTTACGCTGGCATGATTTTTTCAACCCTAAGTTTCCTGGTGTCCATTCCGTCGGCGATCAAGGTCTTCAACTGGACGTCCACACTCTACCGAGGGTCGATCACGTTTCAGACGCCGATGCTGTATGCGCTCGGATTTATAGGATTGTTCACAGTCGGCGGGATGACCGGTTTGATTCTCGCGGCGCTGGCGGTCGATGTGCATTTGCACGACACCTATTTCGTCATCGCGCATTTCCATTACATCATGGTCGGCGGAATGGTCATGGCCTATCTCGGCGGCCTGCATTTTTGGTGGCCGAAGATCAGCGGGCGCATGTATCCGGAACGTCTGGCCAAGCTTTCCGCGGTCACGATTTTCGCCGGATTTAACCTGACGTTTTTCCCGCAATTTATTCTCGGTTATCTCGGCATGCCCCGACGTTATCACGTCTATGC
>JALYTV010000020.1 GCA_030854105.1 Verrucomicrobiota bacterium | reverse complement strand
GCTTGTTATGTTTCAGCGCGGAAAAAACGCGCGGGCAAGCAACCGGTGCGGCGCAAGATCGTTCGCAATTATTTCGCACGGAGCCGGGGCTGCGTTTTAGCGGTGAACCCGGCTCGGGTGGAGAGGACCTCGGCTACGCTTCTTCGAGCGCGAACGACGCGGACCTCGGCGTGCAGGCGTTGCTGAAGCGCGAGACGGAATACCAGCCGTTCTCGATCACGGTCTCGGCGCCGTACTATTACACCTCAAACGTCGCGCTCTCGCGCAATGGCGAAATGGGCGATGGCGTGTTCTCGCCCTCGATCGCGTTCGCCTATCAGCCGAAGCTGGCGAAGACGCTCTACGTCGAACTCATCGTCGCGCAGCAATTATTTTATTACAACGACAACGACGTCTTTAATTTCGGCAGCTTCGACGCCATCGCCGGCCTCGTGTATTACCTGCCGCAATATCACAACCTGACGCTGCGGGGGCGCTACGATTTCAACCGCCTGACGACCGACAGCTTCGACGAATTTTTCGCGAACCACGCGCTCGATTTCAGCGCGGAGATGCCGTTTCAATTCGGACGCGCCTTGCAGTTGACGATGGGCGTTTCGGCGGATGTGAGCCTCGCGGCCACGCCGAGCGCGCCGCAGCGGAGCGAGTTTGATGCCTACGCGGGATTGCAGGCGCAATTGAGCCGTTCTTTTTCGCTCGACGCGGTTACGCGGATAGCGGTAAAAGATTACTACCAAGGCGGGCGCACCGACATGAGTGAGTTTTTATCGCTGAGCGCGAGTTATCGCATCCGCGAATGGCTCACGGTGACGGCGCTGACAAGTTTCGTGTGGAATCAATCAAACCAGAGCGTGTTCGATTACTCCGTGTACAATCTCGGAGGCGCGATCGCGCTGACGGTGAAGTTCTAAGCTTATGAAAGAATCATCCAGTTTCCCCTGCGCGCTTCGCGCGATCGCTCTGGTGAGCGCGCTGTCTGTGATCGGGTCGTTCGCGCACGCGACAGAATTAAAAGAAGCTCGCGTCACGCAAATCGTAAAAGACGTGAAACTGCTGCCGGGGCAGGCAGCGCCGCGACCGGCGAGTGTGAATGACACCGTCCACGACAACACGGCGGTCCGCACCGGCGCGGCTTCGCGCACCGAGCTCACGTTTACCGATAAGACGATCTCGCGGCTCGGAGCCAACACGATCTTCAGTTTCGCGGAAGGAACGCGGAATATGGATTTGAAGGACGGCGCCATGCTCCTGCGCGTGCCGAAAAATGCCGGCGGCGCGAAGATCACGAGCGCGGCGGTGACGGCAGCGATCACGGGCACGACCGTGATGTTCGAAGCGCATCCGGCGACGACTGGCTCGGGCGGCAACAAGAAGACCGGCTATTACAAATTCATTTGTCTCGAAGGCACCGCGCGCCTCTATGATCCGAAACGCCTCGGTGAATCGGTGTTGGTGAAAGCGGGCCAGATGGTGATCGGGAAGCCGGGCCAGCCGTTGTCGGATCCAGTCGACGTCGACATTAAGAAAATTCTTGAGACTTCGCTGCTCATCACCGGTTTCGGCCCGCTCGGGAGCGAGAATCTGATGGCGCAGGAAGTGGCGCAGCAGCAGAACGAAAAGAACAACGGGCAGCTCTACGATACGAACTTGGCCATCTTCGGCGGAGGCACCGCGGTGGCGCTCGGCTCCGATGCCACCGACCAGGCGCGCGCAGCCATGCCGCCTTCGCCGTCCAATCCGCCTCCGCCTCCGCCATCAGGGTCGAAATATGGCCCGCCCGCGACGATCGCCGGCAACTACCAGATCAATAGCACGACTCAAATTAACACCGACCCGACGATCACGACGAACGGCGTTACCAACAACGGGACGATCTATCGCAATTTTGCGCAGGATGGGTTGCGGTCGCTCTTCTTCTTCGGCGGCTCGCGTGCGTTCGACAGCCAAAGCGGTTTCGATTTGCAGAATCAGCCTTCATTCAATCTCGATAACATCGCCGTATTCAAGTTCGACAGTTTGCAGCTCGTTGGGAATCCCACCGTCACCACGCCAGGCGGCGCTCCGACCAAGCTCGCGCTCGTCGGCGTCAATGGCATTACGACGGGCGCACCCGGCGGCAGCCTCACCTTCAGCGGCCTCGATACCCTTCTCCTCGCGACGCAAAGCGGCAACATCGTGCTGGGCAGCGAAGTCTCCTTCCAGAATATCCAGAACCTCGTTTTCTACGCACGCGGCACGAACGCCTCGCTGCAGATCGGGTCGGCTATCAACGGCACGAATCTGCTGCTGAATTCCGAAGGCACCACGCAGGTAAACGGCAACGTGAACGTGGCTGATTACACCGCCTTCTCCGGCGGTGATTACCAGACTGGCACGGGCCTCGTCATGGCGAACAACGTGGCGATTACCTCTTTGACTGGCAACGTGAACATCGATACCAGCCTGCTCAAGAATAATGGCACTGGCGGTTCCGTCGTGCTGAACGCAACGAACACGCTGAATATCGCTGCGAATGGAGGCGGCGGCGGGACGGGGTTCGCTTGGGATACGCTTAATGCCACCGGCAATACCATTAACATCACCACCAACAGCCCGCCGAATACTTTCGACTATAGCAACTCTAGCAGCGTGACCTTCACCGCAGGTACGGGCGGCATTAATGCTTCGACGACCGATTTCGTCGGTCCGAACCTTACGATGGATTCGCAGGGAGCGATCACTGTCAGCAGCGTCACGTTGCCCTACGCTGGTAATTCGCCGGATTTGAGCGGCAGCCTTCTTTCGCAAAGCACCATCACCTCGACAAACGGCGATTTACAGAGCTTGTCCATTTCCGCCAGCGGCACCATCACGTCCGCAGGAGCGATCTACGCCGGCGATATCTATTCGAGCACCGACATCACCGCTGCCAGCGATATCACCGCGGTGGGCGGCGACATTCACGCGCTGGGCAACATCACCTCGACTAACGGCAGCCTCTACACTGCCGGCGGCGGCTTGGGCTTTTCCAACATCATCGCCGGCGGCAATATCTCGGCGGGCGGGATATTTACGCCAGATTCCTCTTATGTGTCGGCGGGCGGCTCGATTTCAGCGCCTGGAATCATTGCCGGCGCGCTCACGGCGGGCACCGACATCACGATCGATAACACCGCTGGCGTCTTCAGCTTCGGGATCATAGCCGACACGATCATGATCGGCGGCACGCTCTACATGATCAATTCGCCGACGATTCAGCCAGACGGCGCCAGCTACAGCAACAACGATGGATCGACGCCGTACGATTTTTCGCTCACGGCCGGTTCGATCGTCAGCACCGGGCCGACTTACCCGATCCTGTTTTCTGACGGCGGCGATGCGAACCCTAATTTTGCCGATTCCAATCCCGGCAACGGCGGCAAGATTACACTCAATATCACCAACGGAAATTTAACCGTGGGTCCCGGCGGCGACCTTCACTACATCGCTTCGAATGGGGGCATGTATAATCCCGGTGGTCCTTTCGGCGGCGGCAACGCTGGCTTGATCGACATCACCGTCTCCGGCAATGTCACCATCACCGGGACCGATAATCTCGATCCCGCCATCAATACTCTTACGGGAACGGTTTCCGATGTTACCTCGCAGTACCTAGGGGCTGGGGGAACGGTCAACGTGACATCGGGTGGTCTTATCGATGTATCAGGCGAGATAAAAGTGTCGGAAGAAGATGCCGGCGAGTTCGGTTCCACTGGCGCAGGCAGAGAAAGCGCGAGTGGTGGCACGATTTTATTGCAAAGCAATTTGAGCTCTGGCGCTGGCATTACAATTGATTCAACGGGCACGTTATTTTCGCGGCTGAGCGGGAATGCGCCCGGCCCGGCCGGCTCCATCACGCTTTCCACCATGGGTGCTGATATCACCGTCAATGGCACGGTGCGGGCTGATTTTGGGACGATTACGATCGATCAAAATGACCCAGCTGGGATGACTCCCACGATTACGCTGGATGGCAGCACTCTGCAGGGGGCCACGTTTGACATCAATGGCAGCGGCAATCTCGACATTGGGGCCACCAGCAACACGGCCATCAATATTTTTGGCGGCACCTGGAACGTGCCCGGTGATATTACTCTGAATGCAGCGAATACGAGCTTCGCGTATGCTTTCGCGCTGAACGCGACTGCTGGCGGCGCGATTAACTTTACCGGGGGGAGTCCCGGCGCTCCCGCGACGCTCACGCTGCCGCTCTCAGGTGATAGCACTTTCGCGGCTCCAAACGGCAGCATCAACGCGCAGTATGTCGATATTCTTTACTCCGGCGCGGGATTGAACCTGATCGCCGGCAGCGACATCACCGCGAATTCGATCGCCTATACCGATTATTACACGCGCGGCTCGGTAAACGCCGGTGGTTCGATCACGACTACGAACGATCTTTACACTGCGGACGCGACTTCGGGTTCGTCCATCGACGTGGGTGGCAACGCTCAGGGCAGCACAATCAATGCTGGTACCACCCTCACGGTGGGCGGCTTTATGCAGGTGGATAGGGTGACAGCGGGAGGGGATATTACTGCGGGCACCACCTACGTGCAGACGATCGATGCCCCTACCGGAGTGCTCAATGTCGCCAACGGAATCAATCCTTACGTTTTCAGCACCGATCCTTCGTTCGTGGAACAGGGCGCCATGGCACCGCACGTTTACACCGTTGACTCGGTGATTTCACCCAACGGCATCGACTTTAGCGGCAACCAATTTGGCGGAATTAACGGCTACACCTCCGGCGGTATTCTCACGATCAACGCCAACAGCTTCGATGGCAGCCAGATCGGCCCAATTAATTTTGACGGCGCGGATGCCGGTGCGACGGACTTCAATGGGATGCCGTTTACCAATGTCGGCGGCGACGGCGGTATCTTCATCGTGAACGCCCAGAACGATCTCACCATCAACAGAGACATCTCGGCCACGACGGGGAACAATCTAAGCGACCCCAATAATCCTACCGCAGCAGAATATCACGGAGCAGGCGGCAGCGTCACGCTCAGCTCCGCGAACGGGACCGTGAACGTCAATGGCACGGTGCAGGTTTCCTCCAACGAGGCGGTGCCGTATTCGACCGTAGCACCGCAGCCTTATCGCAAGAGCGCCAGCGGGGGCAGCATCACGCTCAAGAGCACGAAAAAAACGGGGGTTGCCATCAACGTCGCCAACACCGCGCAGTTACTCGCCTTGCTCGACGCGGCGGCGCCCGGGCCTGGCGGCAAGGTGACGATTACTGCCGGCAACCCAGGAGGGGATAATTCCAACGACAATAGCTCCATCAACATCGAGGGCACTGTCATCGCCGACCGCGGCACCATCGACATCGGCCATTACGGCGACAGCGGCGTTATCAACATCAGCGGCGCCGGCTCGACCACCACGCAATTGAGCGCCGATATCGTAAAGGCGCAGGTTTACGGTGCGAATGGCACGCTCAATATCGGCAATACGCAGATCAACGCCGATTCCATCCTCAAGCTTTATGCCTCGGGCGCGAACGGAACGGTCAATTTCGTCGGCGACGTCACTCTCAGCGGGCAGAGCGTGAAGACGATCTACGGCGATACGGTGAACGTCTACAACGGCGTCTCCGTGAATGTGCAAGGCCCTGCGCCCGCCGACGTTTATACGAACCATGCGAACTACTCGGCGACAAATGGCGGTAACGGCCAAATGAGCGGCCAATTCACCGGTCAAGGCGCAAACACGCATTTGGGACAGGCGCCCCCGGGCGGATCGGCGGCGAAGCCTCCGGGCGGTTAAAACAGCGCGAGCTTGACTAGAGGGTGCGCGAGGCGCACAGAATCTGACGCATGAGCAAGCGTGTCGTCTGCGGTATCTTTTTCTTTTCCATCAGCGCGCTCGGCGCTTTCGCGCAGGATAACGCGTTTGATCGCGCGCAAGCCTTCCGCGGTTTCACCAATGACGATGGCGTCGTGGACGGGCACGCGGTGGCGACCGATAACGATCTCGACATGGGCGACCAATCCATTCTGCAATCGCAGGGTCGCTATCGTCCCTTCACGGCCAGCGCTGGCGTGCCGTTTTATTACACCTCAAACGCGGGCCTCACTCGCTCCCACGCCGCTTCCGATTTCGTTGTCGCGCCTTTCGTTCATCTTGAGTATCAGCCGCAATTAACCAGCACGCTCTTCGCCTTTGCCAGTCTGGATGACCAGGCGCTTTTCTATGCGCGCAACGACGGCTACGACATCAACAGTTTCGATGCCCGGCTCGGGCTGAATTATTACGTGCCGAGTGCCGGCAATCTCGTCCTGCGCGCGCAATACGAATACGCCCGCGTCACCAATATCGGCGACGTTGCCGCGCCGATTTACCAGCACGATCTGCTGCTCAACGCCGAGTTGCCGTTTACCATCAACGCCCGCCAGCAGCTCGCGTTGGGCGTTTACGGTCGCGTCAGTTTCTACACGAATCCCGGTCGTGCGCGCCGCCACGAGGTCTCGCCCTACATCGATTACCGCATCGGTTTAACGCATAGGTTAGTGCTCGATCTCTATGGCGAAGGGGGCCTGCGCGAATACGCCTATAGCAATCGGCGGGACTTCGAAGGTCTGGGCGCGGTCGCGCTGGAGTATCGACTCTCGCGCTGCGCCACGGCGAGCTTGCGCGGCTCCTACGCGCTGAATCGGTCCAATCAAAGCTTCTACGATTATAACGTCGGCAACCTCGGCGGCCTCTTGCAGTTCTCCGTGAAATTCTAAACCTATGAAATCATCATCGTTCATCCTCGCGCTTGTGCTGTCCGGCTTTGCTTTCTCGAGCGTGCCGGCTGCGGAAAATGGCCGCGTCACGCAGATCGTGCACGACGTGCAAGTGTTGCCCGGTCGCAGCAACCCGCGTCCGGCGGCGTTGAACGAAACCGTGCGCCAAGGCAGCGCGCTGCGCACCGGCGCGGATTCGCGCGCGGAACTCACCTTCCCTGATCTCACCATCACGCGTCTCGGGGCGAACAGCATTTTCAGTTTCGACCGCGGCGGCCGCACGCTCGATGTGCAGGATGGCGCGGCGCTTCTGCGCGTGCCGAAGGCGTCCGGCGGCGCGCGGGTCAATAGCGGCACCGTCACCGTCGCCGTCACGGGCACGACGCTGCTTTTCGAAACGCATCCGGGCGGCATCACCAAACTGATTATCCTGGAAGGCAGCGCGAAGGCGTTTCTGACCAAACACCGCTCGCAGGTCGTGACTCTCGGAAGCGGGCAGATGATCGTGGTGCGCGACGGCGCGAATCATTTTGGCACGGTCCTGAACGTGAACCTGAAGAAAGTGATGAAGGGTTATCTCATCACAAAATTCGGACCGCTGCCGAGTCTCGCGCTGATCCAGGCGGCGATTCAGCAGCAACAGAATTCGCAGGGCGCCGGGCAGCTATTCGATCCGAATTCCAATCCCACCGGCGATTTGACCGGCATGGGCGCGCGCGATCAGGCTGCTTCCGCGCAGCCGACGCCGCAGCCGCCGCGTTATCGCGGGGAAAACCAACCGTGAACGTGCGTTAGCCGACGCGATCAGCGGCTCGGAATAGTCAGCGTCTCGCCGGGCTCGAGACGCGTCGGATTAATTTTCGGATTCGCTTTCTGGATTGTTTTCCAGCGCGCCGACGTTTTGTAAAACTTGCGCGAGATCGACGCAAACGTGTCGCCTTTTTTCACCACATAAGTGCTGCTTTTGCCGTCGCTTGATTTCGTCGGCTTGCTCGCGACTTCACCGTGATTTCTTTTCGCCTCTTCCAGATCGTGGCGCAGCGAGAGGTTTTCATTGCGCAATCGCGTCGCCTCGCTGCGCGTGATGACCGCGTCGCCCGAGAGACTTGTCAGCAGCGAAATTTCATCGCGTTTCAACAAATTCTTCACTTCGCCCGCGTGTTTGCCGTTCGGCGATAACGCGAGGTAGCGACGGAAATGATGCGCCGCGTCGAAAGCGTCGTTCATCTTGTCGTCGTAGAGCAGGCCGAGGCGATAATGCACTTCCGCGTCCGACGAGGTATCGGCCAGCGCCGATTCGTAGAGACTGATCGCGCGCGGATAATCGCCGGCGATGACGCGCGCCTCCGCGTCCTTGATGCGTTGCGCGTTCTGCGGCGTAAACATCCGGTCGCAGCCGGCGAGAGCGAGCAGCGCGAGAAGCGCGGAAGTCCTGATCGTTAACATCCGGCTCTCTTATGGAGAACGCCGCCGAACATTCAACTCAGTACTTCGGCAGCGCGGGATCGATCTCGGCGCGCCAGGCGTCGATTCCGCCCGCCAAATTAAGCGCCGATCGAAAGCCATTCTCGCGCAAGAATTCCACCGCGCGTGCGCTGCGCACGCCGCTTTTGCAAAGAACGACGAGCTCCTGGGCCGCGGCCAGTTCGCGGAAGCGCTCGGGCAATTCGCCCAGCGGAATCAGCGTCGCATCGGGCAAGCGCGCGATCTCAAACTCGTACGGTTCTCGCACGTCAAGCAGCGCGATCTTGTCGTTGCGTTGCAGGCGCTCATGCAGTTGCGTGACGGAAATTTCCGGCACGCGCGCGTCCGTCTGCGCGCGGCAGAATTGTTCGTAATCAATCGGCGCGGTGATGGTCGGCTTTGTTCCGCAAACCGGACACGACGGGTCGCGGCGCAGCGAGAACTCGCGAAACCGCATCTGCGTGGCATCGATGTGCAGCAAACGCCCGAGCAGCGGCTCGCCGTATTGCAAAATTATTTTCATCGCCTCCAGCGCCTGCAAGGTTCCAACCAAACCAGGCACGGCGCCGAGCACGCCCGCTTCCGCGCAACTTGGGATCGCGTCGGCTGGCGGCGGATCGGGAAAGAGGCAGCGATAACAAGGCGCGCCGAGATGCGGTGCGAAAACGGAGAGCTGCCCTTCGAAGCGATGCACCGCGCCGTAGATGTTTGGCTTGCGCGCCCAGACGCAGACGTCGCTGGAAAGGTAGCGCGTCGGCAAATTATCCGAGCCGTCGATGACGAGGTCGTAGCGCGCGACGAGATCGGCGGCATTCGCGGCGGTGAAGCGCGTTTGGTGCGTCTCGAGATGAAGCGACGGATTCACTTCGCGCAGTCGGTCGCGCGCGGAATCGAGTTTCGGTCGGCCCACGTCGGAGCTGCCGTGCAGTAATTGCCGGTGAAGATTCGAGAGATCGACCACATCGGCGTCCACCAGCCCGATCGTCCCGACACCCGCGGCGGCGAGATAAAGAGCGGCGGGCGAACCGAGCCCGCCGGCGCCGAGGCAAAGCACGCGCGCGGCGCGCAAACGTTTTTGTCCCGCGAGCCCAACCTCAGGCAGCGCGATCTGCCGCGCGTAACGCGTAAGTGAATCATCCGGCGCGCTCACGTTTGCAAAAATTCCCATTTGATCCCGAGGATGCGCTGATCCGCAAACGCCTTCAGCGATTTCGGAAACTGAAGATAGATCGTGCTCTTCGCTTCGAAAAATCCGACTTCGCCGAAATCCGCGCCCTGTCCGCGGCGGATGGTCATGATCTGCTTCTTCGCGATCAATTTCGCGAGCGCGGGATCCTTCTTCGGCTTCAGCCAGAGCGTGTAGCTTACGGGCCGCCCGCATTTTTCAACAACTTCAGAAAAGCGCGTGGTCTTTACCTGGATGAGTTTCATGGCGCGAGAGTCGCGGTAAAGAAAGTCCGCCAGAGAGCTACGGCAAGGAAGGTCAAACTACCGTTGCTGCATTCCTGCCCTGGCGGGGTTCGTAAGCCCTCCATCCATAGTCCCTGACGGAGCGAGAGTATTCCGCCATCGGCCGCGTAGTGCAACTGCGTTGACGCGTCACTGGCGTTCTGCTTCCATCGCGGCGATGAAAAGCTTCGCCGCGCTTTTGTTAATCCTGGCCTTGCAGACCTCGTGCACGACGCTCGCGAACCGACGCGATCTTTACAGCCCCGAGCCCGGGCCGGAGTACGAGACCTCCCGCGCGACGACCACGAAAACCACGACCACGCGGGAGGAAATCCCGCCCGCGCCGCTGCCACCGCCGGCGCGCTAAGCGAAGGGGAGATTGAGTTTAATGCGCGCCACGTCGGTCGGGTGCACGAGTACCATTTTCGCCAACTGACGTTTTTTCTTCGCGTTCTTGGACGACATGAGGTGGCGACGGGAAGCGTGCGACCGCATCACTTTTCCGGACGCGGTGATTTTGAACCGTTTGGAGACGGCTTTGCGCGTTTTACTGCGGGCGATCGACTTCGGCATAAGGCGCGGAATTTAGCGCAGAGGAGCGCGCTGACAACTGGTTTGTTCGATGTGCCGGCGGCGATTCGGTTTGCTGGGCGTGCTCGCAGCAGGGAACATGGCGCATGGAATCTCCCGGCGCGCAGGCCAAAGTCATCATCGTCGGAGCGGGCTTTGGCGGGCTGGCCGCGGCCAAGAAACTCTCCTGCCAGAGCGTCGATCTCACCGTTCTCGATCGGACGAATTACCACCTCTTCCAGCCGTTGCTTTACCAGGTCGCCACGGCCGCGCTTTCACCCGCCGATATCGCCGCGCCCGTGCGCGCCATTTTGCACGGCTGCCGCAACGTCGAAATCGTTCTCGCGGAAGTGAGTTCCGTCGATGTCGCGCAGCGCGTCGTCGTCGCGGGTGACAGCCGGTATTCGTACGACTACCTCATTCTCGCGACCGGTTCGCGTCATTCCTACTTCGGTCATCCGGAATGGGAGACGCTCGCGCCCGGGTTGAAAAGCCTGGAAGACGCGATCGAGATTCGCCGGCGAATTCTGCTGGCGTTCGAATACGCCGAGAAGGTTTCCGATGCTGCCGCACGCGCGGCTGCGATGACTTTCGTGATCGTCGGCGGCGGGCCGACTGGCGTGGAAATGGCGGGGGCGATCGCCGAGATCGCGCGTTACACGCTCGCCAGCGATTTCCGCCACATTGATCCATCGTCGGCGCGCGTGGTGCTAATCGAAGGCGAACCGCGCGTGCTGGCATCCTTCCCGGACGATTTGCGCGACAGCGCGATGAAACAATTGCGCGAGCTCGGCGTCGAAATTCGCACCGGCGTGCACGCTACCGATCTCACCGAAGCCGGCTTGAAAGTCGGCGACGAATTCATTCCCTGCCGCGTGAAAATCTGGGCTGCGGGCAACAGCGCGTCGTTTGTCGGAAAAACCTTAGGCGTCCCGATTGATCGCGCCGGCCGCGTGGTGGTGAATGACGACCTCACCATTCCCGGTCATCCGGAGATACAGGTGATCGGCGATCTCGCGAATTTTTCGTGCGATGGCGGCAAACCTTTGCCCGGCGTGTCGCCCGTCGCGATGCAGCAGGGCCGGCACGCGGCGGAAAATATTCTCGCCATGATCAACGGGCGAAAGCCGCAGCGTTTTTATTATTTCGACAAAGGCAGCATGGCGACGATCGGCCGCAACAAAGCGGTCGCGGCGCTCGGCTGTGTGCATCTCAGCGGATTACCCGCGTGGTTGATGTGGCTTTTCGTGCACATCTTGTTTCTGGTCGGCTTTCGCAATCGCGTCGCCGTCTTTATGCAATGGGCCTGGGCGTATTTCACCTTCAATAAAGGTGCGCGGCTCATCACGCGGAACTTCCGGGCGGAATCGCGGCCGCCGGCTTGAGACGGGGAATTGAACCGCAGAGAACGCGGAGGTTTATTCCTTCTCTGCCCGCTCTGCGCTCTCCGCGGTTAGAATCAAAGGATGCGTGCCCGCTACGTCTTGCCAAACTACCGCATCGCTGTCGTCGGCGCCGGCGCGATCGGCAGCTACTACGGCGCGAAACTCGCCTACTTCGGCCGCGATGTGCATTTCCTCATTCGCAGCGGGCTGGCTGAGGTTCGAAAGTTCGGCATCAGCGTGCGCTCGCCGAAGGAAAATTTTCGCGTCGCGAAAGTGCCTGCGTATTTATCGACCACGGAAATCGGGCCGGTCGATTTGGTTCTCATCGCGCTCAAAGCGACGGCCAACGACGCGCTGGACGAATTGTTGCCGCCACTGCTGCACGAGAAAACGGCGCTGCTCACACTCCAGAACGGGCTGGGTAACGAACAATTTCTCGCCGATCGCTTCGGCGCGGGGCGCGTGATGGGCGGCCTTTGTTTCATCTGCCTCAACCGCGTCGCGCCGGGAAAAATCGAGCAGATCGATCGCGGACATTTGCGGCTGGGCGAGTTCGATGGCTTCCCGAAGCCGCGCACGCACGATGTCGCGTGGGAGTTCAAACGCTGCGGCGTGGTTTGCAGCGTGGCGGAAAATTTGCAGTTGGAACGCTGGCGGAAACTGGTCTGGAACATTCCGTTCAACGGCCTCACCATCACGGAAGGCGGCGTGACGACGGAGGACATTGTCCATGATGCTCGGCGTCGACTGCTCGCGCTCGAAATCATGGACGAAGTGATCGCGTCGGCTAACGCACTTGGCGTGCGCTTGCCGACCACCGTGGCGCTCGACCAGATGAAACGCACGGAAACGATGGGACCGTACCAGCCGTCGACGTTGCGCGATTTCGAAATGGGCCGGCCGCTCGAGTTGGAAGCGATCTGGGGCGAACCGTTGCGGCGGGCGCTAGCCGCCGGCGTAAACGTTCCGCGCCTGGCAGAACTCTACGCGCAGTTACAGACGCTAAATTCGCGATGAGCGCGCTGCCTAAAATTTCCGTACAGCAACGCAACCCCGGCGTGCGCATGAGGATGGGCGAGCTGCGTGCGTTTGCGCCGAAAGCGCTGGCGGCGGCGTGGCGCGCCAAGCGTCCGCGAGCGGAGATCGTGTCGGCTGACGAAATTATCGTGACGCTTGTTTCCGATGCGGAAATGGCCGCGCTGCACGCGCGTTATTCCCACATCGCCGGGTCGACCGATGTGCTCACTTTTCAACACGGCGAGATCGTGATCAGCGCGGAAACCGCGCAACGGCAGGCGAAGCTCTTCGGTTCAACCACGACGGCGGAACTGCGGCTCTACCTCCTGCACGGTCTGTTGCATCTCGCCGGTTACGATGATTTGCGACCCGCGGCGCGCGCGAAAATGCAGGCGTTGCAGGAGCGGCTGCTGCGGCAGATCGGGTAGGCTAACGACGGTGCGCGTTGCTCGCGTGCGCGTGCGTGGTAGCTTTTCAGGATGAGCTGGCGGCCGCGCGGGGATGATCGGAGGCACGCGTGCGTTGCGGGTCCGGCCGACGCTCCCGTTATCGAAAAGCGGAGCGCGGCGAAAACGGAGACGGAGCCGCCGTGGAATGTCGTCGTCCACAACGATCCCGTGAACCTGATGAGCTACGTGACGATGGTTTTTCAAAAAGTTTTCGGGCTCCCGCGCGAGAAAGCGGAACACCATATGCTGGAAGTTCACCAGCTAGGGCGTTCGCTGCTCTGGAGCGGCGCCCGCGAACGCGGCGAACTTTACGTGCAACAACTTCACGCTTACCTGCTGCTGGCCACGCTGGAGAAATCGCAATAAATGGAAATTTGCCGCGAGAAAGAAATGCTGGTCGTGCGCGAGCTCGATCCGTTTCTCGCCGAACTCTTGCGCCAGATTCCAGCCAGCGCGCGTGTCGACGATTCGGCCGCGGTCGAAGCGCGGATTTACAGCGCGCCCGCGGCCGCCGTCGAGAGCGAGCTTTGTCAGGAATGGAAAACGTATGTGGTGCCGGAGTTGCAACGCCTGTTCCAATCCGCGACCGAACGCGTCGCGCGCGATCTCGATCAACTCCTGAGCTGTAAACCGATGGCGAATTGTACATTGCGCGTTCCCCTCGCGCACGCGGATGCGTGGCTCAGCGCGCTCAACCAGGCGCGGTTGGCCATTGCTGCGCGCTACAGTTTCACGGAACACGAGCTGTGCGATCACTATCGCTCGCCACTCGGTTCCCGCCGCGATCTCGCGCTTTTCCAGGTAAACTTCTATGGTTTCCTGCAGGAATTTCTGGTGCGCGAAACCGCGCCTTCCTAGGAGCCGCTGCGCTGACGCACGCGCGCCATGAGACGATTCTTGATGTCGTCGGAAGCTTTGGCCGGCTTGAGACTCAGCGCGAAGGCTTCGTTCAACGAGTAGCATGCGGCGATGTATTCCTCCGCGCGCTGGCCAAACTCGCGACGCGCGTCTTCAAACTCCGGCACCTCCTCCGTCTCCAGGGCGCCGATGACGAAGAGACGCGCGCGACTCTGGAATTCCTCAAAGCTCATCGCGCAGCTCCTTGAGGCCTTCGTAAATTTTTTTCAGGCCGAGTTCCAATCGCGTTTTCACTGTGCCAAGAGGAGTATCCGTATGCGCTGCAATTTCCCGCTGACTCATGCCGCGAAAGAACGCGAGGTTGATCGCGTCCTGTTGCGCAGGAGGCAACTGGTTGATGACGCGGCGTACCAGCACCCGCGTGTCACCGAAGGTAATTTCTTCCTCCGTGGTGTTGTGCACCCAGGCGTCCGGTTGTTGCTCCGTCTCGTGCTGTAATCGTTCCTCGGCGCGCGCGTAGGCTTGTTTTTTACGCAGGCCATCAATGGCGCGTCGGCGCGCGAGCGTCACCATCCAGCCGAGCGGCTTGCCTTTTTGCGCGGAGAAATTCTTCGCCTGATTCCAAATCTCCATGAAGATTTCCTGCAATAAATCGTCGGCCTCGGCGTCGTTATGAACCACGCGCAGGATGAGCGCTTTCATAATGCCGTTATAGCGATCGTACAATTGCGAGAGCGCGTCCGGATCTTCGCGCTGAACCCCTTCCATCAACTCGAGATCGCTCGGTTCGCCCGGCTCTTCGTGCGGAGTAATGGCCGGCGCCGGCGGCGCATCGGGATCGGAAATTTTCTTGCGAGGCACGTCGAGAGTCGGTGGGCGAAGAGTGAGTTCTAGTGCGCGCCCCCGATTTCGTCCAACGGTATTGCGCGAGAACTTCGTGTCGAATTGATAAAACCTGCGTGAGGACAACGAGCGCGGCTGTTGCGCCGGGCGATGGTCGGTGGAAACACTTAACGATGCCGTCGCGCGAGAAAGATACGTCAGCCGATCCGCTCTGGTTCAAAGACGCGATCATCTACGAGCTGCACATCAAGACGTTTGCCGATGGCAACGGCGACGGCATCGGCGATTTCCGCGGTCTGCTGGAGAAGCTCGATTATTTGCAGGAGCTGGGCGTTACCGCGCTCTGGCTGCTGCCGTTTTATCCGTCGCCGTTGCGCGATGACGGCTACGACATCGCCGATTACTTCGAGGTCAATTCGAACTACGGCACGCTGGAGGATTTCCGGGTGTTTCTTGCGGCCGCGCACGCGCGCGGACTGCGTGTCATCACCGAGCTGGTGATCAATCATAGCTCCGATCAGAATCCGCTCTTTCAAAAATCGCGGCGCGCGCAGCCCGGCTCGCCCGAGCGCGAGATGTATGTCTGGAGCGATTCGCCCGAGAAATACAACGAAGCGCGCATCATCTTCAAAGATTTCGAGACATCGAACTGGTCGTGGGATCCGCTGGCCAAAGCCTATTACTGGCATCGCTTCTACTCGCACCAGCCCGACTTAAATTTCGATAACCCGGCCGTGCACGATTTCGTGCAACGCGTCTGCGATTTCTGGCTCGAAATGGGAGTCGACGGTCTCCGTCTTGACGCCGTGCCCTATCTCTACGAACGCGAAGGCACCAACTGCGAAAATCTTCCCGAGACGCACGCGTATTTGAAAAAATTGCGCGCGCACGTCGATGCCAAATATCGCGGTCGCATGCTGCTGGCGGAAGCCAACCAGTGGCCGGAAGACGCGGTCACGTATTTCGGCGACGGCGACGAGTCGCACATGAATTTCCATTTCCCGCTCATGCCGCGCATGTTCATGGCGCTGCAGATGGAGGATCGCTTTCCGATTCTCGACATTCTCGAGCAGACGCCGGCGATTCCGGAGAATTGCCAGTGGGCGATGTTCCTGCGCAACCACGACGAGCTCACGCTTGAGATGGTGACCGACGAAGAGCGCGATTACATGTGGCGCGTTTACGCGACCGACCCGACCGCGCGCATCAATCTCGGCATTCGCCGCCGCCTCGCGCCTTTGCTCGCGAATAGCCGCCGCAAGATCGAGCTGCTGAACGTTCTCCTCTTCTCCATGCCAGGCACGCCCGTGCTCTACTACGGCGACGAGATCGGGATGGGTGACAACATTTACCTCGGCGATCGCAACGGCTGCCGCACGCCGATGCAATGGTCGTCCGATCGCAACGCCGGCTTTTCGCGCGCGAATCCGCAGCAGCTTTTCCTGCCGATCATCATCGATCCCGAGTATCACTACGAAGCGATCAACGTCGAAAATCAGCAGAAGAATCTGTCGTCGCTATTGTGGTGGACGCGGCGCGTCATCGCCATGCGGCGAAATTTCAAAGCTTTCTCACGTGGCACCCTCGAGTTTCTTTCGCCGGATAATCCCAAAGTGCTCGCGTTCGTGCGCCAGCACGAGGACGAAACCATTCTCGTCGTCGTCAATTTGTCGCGCTTCGCGCAACCGGCGCAGCTCGATCTGGCGCGATTCAAAGGCCGGATCCTCCGCGAAGTTTTCAGCCAGAACATTTTTCCCGCGATCGGTTCGAAGTCGTATCCGCTCACGCTCGGGCCGCATGGATATTTCTGGTTCCGCATCCAAGCGCAGCCGCGTCATGCCGGCAACGGCAAAAAGCGCAGCCTCCCCACGCTCGCGGAGAGCGCCGACCTCGAAACGCTTCTGCGCGAGCAGGGCGAGGCCATCGAGCGAAACGTTCTGCCGGATTATTTGCGGCAATGCCGCTGGTTCGGCGGCAAAGCGCGCACGCTGCGCCAGGTAAAAGTCGCCGAAGTGATTCCCATGCCCGGCCTGGCGTCGATCGCTTTCTGGATTTTGCGTGTCGACTACATTGACGCCGCCAGCGAATCGTATTCGCTGCCGGTGCAGATCGTGTCGGCTGACGACGGATCGCGTCTATTGCAGTCGTCGCCGTCAGCGGTCATCGCGCGCCTCGGGAAAAAATTTCTGTGCGACGCCGTGTGGGACGATGCGTTTCGCAAAAAACTTTTCGCTTTCATCGCGCAGGACGAGCGGGCGCGTGGACGCGAAGGCGAGCTCGTCGGCTCCGCTCCGGCGGAAACGCGCGCGATCCTGAACGGACCACCGGAGCAATCGAAATTGCACGGCGCCGAGCAAACCAATTCGTCGATGGTGTTTGACGGTAAAACATTCCTGAAGCTCTATCGACGGCTGGAAGATGGCGCGAATCCCGACGTGGAAGTGACGCGCTTTCTCACTACGCGCGCGCAATTTCCAAATGTGCCGTCGTTCTACGGCGCGCTGGAGTATCGGCGCGGACGCGGCGAGCCCGTCGTCGTCGGGCTCCTGCAGCAGGCGGTCAACGCGGAGAGCGATGCGTGGATGATGACGCTCGATGCCGTCGGCCGATATTACGAACGCGTCCTCGCGCGCAAATCGCAATTGCAGGAAACGCCTCTCTCGCGCCAGACGCTTCTGCCCGAATTAGTCGGCGCGATCTACGCGGAGCGCGCGAAGCTGCTCGGTCAGCGCACTGCCGAAATGCATTTGGCGCTGGCCTCGGTGGCTGACGATCGCGCGTTTGCTCCGGAACCATTCAACGCCCTGGCGCAGCGCTCAGTCTTTCAAAATATGCGCGCCTCGCTCAAGCGTACGTTCGATCTTCTTCGTCGAAAAATTCCGGCGCTGCCCGAAAAATTTCGTGACGACGCGCGGCGCTTGCTCGACGCAGAGCAAATCATTCTCGCCCGCGAACGGCATGTGCTCGATCGCCGCACCGTCGCGATGAAGATTCGCATTCACGGCGATTATCATCTCGGGCAGGCGCTCTACACCGGCAAGGATTTCGTCATTCTCGATTTCGAAGGTGAGCCGGCGCGCTCATTGGGCGAACGCAAAATGAAGCGCTCCGCCTTGCGCGATGTCGCCGGCATGATGCGCTCGTTTCAATACGCGGCTTACAGCGGCCTTTGGCAAGCAACCGTGCGCCCGGAGGACGTCGATTTCCTCGAGCATTGGGCGGATATCTGGTATCGCGAAATGAGCAGCGAATTTCTCGGCGCGTATCTGCGCAGTGCGCGCGCCGCGTCGTTCCTGCCCGCGAGCGAGGCGGATCTGCATCTGCTATTGGAGGCTTACCTGCTCGACAAAGCGATCTACGAAATTGGTTACGAGCTGAATAACCGGCCCGATTGGGTCATCATTCCATTGCGCGGCATTCAGCATCTTCTGCGCGCTTCCGCTCACGCGCCCGCGGCAGAGGAAGCATAGCGGCGATTTTTCCACGTCGCCGGCTGCCGACGCACGTAGCGCGCGAGCCCACGCCATTGGATCACAAGCAGCGCGATCACCGCGAACGGATGCAGCCAGATATCGGTCACGCGCTGGTCAAATTTTCCCGCCGCCAAAAATCGCGGCAGCAAAGCAAACAGCAGCGCGCTCACAGACACCGCGCTCTGGAACGGTGTTTGCGCAAACGCGAGCAGCAGAAACGGCAGCACCTGCCCGCCGCAGAGCACGAGCGTCGCCGGCAAGATCAGCGCCGGCGCGCCGAGCCCTTCGTGCGCGTTTTTCCCGAACCCGCGCCAGACATCGCGATCATTGCGATACATGCGGCAGGTCGCGAGATCGGTGGCGTCGAAGAGATCGGTATGGAATCCGCGCGCGCGAAATTTCTTCGGCAACATCAGCCCTTCGTGAATGAAATTGCGAATCGCGCTATGGCCGCCGGCGGCGTGGTAGGCGGCGGCGTCGACCATGACGAGTTGTCCGCAGCTCGTGGCGAAGGCGGGATGACGCGACCCGCGCATGCGGCGCAACGGCAGAAACGCGAACAAAACAAAATGCACCAGCGGCACGAGCAAACGTTCCGAGAACGTGCCAGTTAATTGCCGCGGCACGCCGCTGATCATTTTCGCGCGACGGCGCGTCGCCTCCGCGCTCATGCGCGCTGCCGCATCCGGCGCGAGCCGCACATCGGCGTCGACGAAAAGCAAAAGCTCGCGCGTCGCCGCGGCCGCGAGTTGCGCGCACGCAAAATTTTTCCCACACCAACCCGGCGGCAACGGCTTGCCGGCGACAAGTTTCAATCGCGGACTCGCTAATTCTTCGACCAGGCGCGCTGTCTCATCGGACGAATTATCATCCAGCACGATCACCTCCGCGCCGTCGTTCGCGAGCGCGGCGACCACGGCGGCGTGAATGTTGAGCGCTTCATCACGCGCCGGAATGAGAATGGAAACGTTTCGAGCGGCGCCGTTCGCGGCGGGAGCGCGATCGAGCGCGCTGAGATTTCGCCAGAACGAAATCGCCGGGCCCGCGGCGAGCGCGAGTGCGATGATAGACAGCGCGATCATTTGTCTGAATGCGAATCGGAAAAATTCTGGCCGCGGCACCGTGCGCGCAGTCGCCGCCACGCATCGTAAATGCGGCTGCTGCCGGCGCGCCCGCGTTGCAAGCTGTGCCACTCAGTTGGCTCGCGTCGCAGCGACGCGTGTGCCAATTCATCCTGCGCCGTCTCCAATGCTCTCTCGAATTGCAGCGTCAACGCGTCCGCGCTGCCGTCGCTCATAATCGGCTCGCCGAAGTGCAGCAGAACTTCCGGCAAGCGTTCCTCCCAAAAAGTGTATTCGAGCGCGAGCGGCAAAAATTTGGTCGCGGGCAAACGCGCGCCGAGATGACCGAGGCCGCGTTGCAGTTCGACGGGCCGCACGCGCGCATCGGCGAAATGTCCCTGCGCCGTAAGCCAAAGCATGGCGTTCGGCTTTTCGAGAATGGTGCGGGCGATGTTTAGAAACGCGATGGCGCCGGCGCGCGTGCCGGGTGTGATGCCGAAAAAGCCGAGCCGACGGAAGATGCCGTAGCGTAAGAGACTGGCGGCGTCGATGGGTGCGAAGCTTTCGCGGTTCGGAAAAAATTCCGCGGCCAGTGCGAGCAGCACTAGTGGGTCCCACCATGAAGCGTGATTGCAAAAAATAACACGCGCGCTGAGCGCGTCGGCTGACGGTCGATCGCCGAGAAGGCGCATCGAATAAAAATGCCGCGCGAGATGGCGGCGTGCGTAATGGCGAAAAAATTTCAGCCGCCACGGCGAGATCGCCGGCAACGCCACCAGACGCACGCCGCGAGGCGTCGGGCGCGCTGCGACGTTAGCCAGCGCGTTCATGCGAGCGCCGCGACGGGTTTGCTTCCCGCCGGATAATCCTGGTCCAGGGTGTCGGCCGCGATCCAACCCGACATCATCACCATCGGCATGCCGGGGCCCGGATGCGCCGCGCCGCCGCAGAGATAAAGATTTCTGAAATCGGGACTGCGATTGCCGGGTTTAAACGCGCCGAGAAATTTTCCGTGACTGGCGAGCCCGTAGATCGCGCCGTCTAACACCCGGTAGCGATCGTGAATATCCTGGGGCGTAAGCGCCTCTTCGGTCACGATCTCGGGTTCGAGGTCGACGCCGGCGGTGCGTTTCATTTTGTCGAGAATCACGCGCCGGTAATCCGGCAGCATGTGTTTCCAATCATGATGCGGACGCAGATACGGCGTGTGCACGAGAATGTAGAGCGCCTCGCCGCCGGGCGGCGCGACGGCGGGCTCGGTGATGGCGGGCGCGCAAACGTAGCAGGTCGGATCGGGCGCGGGTTCGCCTTTGCGATAAATGAAATCGAATTCCTCGTGCGGATCGCGCGAGAAAACGAAATTGTGATGCAGCAAATGCGGGAAACGTTTGCGCAGGCCGAGGTAGAGGACGACGCCGGAGCAGGCAGGCTCATATTTGCGACGACGATCAAACGCGCGCACGCCGCCGAGCAACTCGCGATGCGTGCGCACGCTGTCGGCGTTCGAGACGACGGCGTCGAAAGAAAATTTCTCGCCGTCTGCGAGTTCGATGCCGGTGATCGTGTCGGCTGACTTGGTGAGTCGCGCGACGGCGCGCCCGAGTTCGAAAGCGACGCCGAGTTCGCGCGCGAGTTTCTCCAGCGCGACGGGAATCGCGCGCGTGCCGCCCAGCGGATACCAGATGCCTTCGCTCGTCTGCATGTGCGCGATGCCGCAAAGCACCGCAGGCGATGCGTCCGGAGCGGAGCCAACGTATTGCGTGAAGTGATCGACCATTTGCGCGACGCGTGCGTCGGGAATGAATGAGCGCACGGTGCTGGCGACGCTGCGACCCATGCGCATCGCGAACAGATCCTTCAATGTCGCCGGCTGCGTCATGTTGCCGGCGTCGAACATGTCGCGCAGACCGCCGATGGAACGGTAGAAAAACCAATTCGCGGAGATGCGATGCAACGTCTTCGCGAGATCGAGGAAGCGCGCGTAGCCGTCGGACGTGCGCGCATTTTTTGAAAACGCGTTCAGCTTTTCGCGCATTGCTGTCTCGTCGGCGACAAGATCGAGCGTGGCGCCGTCGTCAAAAAACGAGCGCCACTGCGGGTCGAGCGGAACGAGGGCGACGTAGTCGGCGAGATCGCGATTCGCTTCGCGGAAAATGCGCTGCAACACCGACGGAATCGTCACGATGGTCGGCCCCATGTCGAAGCGGAAGCCATCGCGCACGAGCGGAGCAGCTTTGCCGCCGGCCCAAGCGTTCTGATCGAAGACAGTGACGCGATGCCCGCGCGTGGCGAGCGAGCACGCCGCCGCGAGTCCGCCAAGTCCTGCTCCGACGACGCCGACGTTCATGATCGTGTCGGCTGACGATTTTTCCTGGCTGCTTTCATCAATTTAAAAAACGCGCGCCCGCGCTTTCGCCAGCTACGTCCATGCAAGAGGGAGACGAGCGCGAGGAAAATTTCGCGTGGGTTGCGGGGCAGAGGATCGAGATGACGCAAACGTTTGGCGCGCGAAATCGCGAGCGCGTGCGGAATCGTGAGCGCGAGCAAACCTTCGCGGCCGCGCGTGGTGCCGAAACCGCTGGCGCGTACGCCGCCGAAGGGAAAGCGTGGATCGGACGTCGGCACGATCAAGTCATTGATGGTGACGAAACCCGTCGGCAATTTTTTCGCGAGCGCGCGCGCGGCTTTTTCATCGGTCGAGAAAATCGAAGTGCCGAGTCCGTATTCATCGTGCGCGACGAGAGCGACCGCTTCCTCGTCGCTCGCGACTTCGTGCAGCGGAATCGCAGCGCCGAGTTGCGCGAGGCGGGCGCGAAGTTCTCGGCTCGCCGAAGCATGCACGTAAACGCGATGCGGCACGATGCAGGTGTTGCCGCCGTTCAAGTCGAGCGCGAATGCGATGGCGCCCGCCGCGCGCGCGAGATCGGCGTCGGCGCGCACGAAAACGTTGTCGGCGCCGGAGAGCTCCATGATCGACGGCGTGTTGTGCAGTGCGAGATGCTGGAGCAATTCGCGGCCGTGCGTGGATGAGCCGGTAAAGACCACGAGATCGACGCCGGCGTGCACGGCATCGACGGCGGCTTCGACGTTCTCGGGAAGAATCTGGAATAGCGCCGCGTCCAGGCCGACAGACAGCACGATCTCGCGGAAGCGCGCGATGGTCGCGGTGCAATTCGGCGCGGGCTTCAAGAGCACGGCGTTGCCGGCGGCGAGCGCGTGCAACGCGTTGACGGCGGGAAGAAAGAGCGGATAATTTCGCGGCGCGACGACGAGGACGACGCCGAATGGGCGGCGGCTGATTTCGAGAGTGACGCCGCCGAGCCAACGCGGACGGCCTCGTCTTCCTTCGTAGCGTGTTTTGAGAATTTCCGGCGCTTCCGTTTGCAACCAATGCGCGGCCTCGATGAGCGGCAGAAGTTCGGAAACGATTTTTTCGCTCGCGGGCCGGCCGGTGGTTTGCGCGACGCTTTCCGCGAGCGCGTCGCTGTTCTCCGCCAGCGCGTGGCGCAGACGCCCGATGATTTCCGCGCGTTGAGTAACGGAAATTTCGCGCCATTTTGTTTGCGCGCTCCGGGCTGACGCCAGCGCGCGGGCGATGACGCCGTGGTCGCGCGCGGACGTTTGAGTTTTAGATAGGTCGATCATGCGGCGACGGAAGCGGAGGAGCGCGCTGGCTGACGTTCGCTCGGCGGCTCGAGGTCGAGGTCTTCGCAAATGAGGCGCGACGTGATGCGCGCGGATTCGAAAATGACGGGCAGCCCGCTGCCGGGATGCGTGCCGCCGCCGACGAGATACATGCCGCGCACATCCTCGGAGCGATTGTGCGGACGCAGGTGCAGCAACTGCGCGAGATTGTGCGCGAGATTGAAGGTCGCACCGAGATGAATTTCGTATTGCTGGTCCCAATCGTCAGGCGTCACGATGCGCTCGAAGCGAATGCGTGATTCGACATCGCGGAAACCAGCCTTGGCGATTTGTCGCAAGACAAGCGCGCGGAAGCCGGTAGCGTCGCGCGACCAATCGACGTTTGGATGCTGATGCGTCACCGGCGCGAGGGCGTAAAGCGTGCTCATGCCCGCGGGCGCGAGAGTCGGGTCGGTGACACTCGCGTTTTGGATGTAAACAGAAGGATCGCGCGAAAGGACGTGAGCGCGTTCGATGTCGTCGAGGTTCTGCTCGTAATCAGCGGAAATATAAACGTTGTGATGCGGCAGCTCGTAACGTCCGTCGATGCCGAGATACATCATAAAGGTCGAGCAGGAGAATTTTTTGCGCGCGATTTTTTCGTCGCTCCAACGTTTGCGCTGGTCGTTCGGTACCATGCGTTTCATGGCACGCGCGAAATCGGCATTCACCACCACGGCGTCGGCGCGATACTCGCCGCGCGTCGTCACCACGCCGAGAGCGCGTCCTTTCTCGATGAGCAGGCGCTCGACTGGCTCGTCGAGTTGAATCTCGGCGCCGAGCTGGCGCGCGATTTCGGCCAGTTTACGCGTGATCGCGCCGCAGCCGCCGATGGGATGGAAGACGCCGTATTCGTATTCGAGGAAGGAGAGAATCGAGAACAGGCTCGGGCACCGAAACGGCGACATGCCGAGGTATTTCGATTGGAAGGAAAAGGCGAGGCGCACGCGCGGATCGCTGAAAAATTTCCGGAGATGCTGGTCGACGGAGAGATGCGGCTGAAGCGCGGGTAGCAGTTTAAGGAGATGCGGCGAAAGCAAATCGCGCCAGGAATTGAAGGAGCGGGAAAGGCACGGCTCCATGCGCGCGAGCTTGCGGCGATTGGCCGTGAGAAATTTCTCGAAGCCATCTGTATCAGCCGACGCAATCTGTGCGATCTCCGCGCGCATTCTGGCAACGTCCGGCGTGCAATTCATCTCGCCGCCGTTGCCGAAAGTGAGGCGGTATTGCGGATCGAGCCGCACCATTTCGATCTCCTTCGCGATCGACGTGCCGGCCACTTTGAGAATGTCTTCCAGCACGCGCGGATAGAGGAAAAACGTTGGCCCGAGATCGAATTTGAAGCCGTTTGCTTCGAGCGTGGACGTGCGACCGCCGAGCATCGGCAGGCGCTCGATCACGCGCACGCGCGTTCCCGTTGCGGCCAAAAGCACAGCGGACGCCAGCCCGCCGGGACCGGCGCCGACGATGATCACTTTACGAGACGAGGCGGGCATTGCGAAAGATTACCGAATACGCAGGGATGTTCGCGCGCGAGGGGGCGCATGGATTCATCCTTTCGCGCTCGCGCCGAGAGCACAAGCCGCCTTTGCGAGGGTGCAAACTGGCGTATCGTGCTCGTTTATGACGAACCAAGTCTTGGCGGGGAAGGTGGGCGTCGTGTTTGGAGTCGCGAACAAGCGCAGCATCGCCTGGGCGATCGCGAAAGCGTGGGCGGCGGCGGGCGCGCGGCTGATTTTCAATTATCAGGGCGAACGGCTGAAAGAAAACGTCGAGGAACTGGTGGGCGAATTCGGGGCAGAGGCAGCGCTTTGGCCCTGTGATGTGTCGAAGGACGAAGACATCGCGGAATTTTTCAAAAAAGTGCGCGGACAAACGGAGCGCGTGGATTTACTGCTGCACTCCGTCGCATTCGCGCCGAAGGAAGCGTTGGAAGGCGATTTCTTGAGCACAACGCGCGAAGCATATCGCACAGCGCACGACATCAGCGCGTACTCGCTGGTGGCGCTCGCGCGCGAAGCGGCGCCGTTGATGACGAACGGCGGCAGCATTATCGCGATGAGTTATTACGGCGCGGAGAAAGTGGTGCCGCATTACAACGTCATGGGAGTGGCGAAAGCGTCGCTGGAAGCGAGCACGCGTTATCTCGCCTATGATCTTGGGCCGACAAAAATTCGCGTGAATTGCATTTCAGCCGGCCCGATGAACACGCTGGCCGCGCGCGGCATTTCGGGATTTAGCGCGATGCTGAAACATTATCAGGAACGCGCGCCGTTGAAGCGCAGTTGCGAAGGATCCGAGCTGGGCGCGACCGGCGTTTTCCTGGCAAGCGATGGCGCCGCGGCAATCACCGGGCAGGTTCTCTACGTCGACGGCGGTTACCAGATCATGGGGATGTAGGGATTGCCGATTTTCGATTGCCAATTTCCGATTTAAGAGAAACGCTCGTTACGCTTCTTGGAAGTGAAGCGGTGAGCGATGACGCGACGGTTCTCGCCGAGCACAGCGGCGACAAATGGTTTGCATCCGAATTACCGGAAGTCGTCGTCTTCGCGCGTGCGACGGCGGATGTGAGCGCGCTGCTTAAATTCGCGAACGCTGAAAAAGTTCCCGTGACCGCGCGCGGCGCGGGCTACGGTTACGTCGGCAGTTGTGTGCCGGTACGACGCGGCATCGCGTTGTCGCTCGCGATGATGAATCGCATCAAAGCGGTGAGCTTTGAGGACGCGGCGGCGGTGGTGGAACCGGGCGTGATCACGGCGGAGTTGCAGCGCGCGGCGCGCGCGCAAAAATTATTTTATCCGCCCGATCCGGCGAGTCTCGAGCATTGCAGCATCGGCGGGAACATCGCGACGAATGCCGGCGGGCCGCGTTGTTTGAAATACGGCGTCACGCGCAATTACGTCACCGGTCTGGAGATCGTGCTAGCTAACGGCGACGTGCTGCGCACCGGCGGTCGCGTGCATAAAAACAAAACCGGGTTTGACCTGATCGGGCTGTTTGTCGGCTCGGAAGGAATGCTCGGCATCGCGACGGAGATCACGGTGAAACTGCTGCCGCTGCCGCCTGCGCGCGCGACGCTGTCGGCGTCGTTCGAAACGATGTCGATCGCAGCGGCGACCGTGCAAAAGATTTTCGCAGCCGGTTTCCTGCCAGCGTCACTCGAAATCGCGGACCATTTCACACTCGAAGCCGCGCGCCACGACACGCAGGCGGGCGGCGTGCCCAAAGGCAACGCGCATTTGCTCGTCGACGTCGACGGCCAGGCGGAAACGGTGCGCGTGGAAATGGCGCAATTGCGCGCGCTGGTGGAGAAGGAAAATCCGATCTCGCTGGAAGTCGCGACCGTGGAAGCCGATTGCGAAAAGCTTTGGGCGCTGCGACGTGAATTTAGCAACGCCTTGCGCGCCACCGGCCTCACGAAATTGAATCAGGACATCGTGGTGCCGCGCAGTCACCTCGTGGATTTGATCACGTTTGCCGAGCAATTGTCGCAACGCTCCGGCTTTCCGATCGCCTGTTTCGGTCACGCCGGCGACGGCAATATTCACGTCAACATCATGGCCGATCGTTACAATCGCGACGAGGCCGTGCGCGAACGCGTGCGGCACGCGCTCGACGAATTGTTCGCGCAAGTGCTGGCCTTTGGCGGCGTGATCACCGGTGAGCACGGGATAGGGCTGGCTAAGAAACGATGGTGGCCGCAGGCGACGAGCGACATCGCGCGCGGATTGCATCACAAGATCAAGAATGCGCTCGATCCGAACGGGATTTTGAATCCCGGGAAATTCTTGGATTAGCGTTTGTGGGCGCCCTTCGTCTGGCGGCGAAGGTGGATCGCGCACTCCGAGCGCGATGGCTGGCCGAAAGGCGCGATTGGTCGCTCAAATCGAAACGCGCTCGGAGATCGCGTTCCACCGATTACAATTGCTTTCGGACCTTGCCTTGGCCGAATCTTCGTCTGGCGGACGTTTTGTCGGCAGTCATAGATCGCCGCTACAAAGGGCGATCAATATTCCAGCTCGGCCCAGACGGCGCGATGATCGCTGGATTGTGGTGAGGTCGGAATCACGCGCGCGGAAAGCAGTTTCGCGTTGCGATAGAAGATGTGGTCGAAGCAGGCGGCGGGAAAGCGTTTGTCCGGCGGCAACGTGATGCGGTCAGCGGCGGGAACATTTTGCCAGCACCAGGAAAATCCGCGCGCGGTCAACAGGTGCGTCGTTTTCTCTGTGGCGAAGCGCGGGTCGTCGGGCGCGGTATTGAAATCGCCGCCGACGATCCAAGTGATTTCCCCCAGCTTGCCGTAAGCGTTTTCCATCGCGTCCATGTGCGCGCAAAGTTGCCGCATCGCTTCCTCGCGAATGGCGATGTCCTCGGCGATTTCGCCGCGATTACTTTTCAGGTGCAGCGCGTAAACGAGCAGCAATTTTTGCGGCGCGATCGTGTAGGCTGCGAATGCGAAGCCGCGCGGCGGCGTCATGGGGCCGTGCGCCTGCCACATTTCCGACCACGCGCTCAGGGCGGGAAGACGGCTCGTGAGCGCGACCTGTTGCGCGACATTCTGATTTTCACGCGGCGGGAAATCGGCGCAAACGTCGACTTTGAAATTGGCGAGGGGACTGACCGCGACGCCCGCTTTGTCGAAATCGCGCACTTCTTCGAGGCCGACGACATCGGCGTCGATCTGATGAAAATCGGCGAGCACGGAATTAATCTGCGCGCGTTCTGCCGATGGCGCGGCATCGGGATGACGGCCGGGAAACCATTGGATATTCCAGAACGCGACGCGAATCCGGTCGTGAGACGACGCGTTTTGCGCGGAAGTGATGAGCGCGCTGGCTATGAGCGAGAAGAGAATGAGCCGCGCGAGTTTCATCGCCTGCAAAGTTAGCGAGACGACGCCTTCGCCCGCGAGAAAAACTTCAATTGCGATGGACGAGCGCGGAGAGTTGCGCCCGCGCGGCTTCGGTCGCCCGCGTTTTATCGGCGTAGCCGGCGACGATGAGCTCCAGCATTTGCGTGCCGATATCGCGCTTCCCCCTTTCCACCGCTTTGAGACGGCCGCGCGCGGTCCAGTTTTCCTCATTGATCGTCTTCGGATCGGGCAGGCTGCCGTCCCAATAGCAGTAGAAAACGTGCAGCGGCGTGCCGCCGGCGTCGAAGGTGTAACTGCGCATCGGCAATGGAATGCCGTTGACGTCGACGATGCTGTAATCCGCCGCGCCGCGTTGCGTGAGTCCGCTCGCGGGCAAACAAATATCCGGCCGATGATTTTTCACGAACAAACCCGCGGTGCGCCCAGGCAGCCAGCGGAAGAAATAGAGATTCCACGCGTGCCCGTCGCGACCAGTCCAAGTCGCGCCGCCGCCATCGTTGTAGCGCAGTAAATCCTGGGCGCTCTCGGCGATCGGCACTTCCTTGTAACCGCTGGCGTCCGTCGGCCACGCGATTGTCCAGGCGCTGGAACGCGGCAGGTGGCGTTCGCGGCTGAGGTACCAAAACTGTGTGCCGGCTTCCGCGCACACCAGGATGACAAGCAGCGCGCTCAGGAGAAAGCGCGGCGACGCTGGCACGGGCGAAGTGGACGGCGGCGCGTCCGGCGTATTCGCGCCGCGACGAAACCAGAGACTCGTGAGCCAAAGGCCGACGAGGCAGACGATCAAAATGGTGAAGCCGGCGGGATCGTGCCAGCTCTTGATGGCGTCGATGCCGCGTTCCGCACCGACCCATACCAGAATGAACGTGCGCACGAGATTGCAGACGAACGCCAGCACCGCGCCGGCGATGACGAGCACGAACCGCCGCAACGCGCTGAAGCCGTAGAATTCGCCGAAGAAAAGCGAAACCATGAGCGTGGCCTGAAGCGAGCGGACGCCGGTGCAAGCTTCGTCGATGCCGACGAGCCCGGTCGCGATTTCGATGACGTTGCCGCGTTGCAGCGCGGTGATGCCGACCATGTTTAGCAGCTCCACGTTGAACGCCGCGTCCATGCGCATGAGTCCTTGAATAACGAATTGCTCGAACTGCGTCGGCCACGGCACGGCGATGAGAAAAAAGCAGAACGGAAAAGCAAAATGGCGCAGCCAACTGGCGCCGCCCATGAGGTAAGCGATCGCGAGTGAAACGCCGACTGCAGCGAGGCTCATGCTCCAACTGAGGAGACGCCAGTCGGGATTTGCTTCGCTGATCAGGCGCGTGGGCAAAAGGATCAACGCGAGCAACAGCGCGCCGACGACAATCAAACCGCGCGAGCGCGTCGGCTGCGGATCGGGTCGGCTATTATATCGTCGCCAGAGAAGGTAAAGCGCGGCGAAAGGCACGGCCCAGCCGTAGCCGTATTGAGGATTGACCGACCACTCGAAGCGCAGACGCGAGGCCACCTCCGTCCAGAGCGCGAGCACGACGATGGCGGCGAACCAGATATTAGCGGCCGGAGCCGGGGCGGGGCGCGGGACAGCGGTCATGCGCCTGTATGCGAAGCAACTTGCAAGCCGGTACCGTAGTGGCGCGATCGCTGCTTTCTGTGGCGAGATATAAGATGGTGTAGGGACACGGCGACGTTGACTTCGCACCTGTAGCGCAAATCGTTTAGAAAAATGGAGCAATATACCGACAAAATCGAGCGTTCGTTGCTCAAGGTTTTCCTCTTCATCGCGGGCATCGTGCTGGTGTTGGCTGTGGCGGGTTACGGCAGTCTGCGCGTTTTCCACGGTTACCAGGAGCGGCGGCTGCTGACGCAAGCGCACACGTTCGTCGGCCAGCACGATTACAAACGCGCCTCGCTGAACGCACAACGCGCTCTGCAAATTAATCCGAACAATGCGGAGGCGAATCGCGTGCTCGGGACCATCGCCGAGCGCACGAACCTGCGCACCGCGGTCGACTTCCGGAAACGCGTGGTCGAGCTGGTGGGGCGGCGCGCGGACGATCTGACCGCGTGGGCGCGGACGGCGATTCGTTTTGGCGATGCCAAATCGGGCCGGGAAGCCGTCAATTTGGTGGCGCCGAAAGATCGCAATAATGCCGAGTATCACGCGCTCGTCGCGGATATCAGTCTCCTGGAACACGATGCCGCCTCGTATCAGAAGGAAATGGAGGAAGCGAACCGCCTCGATCCGGCGAACAAAACCTACGCGTTCGTGCTCGCGTCCATCCAATCGGCGTTGAAAGACCCGGCCGTCCGCGCTGGTGGTGTGCAGGTGCTCGAGCAACTGCAGAACGATCCGCAGGTCGGCCAGGAAGCCCAGCGGCGGCTCGCGCAAATCTCATTTCAGAAAAACGATTTCCCGTCCGCGCTGAAATATGCGCGAGCGCTCGACAGCCGACCCGATCACACCTTTTCGGATCGTCTGCTGCTGCTCAGCGCGCTGCGGGCGACGAACGACGCGAGCTGGAACGAGATGCTAGCTACGTTGCAAAAAGAAGCGCGAAGCGACCCGAATAACGTGGGCAGTCTGCTGCAGTGGATGAATGCCCAAGGCCTCGCGGTGGAGGGCGCGGCTTACATCAAGACATTGGCGAAAGATTTGCTTGGGCAAAAATTGTTGCCGCTAACCTTAGCCGACACGCTGGTGGTGGCGAAGGATTGGAAAGGCCTGGAAGATTTGTTGAAAGGCGCGACGTGGGGCCCGCTCGATTTTATGCGCAACGCTCTCTTGGCCCGGTCCTATCGCGAAACGGGCAATGTCGCGGAATCGAAACAGCAATGGTCCGACGCGGTGCATAAAGTCTCCAACTCGAGCGCGGAGCAAGTCATCCTGCTTTCATCGCTCGCGCTGAAATGGGGCTGGGAAGCGGAGTCGCTCGATTTGCTCTGGGTAGCGACCAAGGATCCCAAGCTGGCCGATAAGACTCTGGAGACGCTCTATCGTTACTACGCGGACAGGGGCGAAACGCAGGAGGTTTATCGCGTGATGATACATGTGATGGAGCGGCATCCAGACGATGCGCCGGCGATGAATAACATGGCGCAACTGGGGCTTCTGCTCGGGCTGGACCTCGACCGCGCCCACAAATTGGCCTACGAGGTCCATCAGCGCGACCCGAAGAGCGCCATCTACGCGTCCACCTACGGCTATTCCCTTTATATGAAAGGTGAGTTGAAACAGGCACTGCAAGCGTTTGCCGAGGTGCCCAAGAGCGAATTACGGCAACCTGCGGTCGCGCTGTATTACGGCCTGATCCTGTCGGCTAACGGTGACTTGAAGAACGGTCGGGAATTTCTCGATTTAGCGGAGCAGGCGAGGCTGCTCCCGGAAGAGAAAGCGTTGCTGGCCAAGGGGAAACAGCTTACGGCTGGGACGGGCTAAAATCGGCGAAAACACGCGCACCGCGCGTCTCGCATCCGATTCTTAAGCATGGGGACATCGCCCTACCCAGGCT